>JAGAOD010000053.1 GCA_017623855.1 Clostridia bacterium
ATCGAAAACGCCGAACGGTACGGTCTTTCCCAGCTGCATCAGCTGCGCGGCCGTGTCGGACGCGGCAAGCATAAGTCCACCTGTATTCTCGTCACTGAAGCGCAGAACGAGGAAACGGTGCAGCGGCTTCGCATGTTCTGCAGCACAACGGACGGCTTCAAGGTTGCCGACGAGGACCTTCGCCTCAGAGGCCCCGGTGATTTCTTCGGGCAGCGCCAGCACGGTCTGCCGAAAATGAAGATCGCCGACATGATGAACGACATGCAGGTTCTGAGCGAAGCGCAGACCTGCGCGCGCGGCATCATGCAGAACGACTCGCAGCTTTCCTCCCCCGCACTGCGCGGTCTCAAGGCTGAAATGCGCCGCCTCTTTGCTTCGACCGGCGGAACCGTTACGTTATAAGGAGATCGTTATGCTCGGAATCAGCGCCTCAACCGGATACCCCATCCCCCTCGAGTTTCGCTTTCCCATGCTTAAAAAGGCCGGGTTTGACTCAATCATTCTCGGATGGGACAACAGCGAAATGGCCACACGCGTCGATCGCGTATGGCTTGCAAAAGCATTCGACTTAAAGATAGAACACGCGCACGCCACATACCGCGATATGAACGCCCTCTGGCTTCCCGGCACGGACGGAAACCGAACCGCACTGCGCCTGCTTCGTGAGATCGCAGACTGCGCCGAATTCGGCATTGAGACGCTCGTTCTGCACCTGACAAACGGCAGCACTCCGCCGCCGGTCTCCGCCGAGGGTCTGAATCGCATCGAATATCTCGTCCGGCTCGCAGAGGACAGCGGAGTGAAATTAGCCTTCGAAAACGTCCGTGTGACGGAGCACCTTAACGCGGTACTCTCTTATTTTACATCACCGCATATCGGTCTCTGTTTCGACTCCGGCCATGCACATTATTGGACACCGGACAGTGACCTCCTCGACCGGTACACCGACCGCGTTTTCGCCGTACATCTGCACGATAACCTCGCAGACGGCGACACGCACCTGCTTCCGATGGACGGCAGCATCGACTGGCAGGCTCTGATGCGAAAGCTCGCCGCATCCGGCTACGCGGGCAGCATCACGCTCGAAGCCGATATTCACGGCTCCAAAGCATACGAAGACGCCGGTCTCGAAGCCTTTCTCCGTAAAGCGCACAAAAGAGCTGAGACGCTCGAAGAGATACTTCAAAACTTCCGGACAAAATAAAACGATCCGCTGTAAGTGGTTAAGTTCCACGAACAGCGGATTTTTTGTTGAGCTGTGTCAGTTCACAAAGCACGGCATGCAGCACCTCCGGCGTTTCGTCCTCGCCGAGCATAAACAGACCTTTGTGGAGAAAAAACAGCTTCGCTTCATCCTCCATGCTCCAATCCATGCCGAGGACGGCATCGAGTATCGCTTTCTTCACTTTTACTACCGCCTCGCGCGCATTCCACACACTTTCCATGTCCGCATCCGCCGTGCTGCCGCAGGGCATGGCGCAGTATCTGCAGTTCGGAACGACCGCAAATTTCTCCTCACGGATCACATTTGTCAGCGCATCTGTTTCCCCGCCTGTTTTCAGCGCGTGTATCCCCTCCAAAAGCCGCATGTCCGTGTTTTTCGACTTTCCGTTCTTCGATGCCGCGCGGATCAGACCGATCATCGCACCGAGCAGCGCATTCTGTTTTTCGTTTTGCATAATTCTCACTTCTTCCCGATTATTGAAAATAATTATAGCATAACTCGCCCGAAAAGTATAGCTTCAGCGAGCTTCTGAACCTTCCGAACCGGAAAAAGATTTTTCTCCGGTCTCATGATTGCCTTTTCTTTTTTCGCATGATATACTTTGAATAAGTCATATGGCTGTATTATTTTGAATTTCCCGGAGGTATACCGCATGAACGCAAACATCGCAAAGGCCTTCAGCGACTACGAAGCGCTGATTGCTCAGGAAAACAAGCCGTCTGAGAAATATAACGGCATCTATACCCGTTACGAGAATCCGGTGCTCACAAGAGACCACGTTCCGCCGTTCTGGAAATTTGATCTCGACGAAGAGACAAACCCGCTCGGTCTCGAGCGTCTCGGCGTCAACTGCGTATTCAACGCCGGCGCGATCAAGCTGAACGGAGAATACTGCATGGTCGCCCGCGTCGAGGGCAATGACCGCAAGTCCTTCTTCGCCGTTGCAAGAAGCAAGAGCCCCGTACAGGGCTTCCGCTTTGACGATTACCCGATCGTTCTGCCGGACACCTCCCCCGAAGAGACCAACGTGTACGATATGCGTCTGACCCAGCATGAAGACGGCTGGATCTACGGCGTGTTCTGCAGTGAGAGCAAGGACAAGACCGACCGCGACCTTTCCGCAGCGTTCGCATCCGCAGGCATCGTCCGCACAAAGGATCTCGTTACATGGGAGCGCCTGCCCGACCTCAAGACAAAGTCCGCTCAGCAGCGCAACTGCGTCCTGCACCCGGAATTCGTTGACGGTAAGTATGCTTTCTACACCCGTCCGCAGGACAGCTTTATTGAAGCCGGCGATCAGGGCGGCGTAAGCTTCGGCCTGTGCGACGACATCACAAACGCTGTCATCGACGAAGAAAAGGTCGTCAGCCCGAGACGTTATCACACGATCACCGAGTCGAAGAACGGCGCCGGTGCAGTGCCGATCAAGACCGAAAAGGGCTGGCTGCACATCGCACACGGCGTACGCAACACCGCTGCCGGTCTGCGCTACGTTCTGTATATTTTCGTGACCGATCTCAAGGATCCCGCAAAGCTCATCGCTGAGCCGGGCGGCTTCTTCATCGCACCGATGGGCGAGGAGCGCGTCGGCGACGTTTCCAACGTCGTCTTCACAAACGGCGCCATCACCGATGACGACGGCAAGATCTACGTCTACTACGCTTCCTCCGACACACGCATGCACGTCGCCGAGACCAGCGTCGAGCAGCTTCTCGACTATGCATTCGGCACACCGGCCGATCCGCTGCGTTCCGCGGACTGCGTCCGTCAGCGCTGCGAGCTGATCCGCAAGAACCTCGAATACATGAAGAAAAACGGTTAATCGGACACATTACTGTAAATACTAAAGAGACCGAACGGCTTTGGGGACCCGCCCCACCGTTCGGTCTCTTCTCATTTTTAGTAAAATATCACGTTTTTTCGCTGTATTGTGCAGAATTTTAATGAAATTCTTGACATTTCCTGCTAATACCGATAAACTTAAAATTAGAAAAGTTAGTGCAACAGAAAGGAGTATACCCCGTGGCAGCCAAAAACGAAAAGCAGGTTCACCTCACAAGAGCGGAGCTTGCCATCATGCAGATCCTGTGGCGTTCCGAACGTCCTCTCTGCGGTCCGGAGATCATGGCGATCATCGACAAGCACCCGGACGGTCCGGCTTTCTCAAGAAGCTCGTACCACGTGCTGATCAATGATCTGTTAGCCAAGGAGTACATTGTCGCCGTAAGCGGACGCGGACACGGCAAGCATCAGGCGCGCGCCTTTGCGCCCACTGTGACCCACAACGAGTACCACGCCATTCAGATCACCTCGGCCGAGCTGTATCATCCGAGTGATATCCCCGACCTTGTCGATTCGCTCATCAAGTACACCGACGGCATTGATCTCAACGAGCTCATGGAGAGCATCGACAACGTGATCCGGGAGCGCATGAAGAGTGATTGATCTTCGTCCTTCTTAAAAGCAAACAGCTAAAAAATGACCTCCTGCCGAAGTGCATCGGCAGGAGGCTTTTTGTGCTTATCTTTCGGAATTGGAGCTGCGCTTTGTAATGGCTTCCCACAGACCGTTTATGTAAGTTGCACCGAGTGCACGGTCATAGAGACCGTAGCCGGCGCGGCCTGTTTCGCCCCAAATCATTCTGCCGTGGTCCGGACGGATGTAACCGTTGAAGCCGTTCTTTGCAAGGGCATTCAGAATGGAGTACATGTCGAGAGAACCGCAGGAAGAAAGGTGTGCACGCTCCTCGAAGCCGTTTTCGAGAACGGCAACGTTACGTGCGTGGACGAAATGAATACGGCCCATTGCGGCGTACTTCGCAGCCATGTGCACGACGTCGTTCTGTGCGCTGCAGCCGAGGGAACCGGTGCAGAGTGTGAGACCGTTGTGCGGGTCGTCAACGAGCTTCAGGAAACGGTCGAGATTTTCCTCGCAGGTGATGATTCTCGGCAGGCCGAAAATGCTCCAGCAGGGATCGTCCTCATGGATCGCCATGTTGATGTCGTATTCGGCAGCAACCGGGATGATTTTCTCAAGGAAGTACTGCAGATTATTCCACAGGTCATCCTCCGTCATTGCGTTGTATTCGGCAACAACGTTCTTGAGCTCCTCACGGGTGTAGCTTGCATCCCAGCCCGGCAGGGTCAGGTCGCTGTCGCTCTTCAGCGGGTCAACGGCTTCGACCTGCTCCTGATAGTAAACGAGGCTCGTGGAGCCGTCGGGCAGGAGATGGTCAAGCTGTGTACGGGTCCAGTCGAAAACGGGCATGAAGTTGTAGCAGATGCACTTGATGCCGGCTTCGCCCAGACGGCGGATATTTTCACAGTAGTTTTCGATGTAGCGGTCACGGGTCGGCTTGCCGAGCTTAATATCCTCATGGACCGGAACGCTCTCGATGACTTCGAACAGGAGACCGGCATCCTCGACCTGCTTTTTGAGTGTCTGAATGCTCTCACGGCTCCATACTTCACCGACCGGAACGTCGTAAACTGCGGTTACAATGGCTTCCATGCCGGGGATCTGGCGGATATTCTGCAGAGTTACCTTATCGTCGCTGCCATACCAGCGAAATGACATTTTCATGCTGACATCGTCCTTCCAAAAGTTCAGTTGTTTGTTTTAATCCTATCACAACAAACAAAAAAACACAAGTATTTCCCTAAAGAACAGCAGGATTTTCAATCAGTTATGCAAGAATTTCAAAGAAAAAGCGGGTGCCGCAAAAACACGGCACCCACCGGATGCATTATTCATCAAATACGAATTCTTCGTCGCCGAACAGCTCCGGATGATGCTTCATGCTGTCCGCATCACTCAGTGTACGCAGTACACGGCACGGATTGCCGACCGCAATGCTGTTGTCCGGGATATCCTTCGTGACAACGCTGCCTGCGCCGATGACGCAGTTGCTGCCGATCGTAACACCGGGGCAAACCACAACATTCGCACCGAACCAGCAGTCGTTGCCGATCGTGACCGGCTGTGCATAGCAAACGCGAACCTCACGGCCGTCCTTCGTCTTCAGCGCGCGGCGTTCGTCCGGCAGCAGCGGATGCTGCGGGGTGACGATCGTGACGTTCGGGCCGAAATTGCAGCGGTCGCCGATCGTGACCTTTGCGTCATCCTGAATGGTCAGGTTGAAATTGCCGAAAAAGTTCTTGCCGATGCTTGTGTGGCAGCCGTAATGGATCGTGATCGGGCCCTGTACGAAGGAGCCCTCACCGAATGCGGCAAAGACCTCCTTGACGATCTCGGCGCGCTTTTCCTTCTCATGCTCGAATGTACGGTTGTACTCGGAGCAAAGATTATGGCACTTAAGCTTCAGCGCAACCAGATCCGGATGACCGGGCCAATAGAATTTGCCGGCAAAGATTTTTTCTTCTTCTCTCATGTTGATTCCTCCCAATCGGCAGCAAAATCTGCCGTATGCTGCAAAATTATTTATTTTTCAGAACCAAAACATCGTACGGCTGCATCGTGTACGTGCCGCAAAGCTCCGTTTCGGTCAGCTGATCCTGTATTGCGGTATGTGCGGTGATCTCCTGTGCCTTCTCGGAATAGTTCAGAAGGAAGATGTACCGTGTGCCGTCCGCCGCTTCACGAACGGAAAGCTCCACTTCCTCCGGAATATCCAGAAGCGCACTTACCGGGGACTTAAGACCAAGCTCGCGAATGAACGCGTTTACGGTCTCCTCGCCGAATACCGAGCCGAAGGCGTAAACCGTGCCCTTGCCCACCGCATTCTTAAGAAGTGCGGGTGCACCGGCATAGTAATTGCCGTCGTAAACCGCCGCAATCTCGCAGGTATCTGCGACAGGCTTCAGAATATCGTTGAACGCAGGCGTCGGAACGAGCTTACCGTTCCAGACCATGCTGACGGGTGCGTCCGCCGGGCCGATGAACGTGAAATCCTCCACCGTACCGCCGGTCAGTTCACGCAGAACACCCGGCATCGGCGTCATCGGTGCCTGCCCGTTGATATCCTTATAGCCGCTGCGGCAGCCGAAGATGAGTGTACCGCCGTTTTCGGCATATGCTTTAAGCTCTGCCGCTCTCGCCTCGGTGATGATGGTCGGATGCGGATATACGACGACGTCGTAGCCCTCAAGCGGTTCGGATGTACCGTCATCGTCGATGTTGACGAAATCGAACGGGATATGCGCCCGCTCCAAAGCCTTGAACCAACCGTCCAGGCTCTGCCATCTGAGCGGGCCGTGCCACTTGTCCTCCATGCCGTCCCACTCGTTGTCGTAGTCGCACAGCAGGGCGATCTTCGCCGTGACCTTCGCGCCCGCCGCGCTTTGGATCTTCTCTATATCCTGATATGTACGCTTGAGCTCGGCCAGACGGCGGTTGTCGCGGTTATCGTAATTTAAGAGGCCGTGCCAGTACATTTCCGTGCCCATCGCACAGGTGCGCCAGCGGAAATAGCTGACAAAATCGGCGCCGTGCGCTACGGACTGGAACGTCCACAGACGAAGCTGCCCCGGCTTCGGAGACGGCTGCACCATGCGTGTGTTCCAGCCGCCCGGACCGCTCTGCTGCTCCATGATGCCGAAGCGGTTCGAAACGCTTCTGGTGCGGATCAGATTATAGGACGTCTCTCTGTCCCGGAGGGAACGCTCCTGCAGCTTAGAGGTATCCAGACCGAACGCAAAGTTCGGGTAGCTGTCATACGTCATGAAATCCAGCTGCTCGCGTGTCAGCTTGTGGTTGTCGATCATGCCGAAGATGCCGTTCGTTGTGATGAACTGGTCGGCTCTTCTGTATTTGCGCAGGATGTCCGCCTGCAGACCGATGTAATTCTGCGCCGCCTCGGAGATGAACCGACGCTCCTCGAGCATCATGTGCGGGTTATTGGTATTCGCACCGAGCGTGTTGCGGGACAGGTGGATCTCGTCCCAGTCCGTATAGGTCTGATTCCAAAATGCTGTGCCCATCGCGCGGTTCAGATTTTCAAGCGTACCGTATTTCTTTTTCATATAGGCGCGGAACGCTGCGTGGTCGCTCGGCGCGTGGTATACGGCCGTCTCGCAGTTGACCTCATTGTCGATCTGCCAGCCGATGATCGCAGGATGACGGCTGTAATGCTCCGCAATGTGCTCCGTGATGCGGCGCACGAACTCAAGATAGACCGGCGACGTCATATTGTGGTGCTTTCTGCAGCCGTGATAATACGGGTGTCCGTAAATGTCACAGTTGAGGACCTCCGGATACTTCTCCGTCAGCCATGCCGGCGGTGTTGCCGTCGGGGTACAGAAGATGACCTGCATCTTCGCTTCCTCGGCGATGTCGAGAAACTCGTCCCAGAAGCTGTCGTCAAAGCAGCCTTCCTTCGGCTCGAACAGGTTCCACGAAAACTCCGCGACACGGATGACGCGAATGCCGTGCTCCTGCATGCGGCGAAGATCGTCACGCCAAAGCGATTTGTCCCAATGCTCGGGGTAATAACAAACACCAAGCTCAATCCGCTTTCCGTCCAACATATTCATTATCCTCCGGTTAATAAATACAACTTATCTCTGTGTACCCAAGAAGAACAGTGCCACAACGCCCGGGCCGGCATGACCGCCGATGACGGGGCCTACGAAATTGATCTCAAACTTCTTGGTTCCGAACTTCTCGCGCACCTTGTCCGCAACATATTTTGCGTCGTCGTAACAATCGCCGTGGCTGATAAAGATCGTCTGATTTTCAGGCTCGATCGCCGATTCCGCCATCTTCTGCACGAGCATATCGAGGGAAGCCTTGCGGCCTCTCGCCTTTGCCACGTTGATCAGATGACCCTCGTCGTCAACGTGCAGGACGGGCTTGATGCCGAGCACCGTGCCGACAAGCGCTGTCGCCGCGGAAACTCTGCCGCCGCGCTTTAAGTGATTTAAGTCATCCACCGTGAACCAGTGGCAAAGCTTCAAAAGGTTATCCTTCAGCCATGCATACAGCACATCGATATCGGTGCCGTTTTTCTTAAGCTGAGCGGCATGGTAAACGAGCAGACCCTGACCCATGGACGCGCACAGGGAGTCCACCGTGTAGAGCTTTCTCTCCGGATACTGCTCCCTGAGCTCCTCGGCCGCGATGCAGGCACTCTGATATGTGCCGGAAAGGCCGCCGGAAAAGCCGATATAGAGAATATCCTCGCCGTTTTTGAGGATCGGCTCGAAAAGATCCTTGAACTCTTCCGTGTTGATCTGTGTCGTAACGGAGGTCTTGCCCTCACGCAGCATGCCGTAGAACTTCTGTGTGGGAAGCTCGGATTTGTCCGAACGGTCCTCATACGTGTTCCCCTCGATCGTGAACTTCAGGGAGCCGACGGTCAGCTCCAGCTCCGCGATCATTTTCTGTGTCAAATCAATACCGGAATCCGTAACGATCCTATACCCCATGTTTGATCAGTCCTTTCTTTTTCATTCTCGTCTAATATCCTTAAAGATATACTTAAAATTGTCTGAATGTGCTTTTCCGATTCGAATGCGCAAATCGGACATATGCATATATATGGAAATTATACCACACAGCAGGAAAAAAGTCCACGCATTTTTATGAGCGCGGACTTCTTTTAGTCAAAACTTATTTTCTGTTTCTGCGGAAATCGAGATAGTTCTGCAGGATGATCGTCGCTGCGACGGCATCCACCGTTTCCTTGCGCTTTTTGCCGCGCGTATTGGTTTCGTTCAGAAACCCATGCGCCGTGACCGTTGTACCGCGCTCGTCGGAAAAATCCACCGGAAGGCCGGTCAGCTCCGCGATCTCGGCGCCGAACGCACGCGCATTCTGTGCACTTTCTCCCTCACTGCCGTCCATGTTGCGCGGCAGACCGACTACGATCAGCTCAGCCTTTCTTTCCGCCGCGAGCGCAGCCACACGCTGCAGCAGGCGTTCTCTGTTATGCTCCTTTACGACCTCGACGGGACTTGCCAGCATTTCGCTTTTGTCGCAAGCCGAAACGCCTGTTCTTGCCTTACCGAGATCCACACCTAAAATGATCATATCTACTCTTTTCCAAAAAGGACTGCCCGACAAATCTCCAAGCAGTCCCTTTTATCATATTTTCTTGAAATCCAGCCTGTCTCTGAGTTCATCCGGCAAATGTGAAGCATCGTCGAGCCGGACGACTTCCACGCCGTTTTCCGAAACCAGAAATTCGGAGACCGAGGTATTGCCGCCGATCCTGACCGATGCGAGCGCATCGAGCGGCTTATTCAAAAGCACGCAAACCATGTTGCGCATCAGAAAGCCGTGAGACACAACCGTCACCGTTTTGCCGCGGCTTTCGCCGAGGATCTTTCCGAGTGCCGCTTTGGCACGCTCATACACGTCGACGGTGGACTCACCGCCCGGAAACGCACAGCGCTCCGGATGCTCCCGCCAGTTTTCGGCAAGCGCCGGATGACCGTCAAACACATGTCCCGGTGCGCGGCCGGCCAAATCCCCGATGTCGATCTCTTTGAGCGCATCCATCGGAAAAATGGGCAGGCCATGGTATTTGTTGATCGCCTCCGCCGTTTTCCACGCACGGATGAGCGGACTCGCATACAGCGTGTCGATCGGCACATTGCGCAGTCTGAGCGCTAAAAGCTCCAGCTGCTTTTCACCAAGCGGGCTGATATCAAAATCCGTCTGCCCCTGAAACACCTTTGTGAGGTTGCCCATGCTCTGGCAATGCCGCACAAGGATCAGACGCGTTTTCGTACTGTCCAATTCGCTTACCCCGTTCTCATTATACTGCCCCGAATCAAACTTACTCCGGGCCGGAATTTCGTGGTCTTGCGTAGCAAGATCGTCGTTCTTCGAATGACGAAACGAAATTTCATAGCCGAG
>JAGAOD010000054.1 GCA_017623855.1 Clostridia bacterium
GCGTACTACCACGAGGAACTCATCAAACAGTTCTTCACCCGCAAGTATATGTGGGCGACCCATGTATGGAACATGTTCGACTTCGGTGCGGACGCACGTAACGAGGGCGGCGAAAACGGCCAG
This sequence comes from Clostridia bacterium, assembly GCA_017623855.1. GTDB lineage: Bacteria > Bacillota > Clostridia > Oscillospirales > Acutalibacteraceae > Hominenteromicrobium. Next base: position 124 of record JAGAOD010000054.1, read on the forward strand.
AACCATAAGGGCCTCGTCACCATCGACCGCAAGTACAAGAAGGATGCGTTCTATGCATACAAGGCATGGCTCTCTGACGATCCGTTCGTGCACCTCTGCGGCAAGCGCTACATTGACCGCGTTGAGGACGTCACGAAGATCACGGTCTACTCGAACCTCCCCGAGGTCGAGCTGTTTGCAAACGGCGTTTCCCTCGGCAAGAAGGCGGCGGCTGACCACTTCTTCTACTTCGACGTACCGAACAGCGGCGAGACTAAGCTCACGGCTGTTGCAGGTGAGTATAAGGACGAAAGCGTCATCCGCAAGGTCGAGACCTTTAACGAGGACTACCGCCTGAGAGAAAAGGGTGCGATCCTCAACTGGTTTGACATCGATGCACCGGAGGGATACCTCTCTCTGAACGATAAGATGAGCGACGTCATCAGCACCATGCAGGGCAAGCTGATCTTCATGGGTCTTGCAGGCAAGCTCATGGGCGGCAAGGGCAAGGACGGTAAGGACGGCAAGAAGATGGAAGCCATGGGCTTCGAGATCGGGCCGGAAATGATGTCCATGATGGGCGGCTTCACCGTACTGCGCCTCTTTACTCTGATGGGCGGCATGATGGACATGAAGTTCACGAAGGACGACCTCCTCGAGCTCAACGCCAAGCTGAACAAGATCAAGAGACCGAAGAAAAAGTAATCTGAAATAAGAAGAACCGGCAGCTGCTTTGAAAGGCGGCTGCCGGTTTTGCGTTACAGGTGATTTTTTATTTCATCAGCTCGTCGGTGAGGCGGAGAATTTCGGGGGCGATCTTCTCACGCTCCGTTTTCAGCGTGCGGTTATGGACGGGGTAGGCGAGGCTGACGAGTACGATGCCGACAAGACCGAGCGGAATGCCGAGCACGGTGCATAGCGTTGCGGAAAGGCCGATCGCACTGCCGATGTCCGTCATAATGAGGCTCATGCCCGTGCCGAGGAGCAGCGCGCCGACGATACCGAAAGCGAGGGAGAGCACCAGCGCTTTCTGCGTGACAGCGGCGTCCAGACGGCGAAGCTGAGCCATCTTGTCCTCGCGTTCCTCGAGCGGCGCATACTTTTTGCGGATCGCCTCGATCTCGTCGCGATCCTTTGCCGAGTACGTATAGTTAAAGGTTTCTTTGTTTTCCATATTTTACTCCTTTTTTCGCTTTGAGCAGTGTTATCTTTTTACTCCCCTGAACGATCATGTAAATCGCGAGTACTATGATAAACGCGGAGATTGCGCTGCCGGACAGTCCGAGCAGCAAGCGCCTTTCCGTGAGGGCCATTGTGCCGTCGCCGAAGGTCGTGAGCATGGTGGATTCAAGCGTCAGCATCGACACACAGGCCGATGCAAGGCTGATCATCTTCGACGCGGAAAGCACGGGGCTGTTTTGCTTGCGGTATTTTATTGTATTCACGATCGCCACCGTAAGCGAGGTGAACGTATAGGCTGCCAAAGCGATCGTTGTGATCTCGTGGTGTACAAATGTCCTGTTCCAGTACACCATGAAAAATATGATCAGCGCGAGTGCAAGGTTCATACACAGCAGGACGATCCCGCAGGCGCGATACCGGCGAAGCTCGTCGGAAAGATCCTCACCGGGCTGATGCCGGCTTGTGCTTCGAAGCAGGAAAAAGCGCATCAGAGCTAA
>JAGAOD010000055.1 GCA_017623855.1 Clostridia bacterium
GTCGTTAAGGATCTTGACAATCTGACTTCCGGGAACAATGCCAAAAGGCTTGTGTTCGAGCAGTATGTGCTGGCGGGATATTTTGAAGAGATACTGCATGCGGCAAACCGCCGTTTGATGTGCCATTACTGCGGTCATTCCGAACCGGCGCAGATCCGCTGTTCGGCGTGCGGCAGCAAGGAGATCACGTTTTCCGGCGGCGGTACACAGAAGGCGGAGGATCAGCTTTCGGAGGCATTCCCCGAGGCAAGGATCCTGCGTGTGGATACCGATACAACGGCAAATAAATATGCACTTGAAAAGAAGCTCGCGGCTTTTGCGGCGGGTGAATATGATATTATGGTCGGCACACAGATGGTCGCAAAGGGGCTTAACTTTGAGAATGTCACGCTGGTCGGCGTGCTCTCTGCGGATCAGTCACTGTACAGTGACGATTACCGCAGCAACGAGCGTACCTTTGATCTTCTGACGCAGGTCGTCGGACGTGCGGGCCGCGGACGTTTCCGCGGTACGGCGCTCATCCAGACCCATGTGCCGGAAAACACTTATCTGCACTTGGCGGCTGAGCAGGATTACCCCCGTTTCTTCGATACGGAGATCCGCTTCCGCCGTGCGATGCTGTACCCGCCGTTCTCCGACATTCTGCAGATCGGCTTTGTAGGTGAAAAGGAGCCTGTCGTTCGCGAGGCTGCGGAGTTTTTCTCCATGCGGCTCAGGGAGACCTTCAGTCGGGAACACCCCGACCTGCCTTTGCGCTTACTTCGTCCGAGTGCGGCATCCGTTTCGCGTATGGGCGGCAAATATCGGTACAAGATCGTTATGAAATACAAGAATTCCAAGGCATTCAGGGATGTGATCTCGTCCTTGCTGGTGACGTTTGCGTCTGAGAAGAGATTTTCTTCCGTCACGGCTTATGCGGATCCTAACCCGGATATGATCTTATAAAAGAAAGAGAGGCCGATAATCATGGCTATCAGAAATATCGTGAAGACCGGAGACGACGTGCTCCTGAAAATGTGCCGTCCGGTCGAGAAATTTGACGAAAAGCTCTGGACTCTGCTTGAGGACATGAACGAAACGATGAATGCCGCTAACGGCGTCGGTCTTGCGGCACCGCAGGTCGGTCTGCTGCGCCGCGTCGTCGTTATCGATGTCGGCGAGGGTGTGATCGAGCTCATCAACCCGGAGATCATTGCATCCTCCGGCGAACAGAACGGCGTGGAGGGCTGTTTGTCCTTCCCGAACGAGTGGGGCCTTGTTAAGCGCCCGATGCACGTGACCGTACGTGCACAGGACAGACACGGCAAATTCTTTGAGATGTCCGGCACGGAGCTTCTTGCCCGTGCGTTCTGCCACGAGATCGACCATCTGAACGGTGTTTGCTTCGTAACAAAGGCAAGCCGCATGCTCGATCCCGAGGATATGGAGGTCGACGAATGAGAATCGTGTTCATGGGCACGCCCGACTTTGCGGTACCGAGCCTTGAAGCGCTTCTGAAGGCCGGCCATGAGATCGCGGCGGTATATACACAGCCCGACAAGCCGAAGGGCCGCGGCCACAAGCTGCAGGCGCCGCCCGTAAAGGAGCTTGCGCTGCAGCATAATATCCCTGTTTATCAGCCCGTCACCCTTCGTAAGCCCGAGGCGATCGAAGAGCTTCGCGCGCTTGAGCCGGAGCTGATCGTCGTTGCGGCATACGGCAAGATCCTGCCGGTCGATGCGTTGAATGTCCCGCCGCGCGGATGCATCAACGTGCACGGTTCGCTCCTGCCGAAATACCGCGGTGCGGCGCCGATCCAGTGGGCTGTTCTGAACGGTGACCCGGTGACCGGCGTTACGATCCAGCAGATGGGCGAAGGCGTGGACACGGGTGACATGCTATCGAAGGCCGAAACCGAGATCGGTGCAAATGAGACCTCCGGCGAGCTTTTTGACCGTCTGATGGTGCTCGGCGCCGAGCTTTTGATCGACACGATCGACCGTCTCGATTCGATCGTACTGGTTCCGCAGAATGAAGCGGAAGCGACACATGCAGCCATGATCAGCAAGGAAATGGGTGCGATCGATTGGACACGCTCCGCGCAGGAAGTGCACAATCAGGTCAGAGGTCTGAATCCGTGGCCGGCTGCATTCTGCACCGTTGACGGAAAGAAAATGAAGATTTTCAGAACAATGATCGTCTCCGCGCAGGGTGAGCCCGGTGTGCTGACGAATAAAGGCGGTGAGATGACCGTGTACTGCGGCAGGGATGCTGTGGTGCTCACGGAAATTCAGCCGGAAAACGGCAAGCGTATGCGCGGCAGTGATTATCTGCGTGGACATCCGCTTGAGAAGGATATAAAGGTTCAGTAATTTTATGGCGATTTCTTCCCGAAATACTGCGCTTTCGGCATTAAATGACGTAACGCAGAACGAAGGATATTCGAATATTGTGATCGACAAGGCGATACGCGCCGCCGGCCTTGAGCCGCGCGACGCTGCGCTTGCATCCGCGCTCTTTTACGGTGTACTCGAAAAGAAAATGACGCTCGATCATTACATCCGTCAGTGTCTGACAAAGCCGAATCAGAAGCTTGATGAAACGGTGCTGAATATACTGCGTATTGCGGTGTACCAGCTTCTGTATATGGATAAGATCCCCGCGTCGGCAGCCGTCAATGAAGCCGTAAATTCCGCTTCGGGATATCTTCGCGGCCGTTACAAGGGCTTTGTCAACGCAGTGCTGCGCAGCTTTCTGCGCGGGAAGGATACGCTGGCCGAACCGAAAACAGACAGTATACGCTGGAATATCCCGCAGCCTGTCATCGACATTTGGACGCGGGATTACGGCGAAGAAATATGCCGAGAGCTGCTTTCGGCGATGTCCGAAAGAGCGAAGACGTATATCCGTGTGAATAACACGAGGACGACGAGAGGATCGCTTCTTGAGCTGCTGCCGACGGGTTCGGCGACAGTTGAAAATATCTTGCCGGATGCGCTTTTACTTGACCATGCGGGCGATCCGACCGCGCTGCCGGGCTTTTCGGACGGGTTCTTTCATGTGCAGGATCTTTCCTCGCAGACGCTCTGCGCACTCGTTGACCCGCAGCCCGGAGAAAAAATAGCCGATGTATGTGCGGCGCCGGGCGGAAAGACCTTTACGATGGCAGAAAGAATGCAGAACACCGGAGAAGTTGATGCGTTCGATCTGTATAAGGGCCGCGTAAATCTCATTAAGAAGGGCGCTGAGCGCCTGGGGCTTTCGAATGTTTCCGCCGATGTGCGTGATGCGGCGGCGGGACATTGCGAAAAGCAGTACGACCGTGTGCTTTGTGACGTGCCCTGCTCCGGGCTCGGTGTGATCCGCCGCAAGCCCGAGATCCGTTACAAAAAGCCGGAGAGCTTTCAGGAGCTCCCTCAGCTGCAGCTTGCGATTTTAACGCATTCCGCGAAGCTCGTTCGGCCGGGCGGTCTGCTGTTTTACTCCACCTGTACATTAAATCAGGCGGAAAATGCCGAGGTCGTCGGACGTTTTCTCAACGAGAATCCGGAGTTTGAACCGTACCCGCTCTGTGTGCCGGACGGATTTCGCAGCGTTTCCGGTGAGCCGGAGCACATGATCACCATGATGCCGATGCGGTTTGGCGGAGACGGGTTCTTTGCTGCCGGACTTCGAAGAAAGGAGAGAGCATAATATGTCCAAAATCGATATTCGTTCTCTTCTTTTTGAGGAGCTGCAGAATGAGCTTATAAGCCGGGGATTACCTAAGTTCCGTGCTCAGCAGGTGTACCGCTGGGTACAGCAGCGCGGCGTTACCTCCTTTGAGGAGATGACGGATCTTTCGAAGGAGCTTCGTGAAAAGCTTGCGGAGGATTTTGAACTCAGAAATACGGAGATCGCGGTCAAGCGCGTCTCCAAGCTGGACGGTACGGTAAAATACCTGTTCCGTCTTACGGACGGCGAGACGATCGAGTCCGTCATCATGAAATATAAGCATGGCTATTCGATCTGTATTTCCACACAGGTCGGATGCAAAATGGGCTGCACCTTCTGTGCGACCGGAAAAAGCGGATTTGCAAGAGATCTGCTTCCGAGCGAAATGCTTTCGGAGATCCAGACGGCACAGCGCGACATCGGAGAGCGTATTTCCAATGTCGTTTTGATGGGTATGGGTGAGCCGCTTGATAATTATCGGAATGTTTTAAGGTTTTTGGAGCTTGTTTCCTCAGAAAATGGGCTTAATATCGGTATGCGGCATATTTCGCTTTCCACCTGCGGTCTGGTCGACAAGATCTACGACCTCGCGGACAGAAAGCTTCAGCTTACCTTGTCGGTTTCGCTGCATGCACCGAACGACATGATCCGCAGCAGAACGATGCCGGTGAACAAGAAGTGGAATGTGGAAGAGCTTCTTAAGAGCTGCCGTTACTATTCGACGGTGACGGGCAGAAGGATCTCGTTTGAATATGCGATGATCAGCGGCGTGAACGATTCGGATGCCTGTGCGTTTGAACTCGCGTCCAGACTGCACGGGATCATCGCCCACGTCAATTTGATCCCCGTCAACGATGTTACGGGGACCGGCTACCGCAAGAGCGGAGAAGAGAGACTCAGAAAATTTACGGCTATTCTCGAAAGAAAGGGAATAACCGCTACGGTCCGGCGTACGCTGGGCTCGGATATTGAAGCGTCGTGCGGTCAGCTGCGTCGGCGCAATGAACAAGGAGGGACACTGTAATGAACACAGTAGGCATAACGGATGTCGGTCGTATGCGGCCGGCAAATCAGGATACCTGCCGATTCGGTTTATTCCCTGACGGAGCCGCTTGGACCGTTGTCTGTGACGGCATGGGCGGTGTCAGCGGCGGCAACATTGCGAGCAATCTCGTCTGTGACGCTGTCGCGCAGACCTTTGAGAACGAATATCGCGCCGATATGGATGCGCAGGCAATGCGTACAATGATGAATCATGCGATCCAGCTTGTCAACGAAGCCGTTTTGAAGCGTGCGGAGGAAGAGCCTTCCCTGCGCGGTATGGGCACCACGGTCGTTGCGGCGATCGCATCCGGCGATATTCTGCACGTCATGCATGTAGGCGACAGCCGCTGCTACCTCAAATCGGAGCGCGGCGTGGAGCAGATCACAACGGATCATTCCTTTGTACAGCAGCTCGTGGACAGAGGTGCCATCA
>JAGAOD010000056.1 GCA_017623855.1 Clostridia bacterium
GGTCGCGGCTTCGGGTCTCGAGAGCAGCTTCCTTGACGCCGTCAACAACATCGTTTACATCATGCTTATCATTTCGGTGAACCTCGGCATCATGAACCTGCTTCCGCTGCCGGCACTCGACGGCGGACGCCTCGTGTTCCTCCTCGTCGAGCTCATTTTCAGAAAACCCGTCCCGCAGAAATACGAGGGCTGGGTCCACGCCGCCGGCATGGTCCTGCTTCTCGGCCTCATGGTCGTCGTCACGTTCAACGACATCTTACGGATCGTGAGAGGGTAAACAAAGTACAAACCGCCCCGGTGCTTCCGCCGGGGCGGTTTTTTGTTCAATTTTGCATACGGAAAGCTGCTTTTTGAATTGACAGATATGGATACATATGGTAGTATATTGTGGTAATGAGCGGAAATGTGTCGAAATATGGAAAAACGGAAAGAATGCCGTGTTCTTTTTTCGGTTGTCCGTTCATCCGCCGGAACAAACGGTAAGCTTTGTTGGCGGTTCAAATAACAAAGATCATCAAAGAGGAAATGAACAGTATGAGTGCAGGAACTTTATCTAAAAAGCAGTTCGACATATTGGTGCTGCTTGAGAAAAATGAGGCTTCACTGACACAGCGTGGGATCGCCGAGAAGACCGGCATGTCGGTCGGCTCCGTCAACCGCACGGTCGCGTCGCTCACCGAAATGGGGCTCATCAGCGGCAATACGCTGACCGCAGCGGGTTATGAAGCGCTCGAGCCGTACCGCGTAAAGCGCGCTGTATTCATCGCAGCGGGCTTTGGCTCCCGCATGGTGCCGGTCACGCTGAACACACCGAAGCCCCTCGTCCGTGTCAACGGCAAGCGCATGATCGACACGCTTCTGGATGCGATCACCGCAGTGGGCATCGAGGAGGTCTACATCGTTCGCGGCTACCTCGGCGAGCAGTTCGATCAGCTTCTCTACAAATACCCGAATATCAAATTCATCGACAACCCGCTTTACAACGAAGCGAACAATATCTCGTCCATTCTTTGTGCACGCGAAAAGCTGCAGAATACATACATTCTCGAAGCCGACCTCGTGCTTTACAATCCCGAGCTGATCACGAAGTATCAGTACATGTCGAACTACCTCGGCGTGCCGGTCGAAAAGACGGACGACTGGTGCCTGCTCACGAACAAGAGCGGCATCGTCACGAAGATCCAGATCGGCGGCGTTGACTGCTACCACCTTTTCGGTATTTCCTACTGGACCGAGGAGGACGGCGCAAAGCTCTGCGAGGATGTGAAGAAGGTCTATGAGATGCCCGGCGGCCGTGAGCGCTACTGGGATCAGGTCCCGCTGGAGTACTGCATTTCGAACTATCAGGTCGGCGTACGCGAGTGCACCTTTGAGGATATCATCGAGATCGATTCCTACAACGAACTCAAGAAGCTGGACAAGGCTTATCTGTAAAGGGGGACAATATGAAAAAAGGTGTTATTTTACTTTTGATCATTACGCTGCTGTTTACCTACATCGCGGCTTCCAACAGCCAGGAAAGCATCGTGGTCTGCGCGACGACGGAGCAGTACCGTGTTGAGGACCTGCAGGAGCAGCTGAATGAGAAATTCCCGCAGTACAATGTCATCGTCATGTATATGTCCACCGGTAAGGCGGCCGCGAAGGTCTACGCGGAGGGGAAGGACACCGAGGTCGACATCCTTCTCGCGATGGAATCCGGCTACCTTTCGAAGCTGAAGCCGCATCTCGCGGATATCTCCGGACGCACCAGCATCCCGTACATCGACGGCTTTAAGCCGGAGGATAACTACAATCGCTGGGTCACATGGGAGCGCTTCGGCGGCGCGATCATCGTCAATACGGAGGTCCTCGAGAAGCACGGCCTCGAAAAGCCCACCGGCTTTGAAGATCTCTTAAAGCCCGAATATAAGGGCCTCGTCGCCATGCCGGACCCGAAGTCCAGCGGCACGGGCTTCTTCTTCTACCAGAACTGGGTCAACATCTGGGGCGAGGAAAAGGCGCTCGAATACGTCGATCAGCTCTACGGCAACGTCAAGCAGTTCACGGAATCCGGCTCCGGCCCGATCAAGCTCCTGAAGCAGGGTGAGATCGCCGTCGGCCTCGGCATGACGTATCAGGCGATCACCGAAGCAAACGACGGACAGCCCTTTGAGGTCATCTTCCCGGAAAGCGGTTCCCCGTATTCGCTGACCGGCACGACCATCATCGACGAGCACCAGGACAAGAAGGGCGTCTCCGAGGTGTATGATTACATCATCCACGATTTCATGATCTACGACAAGGAGAACTATTCCCCCGAGCAGGTCTACGAGGGACAGAAAAACATGGTTCCGAATTATCCCGATGAGGTCCCGCTCGCAGATATGACAGGCATTCAGGACGATAAAGAGAAAGAGAGGCTTTTATCCTTATGGAAGTATTAAATAACGTAAAGCTTTCCGTAAAAGATCTGAACAAGAGCTTTGACGGCAAGAAGGTTTTGAACAATCTGAACTTTGACCTTTTGGAGGGTGAGTTCCTCTCCATTCTCGGCCCCAGCGGCTGCGGCAAGACCACGCTCCTGCGCATCCTAATCGGCCTTGAGACCGCAGACAGCGGCGAGATTTTGAAGAGCGGCCAGGATATCTCCGGCCTCAGCAGCATCGACCGCGGCATGGGCATCGTTTTCCAGAACTATGCTTTGTTCCCGAACATGACCGTGCTCGACAACGTCAAGTATGCACTGACGCTCCGCAAGGAGACAAAGAAGAACGCCGAAGCCATCGCGCTGAAGACCATCGAGCAGGTCGGTCTGACCGATCAGATGAACAAGCGTCCGAGCCAGCTCTCCGGCGGTCAGCAGCAGCGTGTTGCGATCGCCCGTACGCTCGCAACGAACCCCGACATCATTCTGCTCGACGAGCCGATCTCCGCACTGGACGTTACGAACCGCGAGATCATGAAGGCGGAGCTGAAGGCGCTGCAGAAGAAGTTCAACGTCACCATGCTGTTCATCACACATGACCAGGAGGAGGCCTTCTTCCTGAGCGACCGCATCATGGTCATGGATAACGGCAATATCCAGCAGATGGATACACCGCTCAATATTTATCAGCATCCGGCAAACGACTATGTCAAGGAATTCGTCGTGGATATGCTCGATAAGAAGTATACGGATCTGCTGCGCTATACAGGACGTGATGCGTATGAAAAATAAGAAGAATAAGCTGTTTTACAGCGCTAAATATCTGCTCCTCGTCTATATCCTCGTCACGGTAGTTCTGCCGCTGGGCAGACTGTTCGCGAC
>JAGAOD010000057.1 GCA_017623855.1 Clostridia bacterium
ACTGGATCAGTATGTCCAATACTTTAACTCTGAACGTTTTGCTGCCGCCTTGGATTACAAAACCCCAATCCAGTACAGGACTGAATTGGGGTTCTGAAGCTATGCTTTTTTATTCGTGTCTACTTTTACTTGACAGATGCATAAACCGAAAGGTTTACGGTCCTTTTTGTTATGTTCTGTCCGTCAATTTATCCACAGCGCGAAAATGAACGCATGCTTTTGTCATGGCATCACGCGGCTTTACACGCGGAAATACGCAGTGCCCAAAGTCAATAGCCATGAAGTCACCCTTGTGAGCGACGTAGTGCATGAAGAAATGCACGCAATACTTGCAATACTCATCCATGATTCTTACTTCCGTAAAAGTTATTCAAGTAAATAATAGTCTTGTTGAGACTGAAAGTCAACAGTCTTAACGAGACTGCGATATAATTTTTACGAGGTGATATCATGGATTATGTGGATAGATTGACTGCGCTGAGAGAGGATCGGGATATCTCTCAAAAGAAGCTGGCGGAGGTTTTGAACTGTCAGCAATCCGCTGTGTCGAAGTACGAAAAAAGACGGGTCCCCTACAGTGTGGATAATATCATTACACTGTGCAAATTCTACGGTGTATCCGCAGACTACATTTTAGGATTGCCGGAAAATATGGAATACCCAAAGCGTGACCGCGAGAAATAAAGAGTTCGCCGGTCGAAATAGAATGTTATATAGGATAAAAGCTCGCAGCTGAAGGTTAGCTGCGAGCTTTTCGTATATGTATTTATTCTTCCGTCAAAAGATCTTCGACCCAGTAGGCACTTGTGTTTGCGGGACGGCCTTTGGCGTCGGTCACGGTGATGCGTACGTAGACGTTTTCGGGCTTGACCTTGGCGCTTGCGTGGGTCAGCTCCTTGCCGTCCGCGAAAACACCCACGCCGTGGCGGTTGCCGAAATAGAACTTGATGTTCTCTGCCGGATCGCATTCCACGTGGATCTCGCCGTCCTCAAACCAGACGCTGTGGATCGCGGGACCCTGCGAAGCGTAGAAATTGCCGGCCTCGAGCGCCTTCGTGATCGTGCGGTATTCGAGCTTGTCCGCCTTGATCATCACCCAGCCGCCGAAGGAGTCCCAGTTTCCGGTGTTCGGGTCGTCCCAGTTGTGATTGTCGTCGGTGGAGACACAGAAGATCTTCTTGCCGCCGCGCAGCATATCATCGTAAATGTGCGGGCAGTAATCCTCATAGCCGGCGACGACGCAGCCCGTGTTGCTGATCTCCATAGCGTGCATGTTGTGATAGTTCATGTACTGCGGGTATTCCTCGAGTGACCACGCCGGATGGTTGTAGGTCACGTAAAAACCGGCGTCACGGCAGCGCTTCATGATGTCGCTGATGCATTCCGGTGTGTAAACGCGCTCGTAATCCGGCTCGTTCGCATCGAATTTGACAAGATCGCGGGATTTGCCGGCGTTGCCGAAGAGATACTTGCTGCGATGCCAGCACGGCTGCGTGAGGTTGTCGGGTTCGAGCGCGATCATACAGATATGGCAGGTCTTTTTGCCGGACAGACCGCTCGGCGTTTCCTCGTTCACTTCCACCTCGAAAGCGTTGAGCGGCAGGAAATCCTCGTCTGCGAGCTCGGGATGCGGGATGAGTACGTCGTGGTCGGTATACGCGATGATCGAATACCCCTGTGCCTTATAGGCTTCCTTCAGCTCCTCGACCGTCAGCTTGCCGTCGGAAATCGTGGAATGGCAGTGCAGATTGGCTTTATAGAATTTGCCGGTCTCGGGAATCAGATATTTTCTCATGGTCTTGCTCCTTTAGCGGTTATTTTAGTATGTACTCGTATATATAGCTGTCTCCGTCCTCGCCAACACGGGAAAAGCCGAGACTTTCGTGCAGCTTTTGAGAGGCGGTATTCCACTTAAAGACCTCGGAACCGGTGATCTTTTTGTACCCGAGTGTTTTCAGGCGCCGGATCACAGCCTGCATTACGGACTTTCCGATGCCCTGTCCGCGAAAACGATCCTCCCAGATCGCAATGGGCGGGTTCTCATCCTTGACGGTGACGTCACCGATGCTGATATACTCGCCGTTTTCCGTGACTTCGATGAAATACAGCTCACCGATACTGTCGAGATACCGGCACATACCGCGAACGTAGTTCATGTCCGGTATTTTGGTCTCGTCAAAGATACCCTCGGAGTTTTGATAAACGTAGGGCGTCTGATAGCCGGGCAGGAGCTTTTCGTAATGCCCGTCGTAGCGGCGCAGACGAAGCGTGTCGCTGATCTGAATGATCTCCGGCTGGTCAATATCTTTAAGAGGCATAAAATCCCTCCTTGTAGGCTGATTTTGCCTTCATTATACTGCGCCAAAAGAAATTTTCAAGGCGTTTTTGCAAAATGCGGGAAGAAAATCGGGATTTACCGCGCGCCGTAACTTCAACTTGTATTTCTCTCTGAGTTCCGCTATAATATTACCGTATACCGCAAATTATATCTGAATACAGGGAAAAGGAGTTTTGGTATGGGATATATGTATGCCGCGATCTTTATCATCGCGGGTTTGATCTTGATCTTTCAGCTCTCGAAGGAGAATAAGATATTCTATCTCGCAGGTGCGTATTTCGTCGTCATGGGTGCGTGGTGGGGCGTTGATGCCTTAAAGCCCGCGCTGAAGGTCTTTGAGGGCGTTCCGGGCATCGTATTCAAGGTGCTCACCGGTGTTGTGCTGGTGATCGTTTCCGTATATTTCTTCAAGGTGAATGCGGAGGGGCGCAAGAAGGAAAAGGCCAAAGAGCTCGCCCGTGAAAAGGCGCGTGAAGCGGCACGTGCAAAAGCGAGAGCCGAGATCGAGGCGGAAGAAAAGGAAGGACAGTGAGCGATATGATGGAAGCTTTTTTGGCGGTTACCGGTAAGGTCGCCGTGATCCTCATCTTTATTGTTGTCGGTTATGTGACCGTGCGCTGCGGCGTGTTTTCGCAGAAGGGCCTCGGGGAGATCACGAGCCTGCTCCTCTACGTCGTTACCCCCTGTCTGATCGTCGATTCGTTTCTTTCGGCGGAGTCCGGTTCACTGGATGCGTGGTCGCTGTTCCTTGGCTTTGCATTGCCGGCCGTGTCCATGTTTATGAGCATTGCGGGCAGTTACCTGTTCTTTAAGAAGGAAGAACCGAACCGCCGTAAGGTCCTGCGCTTCGCGCTGATCTTCTGCAATGTCGGTTTCATGGGCGTGCCGCTCGTACAGGGTATTGTCGGTGCACAGGGCGTGCTGTACAGCTCGTTCTTTATCGTTGTGTTCAATGTCATCAGCTGGACCTACGGCTACACCATGATGGGCGGCGGCAAGATCCGTATCAAGACGCTGCTTTTGAACCCCGGTGTGATCGGTCTTGTGATCGGCCTGCCGCTCTACTTTTTCAACATCCGGCTGCCGGAGCTCATAGCTTCTCCGATCGAGATGATGTCCGCCGTCAACACGCCGATGGCTATGCTCGTGGTCGGCGGTTATATCGCACGCGTCAAATGGAAGGAGTTTATCTCCGACATTGCCGTGTACAAAATGGCGTTCCTGCGTTTGATCATTGCTCCTGCGCTGTATCTTGCGGTCGCGCTTTTGGTTCGTCCGAATGAAACACTGCTGCTCAGCTCGGTCATTCAGGCGGCAACGCCGGTAGCGGCGAACACCGTTCTTTTTGCCGTACAGTTTAAGGGCGACGCAGAGCTCGCTTCGAAGAGCATTGCGGTCACCACGGCGCTTTCGGTCATCACGATCCCGCTGTTTACGATACTGACACAGGTCTTGATGTAAGGCTTCACCGTTGATAAAAGAAAGGGAGTTTTAAGTATGAAAATTGCACCTTCCATGCTGGCAAGTGATTTTACCAAAATGGGTGCCTGTGCCGAGGCGGTAAAGGATGCCGACTGGCTGCACCTTGACATTATGGACGGCCATTTCGTGCCGAATATCAGCTTCGGTCCCGACGTAGTCCGCGCACTGCGTCCGGTCAGTGACCTCGTCTTTGACGTACACCTGATGCTTTCGCATCCGAAATTTTACATTCAGAAGTTTGTCGATGCCGGTGCGGATATCATCACCTTCCACGTGGAGTGTGAGGACGATATCGCCGAAACGATCGCCGAGATCAAGCGTCACGGCATCAAGGCCGGCCTTTCGCTGAAGCCCGGCACACCGGTCGAAGCGCTGTATCCGTATCTCGACGAGCTGTATCTTGTCCTTGTTATGACGGTCGAGCCCGGCTTCGGCGGTCAGAAGTTCATGGCGGATCAGATGGACAAGCTGCGCGCCCTGCGTGCGAAACGTCCGGAGCTCGTTCTTGAGGTCGACGGCGGCGTCAACCGTGAAACGGCGCTCGTTTGCCGCGATGCCGGTGCGGATGTGCTGGTTGCGGGTACGGGCGTTTTCAAGGCACAGGATATCCCCGCGGAGATCCGTGCGCTGCGCTGCGAATAAACAAAATTTACGGATTGTTAATAATTTCGTACGGCTTTTCACACAGCCGTCACACAGAGTCGATATAATACGGAGCAAGAGACCGTATTGTATCGGCTTTTTGTTTAGTTTTTTGCTGAAAATTATTGGCGGCTATTGCAAAATGGCGAAAATTGCGGTATGATTATTGAGTTATTCTATGCTATTTCTGCGCAGAAATGCGCTGTAGGAAGAGCGGCTGCCCGCTGAAAATGCGGCTTTGGGGCGATACTCTTCCAAAAGAGAAAGGATGGTTATCAATCATGATCGAGGTCAAAAACCTCACCAAGCGTTACGGTGCCAACACCGCGCTGAACAAGGTCAGCTTCACGGTTGAAGAAGGTACCATCGTCGGTTTCCTCGGACCGAACGGCGCCGGTAAATCCACAACCATGAATATCATCACCGGTTACCTTTCCGCAACAAGCGGTTCCGTAACGGTTCAGGGTAAAAATACGCTGGAGAATCCGAACGAAGTCAAGAAGCTGATCGGCTACCTGCCGGAGCTGCCGCCGCTGTATCTGGACATGACCGTCAAGGAGTACCTTGACTTCATGTATGACCTGAAGGGCGTTAAGCTGAACCGCAAGCAGCACATCGGCGAGATCTGCCGCCTGACAAAGATCGACAACGTCTACAACCGTCTGGTCGGCAACCTCTCCAAGGGCTACAAGCAGCGTGTCGGCATTGCACAGGCTCTGCTCGGCAACCCGCCCGTGCTGATCCTCGACGAGCCCACCGTCGGTCTTGACCCGAAGCAGATCATCGAGATCCGCAATCTGATCAAGAATCTCGGCAAAAACCACACGATCATTCTGTCCTCCCACATCCTCTCCGAGGTGCAGGCAGTTTGTGAGCGTGTTATCATTATCAACAACGGCAATCTCGTTGCGGACGGTGCAACCGACCGTATCGCACACGACCTGTCCGCTGAGCACCGCCTCATCGCCCGCATCGAGGGTCCGGAGAACGAGATCGTTCAGGCGATCCGTACACTCGACCACATCGAGGACGTATACTCCCTCGGCGAGAAGGAGCCCGGTGTATTTGAGATCTCCGTAGAAGGCGAAGCCGGCTACGATCTGCGCCGCAACCTGTTCATGCTGCTCACCCGTAAGGGCTGGCCGATGCTCGCGCTGCGCAACACCGACCTCACACTCGAGGAAGTCTTCCTCATGCTCACAAGCAGCGACATTTCCCTTGTCCAGCACGAAGAGGAGCCGGAAGAGGAAGCTGCTGCAGAGGAAGCGGTCGAAACAGAAGAAACCAAGGAGGATGCTGAGTAATGAAAGCGATTTTGAAAAGAGAGCTGAGAGCGTATTTTGCGTCTCCGGTCGGCTACGTTGTCGTAGCGGCTCTGATGGCTCTGTATGCATTCTTCTTCTACCAGGTCATGGCTATGGGCTCCAGCTCCTACATCGGAGATGTTTTCAGCACCATGTTCATGTTCAGCATGATGATCATGCCGATCATCACCATGAGAAGCATGAGTGATGACAGAAAGAATAAGACCGACCAGGCACTGCTGACCGCTCCGGTCAGCGTCACCGGCATCGTTATGGGCAAGTTCCTTGCCGCATTCGGCGTTTATGCGATCGCTCTGACCGCTGCCATGCTGCCGGCTCTGACCATGAGCCTGTTTTCCACCGCGTTCCCGTGGGGTATCCTCATCGGCGACTACATCGGTACACTGCTGTACGGCGCTGCAATGATCTCCATCGGCGTGTTTATTTCCAGCCTGACCGTCAGCCAGGTTATCGCTGCGATCGGTACCTTCATCATCGCGATCCTTTTGATGTTTGTTGACCAGATCGCAACCGCTATGTCCGAGAATTTCGTCGGCACAGTGCTTTCCTGGCTCTCCTTCACCTCTCGCTACGACGGTTTCACAAGAGGCATTTTCAGCATTTCCAACGCGATCTACTTCGTAAGCGTTGCGGCTGTGTTTGTCTTCCTGACCGCCCGCAAGGTGGAAAGCCGCCGCTGGAATTAAAGGAGGAACAAAGTGATGAAGAAATCCAAATTCTCTGCTGTTATGCAGCAGGATAAATTTAAGCACGGCTCCCTTGCCGTGGTTTTCACCGCGATTTTCATTGCGGTGGTCATTGTGGTCAATATTCTGGCTACAGCGCTCACCGACCGTTTCCCGTCCATGAATATCGACCTTACGAATGAAGGTCTCAACACACTGAGTGAGGAAGCGATCGATGTCGCAAAGAATATCGAAAACGACACGACGATCTACATCATCGGTTCGGAGGACTCCATCCGCAACGACCAGGTCTATGCAAGCTACGGCCTGCAGTACAGCCAGGTCGCAAACCTCGCTGACCGTATGGCAGAGGTAAACGGCAAGATCAACGTTGAGTTCATCGACCCGGACCGCAACCCGAAGTTCATCAGCGACTATGCCGAGGATTATCTCTCCTCCGGCAAGGTTCTCGTTAAGACCGAAAAGCGCTACAAGGTGCTTTCCATCAACGACCTGTTCACGGTGACACAGAACTCCGAGACAGGCGCTTACGAGTATTACTCCATGGTTGACGGTGCACTCGCAAATGCGCTGTACCTCGTAAACCTCGACAATGTTCCGGTCGTTGCGCTGGCAGTCGGCCACGATGAGATGCTGGCTACGGCAAACGGTTCCATGGACTCCTTCTCCGGCCTTCTGGAAGACAACAATTTCCTCGTTAAGGAATTCAACATTCTGACAGAGAAGATCCCGGAGGAAGCTTCCGTTGTCTTTATCGGCACCCCGACAAAGGACTATACACCGGAAGAGATCGATAAGATCGAGGCATTTATTTCCGATGAGACCATGGCAAGCTCCCGTACGCTGTACTTCACGGCGTACCCGACACAGAGCTGGGATACCATGCCGAACCTCAAGGGCTTCCTCAACGAATGGGGTCTGAACCCGACCGTCGGCGTTATTCAGGAAAGCGACAGCAGCCGCTTTATGAGCATCGGCAGCGGCCAGGCAAGCTACATCTACGCGGATGTCAACACCGATATGTTCACAGGCGACTACTCCGGTCTTCTGATGCCGGGCTCCTCCGCGGTTGAGTTCCTGTTCAAGGCAAACGACGAGATCGTTACGTATCCGCTCGTTGAGACGGCGGACACCGCATACATCACGGCTTTCGATGCCACTGCAGAGGAAAATCCGGAAACTGCGGTGCACACGATCACCGCTCTTGCACAGCGCTATGTCGCAGGCAACGGCAACATTCAGGCTAACGTTATTCTGGACGGCTGCTCCATGAGCTACCTGCCGGACGTTCTGAGCAACTCGACCTTCGGCAACAAGGCTCTTGTTACCGACCTGTTCAAGAAGCTCACAAATACAAACGATACCCGTGTTGGTCTGACCGTCAAGCAGACACAGACCAATACGCTGGACATTTCCGCTTCCGCAGCGATCATCAATCTGGTCGGTCTCATCCTTTATGTTGTGATCGTCCCGGTCGCTGTTCTGGCTGCCGGTCTTGTGATCTTCCTGAGAAGAAGACACCTGTAAGGCTGCCTTCTCGGGGAAAGGAAATACCATGAAGAAACAGACAAAAAACATTATTATAGCGCTCGCCGTACTGCTCGTTTTGGGCATTGCGGCAGCGGTCCTGCTCATGATGCCGTCGGCTGATGATCCGTACGATGTGGATGCGCCGACCGCTCAGACACAGGACGAGCCGTTCCTCCTGATCGACAATGAGATCACGGATGTCAAGCAGGTCGTGATCGAAAACGGTCTGGTCGACGAGACCTGGACGCTTGTCCCGATGATGGACGAGAATGCACAGGAGCAGAACAATACCTTTACCTTCAAGGGCTGGGAGGACGAAGCCGTCGTTCACACCGAGGCGCTGTCCGCGGCAAGAAGCTTCTATATGCTGTATGCCGTTAAGGACATGGGCGAGGTTGATGATCTTGCCGATTACGGTCTGGACGGTGAAGGGACCATTAAGGCGGTCGTCGAGTATCTCGACGGCACAAAGGAGACCATCATCGTCGGTGATGCAGCCGGTGAATCCACAGGCCGCTACACACTGTATAACGACAAGGTCTATATTGCGGCCTTCTCCGAAATGCTGGTTCAGAAGCAGGTGGACTTTATCGACCTGTCCGTTCTGACCATCCCGATCCCCGACGATTCCACACTGAATGGTGTGACGACGGAGGTCGAAAACACGATGAGTCACATGCGTTTCTCCGGCAAGAACTATCCGGAAGAGATCCTCCTGCAGAAGTCCGAGGATCCGGTCATGAAGTATGAGGTCTCCGAGCCGGTCTTTACCGGCGCGAGCGAGACAAAGATCAAGGAAATGATCGAACAGCTCATGAGCATCACCGCAAATGCGGTGGCAGCCGTAAACGCTACGGAGGATGAGCTCAAGGTCTTCGGTCTCGATGAGCCGACGGCTGTGATCGATTTCGAGATCAACGACGAAGCACATGTGATCCGTCTCGGCGCGAAGCTGAACGGCGAGTACAGCCTGACGATCGACGACAACGATACGGTCTACATCGTGGCTGAAAGCAATGTGGACAGCTGGGCCAATAACGTGCTTTACGATCTGCGTGACGGCTTCGTGCGTCTTGTCAGTATCTTTGATGTGCAGAAGCTTACCGTCGAGGATGCGTCCGGCAAGGACGTTTACGACGTTGAACGCGTCAAGAACGAAGAAAGATCCACGGAAGAGCTTCCGTATTACGACCTGTCCGTTACAAAGGACGGTAAGGCGATCGACTATAAGACGGCTTACCAGCCGTTCTACACCGACATGCTGAGTGTCTACGTTCTCAACGAGGCACTCGTCGAGAAGCCCGAGGGTGAGCCGCTGTTCACCGCAAGCTTTGAACATGTTGAAAACGGCGGCACCGAGGTCGTCGAGTATTATGCACTGCCGGATAACGACCGCCGCTGCGTGGCTGTTGTGGACGGCAAGGCTGTAGGTGTTGTCCGTATGTCCGACGTCGAAGATCTTATGGCAAAGAAAACTGCCGTAGGCAATTTCGAAGCGATCGCGGAAGCGGATTGATACAGGCAATATGTGTGAATTCGGGGGCGGTCTCCAAACGGAGGCTGCCCTTTTATATTGCCGAAAAAGGCGCTTTTTGGGCGGAGCGCACTCCATTGTCGGGCGAGTTGAACAATTCCGCCGTCTCCGATGCGGTGCGGGGCTGTCATACTGTGAAATCTTTTGCTTTTCGCTTGCAAAAAGAGATCGGCTGTGCTATAATTTCTTACGGTAGATAGTAGGATGATGAAAGAGTGGGGCGACCCGCTCTTTTGTTTATATTGCGGGCAAAAACGTCTGCGGAAAGGAGCGCGCAAAATGGCAGAAGAAAAGAAAAAAAGAGGCAGCACCACGGACATTGTTCGAGGTATTGCACAGCCGCTGGCCGCTGAGCTGGGGCTTACTCTTTGGGATGTGACCTTCACAAAGGAGGGTGCCGAATGGTATCTGCGCATTTTCATCGACAAGCCGGAAGGTGTTTCGATCGATGACTGTGTGAACATGACGCACGCGATCAACCCGGTTTTGGATCAGGAAGACCCCATTTCGCAGGAATATATGCTGGAGGTCTCCTCCCCCGGCATCAACCGCAAGCTGACCCGTCAGGAGCATTTTGAGGCATTCCTCGAAGCACCTGTGCGCGTAAAGCTGATCCGTCCGCTCGAAAACGGCGTGCGGGAGCTCGAAGGCATTCTGATCGACGTGATGGAAAACGGTGACTTCGAAGTGATCATCGAAGAAGACACCACGGTCACCTTCACGAGAAAAGAATGTTCCTCCGTTACTTTGATCGAAGAGTATTAATTTCAGAATAAGGGTAAAACCAGTAAAGGCAGGTAGATCGGAAAATGGCAAGAAAGACAGTAAAGAAAGTGGAGAATAACGACGGCAAGGAGCTCTTTGAGGCTCTGAAGCTGCTGGAAGCCGAAAAGGGCATCCCGGTCGAGTTCATGATCGACAAGATCAAGAAGGCGATCGTGACCGCGTGCAAGAACAGCTACGGCAACGAAGACGTAGTCATCGACATGGACCCGGAAGAGGGCAAGTTCGATGTGTTCCTGCGCAAGGAGATCGTTGAAACCGCAGAGAATCCGAACCGCGAGGTCGCGCTCGAGACCGTTAAGCAGTATGATCCGCGTGCGGAGATCGGCGGCTTTGTGCGTCACAGACTCGACACCAAGCAGTTCGGCCGTGTTGCTGCGCAGACGGCAAGAAACATCATCCGCCAGGGCATTCGCGACAGCGAGCGCGGTCAGATGATGCAGGAATTCAAGAACCGCCATCAGGAGCTCGTCAGCGCTCTGGTCGAGCGTGTCGATCCGAAGACCGGCGCACTCTCCCTGAAGATCGGCAAGGCAGAAGCGGTTCTGCCGAAGAACGAGCAGGTCGGTACGGAAAACGTCAAGGAAGGCGATTACGTTCAGGTTTATGTTGTGGATGTTCGTGAGACCGAAAAGGGTCCGAAGGCGATCATCTCCCGCACACATCCGGACCTCATCCGCCGCCTGTTTGAAAAGGAAGTTCCCGAAATTTTCGACGGTACGGTCGAGATCAAGGCAGTTGCCCGTGAGGCAGGCTCCAGAACCAAGATCGCCGTCCTCAGTCATAACCCGGATGTAGACGCAGTCGGCGCCTGCATCGGTGCACGCGGTGCACGTGTTTCCGACATCGTAAACGAGCTCGGCGGCGAGAAGATGGACATCGTGGATTACAGTGAGGATCCGGCAAAGTTCATCGCTTCCGCTCTTGCACCGGCGACCGTGCTCTCCGTTGAGCCGGCAGCAGACGGTTCCCATGCATGCAAGGTCACGGTTCCGGACAGCCAGCTCTCCCTTGCGATCGGCAATAAGGGTCAGAACGCTCGTCTGGCTGCAAAGCTGACCGGCTGGAAGATCGACATCAAGCCGGAAAGCGGCTTCTACGGCGAAGACGAGGCCTGATCCCTGTCCCGCACGGCGAAAACACGGAAGAGGAAAACTTTTGGCTTAAAGGTAAGGCGATTTTATGATGAAACAAAAGAAAATACCGCTTCGTATGTGTGCCGGCTGCGGTGAAATGAAGCCGAAGAAAGAACTGGTGCGCGTTGTCCGCGCGCCGGTCAAGGAAACAGACGGTGCACAGGTGGGCGGAGAGGTCTCTTTGGACCTCACGGGCAGAAAGCCCGGACGCGGCGCTTATGTGTGCCGGGACCCCGAGTGCCTGAAGAAGGCGCAGAAGGCGCGCAGGTTCGAGCGTGCGTTCTCCTGCCGCATAGAAGATGCGGTGTATGACGCGATGTACAACGAGCTTTGCGCCGACACGGAAGGGGGCGCGGTCAAGGAATGAACAGGGCACTGTCCAACATGGGACTTGCAAGACGTGCCGGAAAGCTGAACTGGGGCTATGACACCGCAGTGGAAGCCATGAAAAACGGTGATGTCTGCCTGGCGTTGACCGCCGCGGACCTTTCGGAGAAAACGAAGAAAAATATACGGTTTGAGGCCGATCGGTACAGTGTGCCGTACCTTGATACCGCATTCAGTATGGAAGAGATTTCCGCCGCCATCGGAAAAAAGACGGGTATCGTCGTGATCTGCGACGCGGGTTTTGCGAAGAAACTGAAGCAGGAGCTTGGGGCAGCCGGAGAAAGAGAGGAATTGCGTATATGATGATCAAATACAGAGTCCATGAGGTCGCAAAGGATCTCGAAGTTGCGAATAAAGAGGTGCTGGATATCCTCGGCAAGTACGTTAAGGAGCCGAAGAAGCATATGACGGCACTGGAAGAAAACGAACTCGATATCGTTTTCGACAAGTTCACACAGGATCACGCCGTGGAGAACTTTGACGCTTATTTTGCCGCACGCGAAAAGGCAGCCGAGCCGGCAGCACAGCCGCAGCCGAAGGCTGAGAAGGCACAGCCGGAGAAGAAGCCGCAGCCGAACAATAAGCCGGCTGAGGGCCAGAAGCGTCCGAATGACAGAAACAATAACAATAAGAATCAGCAGAATCAGAAGAACGACCGCAAGCCGGCCGTGCAGAATGCGCCGAAGAACACAGCGCCTGCACAGAACAACGCTCCGGCGGATGCTGCGATCGAAGATACCAAGACCCCGATCCGCCGCGTCGTCGACACAAGAACCGTCAATGTCAACATTGACAAGTACAACGAGAAGTACGACCGTCTGGCTTACGATAAGGTGAAGAACGACACCGTAGCCGCAAAGCAGAAGATCAACCAGAAGAGCCAGCGCCGCGGCAAGCAGAAGAGCGCAAAGCGTGAGACGGAGGCAGAGCGTCTGAACCGTATCGCCGCAGAGCGTAAGGCAAAGGCGATCACTATCACGATCCCGGAAGAGATCACAGTCGGTGAATTTGCCCTGCGTCTGAAGGCAACAAGCGCCGAGGTCATCAAGAAGCTGATGATGAACGGCGTGTTCGCTACGATCAACGACACGATCGACTTTGACACCGCGGAGCTCATTGCAGATGAATTCCACGCAAAGGTCGAAAAGGAAGTCGTTGTGACCATCGAAGAGCGTATTATCGACGACAGCGAGGACGATGAGGCAAATCTCGTTCCGCGCGCTCCGGTCGTCGTTGTTATGGGTCACGTTGACCACGGTAAGACCTCCATTCTTGACGCGATCCGTCATGCAAATGTCACCGCAGGCGAGGCCGGCGGCATCACACAGCACATCGGTGCGTATCGCGTAAAGGTCGATGACCGCGACGTCACCTTCCTCGACACTCCGGGCCACGCAGCGTTCACCACCATGCGTGCAAGAGGCGCCATGGTTACGGATATCGCAGTTCTCGTCGTTGCGGCGGATGACGGCATCATGCCGCAGACGATCGAGGCGATCAACCACGCAAAGGCAGCCGGTGTTTCCATCATCGTTGCGATCAACAAGATGGATAAGCCGACCGCAAATCCGGATCAGGTCAAGCAGCAGCTCACCGAGTATGAGCTCGTTCCCGAAGAGTGGGGCGGCGACGTTCCCTGCATTCCGGTTTCCGCACACACCAAGATGGGTATCGACGATCTCCTCGAGATGATCACCCTCGTCGCGGACATGAAGGAACTCAAGGCAAACCCGGACCGCGCCGCAAAGGGTACGGTCATCGAGGCTCGTCTCGACAAGGGCCGCGGCCCGGTCGCTACCGTGCTGGTACAGAACGGTACACTGCGTGTCGGTGACATCGTTGTTGCAGGTACTACGGTCGGCCGTGTACGTGCGATGACAAACGAGCGCGGCGAGCGTGTTGCGGAAGCAGGCCCGTCCGTTCCGGTCGAGATCACCGGTCTGAACGAGGTTCCGGTCGGCGGCGACACACTGAACGCGGTTTCCGACGAGCGTCTGGCACGTGAGCTGGTCGAGCAGCGTGTCACCGAGCAGAAGGAAGAGCTGTTCAACTCCCAGACAAAGGTCACTCTTGATAACCTCTTCGAGCAGATGAAGGTCGGCGAGATGAAGGAACTCAAGATCATTGTCAAGGCAGACGTTCAGGGCTCCGTTGAGGCTGTCCGTCAGTCCCTTGAAAAGCTCACAAACGAGGAAGTACGCGTACACGTTATCCACGGTGCGGTCGGTGCGGTCAGCGAAAGCGACGTTATGCTCGCAAACGCATCCAACGCGATCATCGTCGGCTTTAACGTCCGTCCGGACCCGGTCGCAGAAGAAAACGCAAAGCGCGACGGCGTCGACATGCGTATGTACCGCATCATCTATGATTGCATCGAAGAGATCGAATCCGCTATGAAGGGTATGCTGGCTCCGAAGTACCGTGAGGTATTCCTCGGTAAGGCAGAGTGCCGCGAGGTCTATAAGATCACGAACGTCGGCATGGTCATCGGCGGCCACGTCACCTCCGGTAAGATCGTCCGCAACGCACAGGTTCGCCTTGTTCGTGACGGCATCATCGTCGCCGACGATAAGATCGCATCCCTGCGCCGCTTCAAGGACGACGTCCGTGAGGTCGCAGACGGTTACGATTGCGGTATTACCCTCGAGCGCTTCAGCGATATCAAGCTCGGCGATATCCTCGAAGCCTACGAAATGGAAGAATACAGAGACTAAAACACGGCATGACCGCGTCCCGTCCGCGGGCGCGGTCATTTTGTCGTGACCGGAAAGGCGTTTCATGTTATATACCGAAAACCGGGAAACAGAGGTGCGTTTGCTGAAAAAGCTGTGGCAGGCAGAGCCCGTCCTGTGCCCGAAATGTGGGGCGGCGGAGCTTACGCATCTGCACAAAAAAGCAAAGAAGAGCAATAACGATTGGAAATGTCCGGCCTGCGGAGAGATCTACAGAACGATCAACATGCTGATGGCATTACCGGACGATTGAAATGAAGAATAAAAGGAGGGACAACTATGCCAAGTCATAAGTTGGGAAGAACAACAGAGGACATTCGCCGCGAGATCTCGGCCGTCCTCCGCGAGCTCAAGGATCCGCGTGTAAACGGATGCTTTTTGAGCGTTGTGCGTGTGGAGGTCACGAACGACCTTTCCTACTGCACAGTATATGTCAGCGCGATGGAGGGTATGGACGCAGCAAATAATGCCGTCAAGGGCTTAAAGAGTGCTGCCGGCTTTATCCGCCGTGAGATCGGCGCACGCCTGAAGCTCCGCCATGTACCGGAGATGATCTTCAAGGCGACCGATTCCATTGAGTACAGCGCAAACATTTCCCGCATTTTGAACGATTTAGACAAGAAGTAAGAGGGGATCCTTATGGCTGATCTGCAGCGTGCCGCGGAGCTTCTGCTCGGCTGGGACAACATTTTAATACTGAGCCACCGCTCTCCCGACGGCGACACCCTGGGCTCGGCTTCGGCACTGAGCCGTGCGCTGATCGCTTTGGGCAAGTCCGTACAGTTCCGCTGTGCGGACGAGATCCCGGAAAAATTTGCGTATATGTTCAGCGGCGTCCGGTTCGGCGATTTCGAGCCGGAAAAGATCGTGTCCGTGGATGTTGCGGACAAGGCGCTGCTCGGGACACTGGAGCCGCTCGGAGAAAAGGTGGATCTTGCCATAGACCACCACGCGACGCACCGCTTTTTCGCAAAGGAGACGTGGGTCGACGGCAAGGCTGCGGCGGCGTGTCAGCTCATTGCTAAGCTGATCCCGGCGCTCGGCGCGGAGATCACGCCCGAGATCGCGGATTGCCTTTATACGGGCATTTCGACGGATACAGGCTGCTTTAAGTACCCGAACGCCACGCCGGAGACATACCGCATCGCCGCGGATCTCATTGAATGCGGGGCACATGCGGCGGATATCAACCGCGTTATGTTCGACACAAAAAGCCGCGCGGCCATCGAGCTTTTGAAGCGCGTTTACAGTGACATGGAGTTTTACTGTGACGGCCGCTGTGCCGTGCTCTGCCTGACGAAGGCGATGATCGCGGAGACGGGTGCGAAGGAAGGCGACCTCGACGGCGTAGCTGCTATCGTGCGGCAGGTCGAGGGCGTGCAGTTCGGCATTACGATCCGCGAGCGCGGGGAGAACGAATACAAGGTCTCTCTGCGTGCGACGGAGCCGGCGGACGCCGCGGCGGTCTGCGCGCAGTTTGGCGGCGGCGGACACAAGGGTGCTGCGGGCTGCACGTTCTTTACCACACTTGAAGAAGCAAAGACCCGCATCATTGCGGCATGCGGCGATGCACTGCATTTGCAATAAACTGACAGAGACTTAAAGGAGATCGGTTCCATGGACGGGATCATTGTTTTGGATAAGCCGCAGGATTTTACGTCCTTCGATGCGGTCGCGGTCGTGCGCGGCGCGGCACATGAAAAGCACGTCGGGCACACCGGTACGCTCGACCCGATGGCGACGGGCGTTCTGCCCCTGCTGCTCGGGAAGGCGACTAAAGCGGCGTCGCTTTTGCCGGACACGGACAAGTCTTATGAGGCGTCCTTTCGATTCGGAGAGGCACGCGATACCGGCGACATCACCGGTGAGGTGATCCGCACGGACGATGCGGCTGTAACGAAGGCTGCGCTGATGGATGTTTTGCCGCGGTTTACGGGGGACATCATGCAGGTGCCGCCCATGTATTCGGCGGTCTCCGTAAACGGACAGCGGCTGTATAAGCTTGCACGGCAGGGGATCGAGATCGAACGCGAGGCAAGACCGATCCATATTGAGAGCATTGAGCTTTTGGAATATGACGAAGCGTCACGCTGCGGAAAGATCGCCGTGACGTGCTCCAAGGGAACGTATATCCGCACTTTGATCGAAGACATCGCAGCGGCGCTCGGCAGCTGCGGCGTGATGACCGCACTGCGCCGGACGGCGGCATGCGGCTTTACCCTCGCGGATGCCGTGTCCCTCGAAGAGCTTCGCGCACATAAGGATACGGGGGATGCGGACATTTTCCTGCGTCCCGTCGAGAAGCTTTTTTCCACTTTGCCCGCCGTCCGTGTAACGGACGCGCAGGGGCAGCGGTACTTAAACGGCGGCGCGCTGGATGCCGCAAGATGCCGTATGCCGAAGATCGTCCTTCGGGAAGAGGAACACGTCTGCATTTATTGCGGCGAGCGCTTTTTGGGGCTTGCGGCGCTTAAAAACGGCGAGCTTCGCTATGTGAAATCTTTTGTTTGAGGTCCGGTTTCGAACGGACAGGGGAAGGAATACCTTATGGATGTGATCCGCAATACGGATGAGATCAAAAGTTATATGTACGGCAGAAAAACGGCGGTCGCACTCGGTGCGTTCGACGGTCTGCACATTGGGCACCGTGCGGTGATCGAAAAGGTGCTGCGGCAGGATCTCGTGCCGGTCGTATTCACCTTTCGGGATAATCCCGCCGAGACGCTGGCGGGTGCCTGCCGGTACCTGTCGACCGTGGAGGAGCGCCTGCGCGTTTTGGAGAGCTGGGGCGTAAAAGCCGTGATCATGCCGGATTTTTCCGACATCGTCGGCTGGAGTGCGGAGCGCTTCCTTTATATGCTTCGAAGTGAGCTGTGTGCGCAGGTCGTTTCCTGCGGCGAGGATTTCAGCTTCGGGAAAAAGGCAGCCGGAAACACGGCACTGCTTTCGGCGTTCTGCAATGAGAACGGGATGGAGCTTCAGATCACACCGGCGGTTCTGTACCGCGGGGAAAGAGTCAGCTCCACGCGCATCCGGGACGCGATCGAAGAAGGGAAGATCGCGGAGGTCACGGAGATGCTCGGCAGACCGTTCAGCTTCGAGTTCGAGGTCGTGCACGGCAATCACCTCGGCCGGACGATCGGCATTCCGACGATCAATCAGCCCTTTCCGGACGGGTTCATCCTGCCGCGTTTTGGCGTGTATGCATCCGCGGTGCATGTCGACGGGAATATCTATTGCGGTGTTACGAATATCGGCGTGAAGCCGACTGTGGGCTCGGAAAGAGCGCTTTCCGAAACCTGGCTGCCGGATTTTTCCGGGGATCTGTACGGAAAAACGCTGCGTCTCGAGCTCCTCGGCTTCATTCGCGACGAGAGAAAGTTCCCGAGTCTTGAAGTGCTGCGCGGTGTGATCGAAGAAAATGCCGTAACGGCCCGTGAAATTTACGGGCAGTACGTCAACGAAAGCGGCGCATATTGAAAACGACAAAAACAGGCGTTAAAGGGCGAGAAAAATCCGGCGTATTTCACGCGGAAAAATTGCCGAAATCCGCTTGCAATGCCGAATTCTTTGTGCTATACTATCGTAGGCCCGTCCACGGATATGGGACTAAACCCTATGGGAAGCAATTCCGCAGGGACAACACCGACCCATACCTGTGAGCGAGGAAATATTTAGTAAAGGTGGAAACCAAAATGCTGAAGAGCGAAAAGACAGAAATCATCAAGAAGTACGCACGTCACGAAGGCGACACAGGTTCTCCGGAAGTTCAGATCGCAGTTCTCACTAAGAGAATCAACGACCTCACCGAGCACCTCCGTACCAACAAGAAGGATCACCACTCCCGTCGCGGTCTGCTGAAGATGGTTGGCCAGAGAAGAAGCCTGCTCAACTACCTCACCAAGATCGACATTGAGCGCTACAGAGCAATCATCGCAGAGCTCGGTATCCGTAAGTAATTTCGTCTGTATTCGGCTGCGCGATCCCCGCGCAGCCGATTATACTATTCGCGATCCAAACCACAAACCCAAAAAATTGCAGCCTAAAACTGTTTAGCAGTGAAACGAACGCACACGTGCTGCGCGCTGGTTTTATTGTTAAACGGTTGGAGACTGTGTATTCCCGGAAAGGTTCCGGGGGAAAGGAAAAGCAAAATGTTCGAGAATTTCAGAGTATTTGAAACCGAATTTGCCGGCCGTCCGCTGAAGGTCGAGACCGGTAAGATGGCACAGCTTGCAAACGGCGAGTGCCTCGTTCGCTACGGCGAAACCACCATTCATGTTGCTGCTACCGCTGCTGCAAAGCCGCGTGACGGCATCGATTTCTTCCCGCTGTCCGTTGACTTCGAGGAGAAGCTCTACTCCGTAGGTAAGATCCCGGGCTCCTTCTTAAAGCGTGAAGGCCGCCCGACCGATAAGGCTATCCTTGTCTGCCGTATGATCGACCGCCCGATCCGCCCGCTGTTCCCGAAGGACATGCGCAACGACGTTTCCATCGTCTGCACCGTTATGTCCGTTGATCCGGACTGCTCTCCGGAGATCGCCGCGCTCGTCGGCACCAGCGTCGCGCTGTCCATTTCCGACATTCCGTGGAACGGACCGATCAGCGGTGTTTCCGTCGGCCTCGTTGAGGGCAAGTTTGTCATCAACCCGACTGCTGAGCAGCGCAAGGTTTCCGAAATGGCTGTTACCGTTGCTTCCACAAGCGAGCGTATCGCTATGATCGAAGCAGGTGCTAACGAGGTTTCCGACGAGGATATGTTCGACGGCATCATGGCAGGTCATGCTGAAAACCAGAAGATCATCGAGTTCATCAAGGGCATCCAGGCTGAGATCGGCAAGGCAAAGTTCTCCTACCCGTCCAACGAGCCGGATGAGGAGATGTTCGAGGCGATCAAGAATTTTGCGATCGAAGACGTTAAGGCTGCTCTCGACACCGACGACAAGACCGTCCGTGACGAGCGTCTCAAGCCCGTATACGAGAAGGTACACGAGCACTTTGCAGAGATCTATCCGGATCAGGCTGCAAAGATCGACGAGTGCCTCTACAAGACCCAGAAGTTTGTTGTCCGCCGCTGGCTCCTCGACGAGCAGAAGCGTGTTGACGGCAGAGGCATGGACGAGATTCGTCCGCTCGCAGCTGAAGTTGATCTGCTGCCGCGCGTACACGGCTCCGGTATGTTCACAAGAGGTCAGACACAGGTTCTGACTGTTGCTACACTGGGCTCCACACGTGACAACCAGCTCCTCGACGGCATTGACGACGAGGATTCCAAGCGTTATATCCACCACTACAACTTCCCGTCCTACTCCGTAGGCGAGACAAAGCCGTCCAGAGGCCCGGGCAGACGTGAAGTCGGTCACGGCGCTCTCGCAGAGCGTGCTCTCGTTCCGGTCATCCCGCCGGTCGAGGAGTTCCCGTACACCATCCGTCTTGTTTCCGAGGTTCTGTCCTCCAACGGCTCCACCTCTCAGGGCTCCATCTGCGGCTCCACACTGGCTCTGATGGCAGCGGGTGTTCCGATCAAGGCTCCGGTTGCAGGTATCTCCTGCGGTCTGATCACCGAGGGCGAGCGCTGGATGACCATGGTCGACATTCAGGGTCTCGAGGACTTCTTCGGCGACATGGACTTCAAGGTTGCAGGTACAAAGAAGGGTATCACAGCAATTCAGATGGACCTCAAGATCACCGGTCTTACTCCGGACATGATCAAGGAGGCATTTGCTAAGACACACAAGGCAAGAAACTACATCCTCGACGAAGTCATGCTGCCGGTCATCTCCGAGCCGCGTGCTGAGCTCTCCAAGTATGCTCCGAAGATGCTCTCCACCATCGTTCCGGTCGACAAGATCCGTGAGGTCATCGGCTCCGGCGGTAAGGTCATCCAGAAGATCTGCGCAGAGTGCGAAGTCACCATCGACATCGAGGACGACGGACATTGCCATGTAGCCGGCGTTGACATTGAAAAGTGCCGCCGCGCTATGGATATCATCGACACCATCGTTAACGATCCGGAGCCGGGCTCTTACTACAGCGGTAAGGTCACCCGCATCATGGACTTCGGTGCATTCGTTGAGATCGCTCCGGGCAAGGAAGGTCTTGTTCATGTTTCCCACCTCGACATCCGCCGCACAGAGAACGTCACAGACGTTGTCAACATCGGCGATATCATCAAGGTCAAGGTTCTGGAGATCGACGACAAGGGCCGTCTGAACCTCTCCCGCCGCGACGCTCTCATCGACCTCGACGGTGCAGTTCCGGAGAACACCCTCTCCGACAAGCCGCGCCGTGAGCGCAGCGACCGTCCGAGAAACGATCGCCCGAGACGCGACAGAAGATAATCGTCTTTCATAAATAAGCAACGCCTGTTCACAAGTGTGTGAACAGGCGTTTTTGCGTTTTATACCCAGCTGAAGCAGGAAAAATCCTTTGTGTAGTCCATTTCGTAAATCTCACAGTAGGCAATGTCCGCTTTGCCGGAATAGCGGCGAATGACACCGCCGTGTGCGGAAACGATGACCTTTTTATAGCCGAGGTCAACGTATTTGTCAAGCACGGGCTTTGTACGGGTGAGGATTTCCGGTATAGTCCGGTTCTCCGTGACGGATAAAGATCACTTTCATAACAGTATACTCCTTTTTCGAATACAAAAGTATTGCGCAGCGGGAGCAAAAGCGCAAACTGTCCGCGACACAAAGACGATTGTTCGCAAAAATGAAAAAACTCTTTTCTTTTTTCGCGTATGCCTGTATAATGGTTTATATCTTTTTGAATGTACCGAAGAGCGCGGCTTTTCGTTCGATGTCGGAAGGGAAAGAGAAAAATGAACTTGAAAAATACAAATGTGATCGTCGTCAAGGTGGGTACGTCCACGCTGACGCATGAGAACGGAAAAATGAATCTTCGTCTGGTTGAGCTTTTGTGCCG
The DNA here is from genome assembly GCA_017623855.1 of Clostridia bacterium. Lineage (GTDB taxonomy): Bacteria > Bacillota > Clostridia > Oscillospirales > Acutalibacteraceae > Hominenteromicrobium. The sequence goes on from JAGAOD010000057.1 coordinate 21,503, forward strand.
TGTTCTGAGTGACCTGCAGAACAGCGGCAAAAAGATCGTGCTCGTTTCCTCCGGCGCCGTCGGCGTCGGTATGGGCAAGATCGGTCTCGAGACCCGCCCGCGCGGCACGGCAAAGAAGCAGGCGCTTGCGGCGATCGGTCAGTGTGAGCTCATGTTCATCTACGACAAGTTCTTTGGCGAATACAATCAGAATGTCGCGCAGGTGCTTCTCACAGCGGACGTCGTTTCCGAGGCGGAGAGAAGCCACAATGTTATCAATACATTCAACGAGCTTCTGGATATGAATATCATCCCGATCGTCAACGAAAACGATACGGTCGCCGTCGATGAGCTGAATTTCGGCGACAACGACACGCTGTCCGCGATCGTTGCGACACTCGTCGGCGCAGATGCCCTGATGATTCTCACCGATATTGACGGTGTGTACGACAGCAACCCGAAGACGAACCCGAATGCGAAGCGCATCCCGGTGATCCGTGGGATCAACGAGGAGATCCGCGCGATGGCGGGCGGTGCGGGATCCAACCGCGGCACGGGCGGCATGGCGACAAAGATCCGTGCGGCGGAGATCGCAGCGGAGAAGCATATCCCCACATATATTTTAGCAGGCGACGATCCGGAAAACCTGTACCGTGTTTTCGACGGGCAGGACATCGGAACGGTATTTGAGGTTTAACGCCGGAAAGGGAGAAGAGGTATGACACAGCTTCAGAAAATGGGTGCTGCGGCAAAACAGGCTGCGGCGGTCCTGCGTACGGCGGGCGAAAAAAAGCGCGAGGCACTCCTCAAAGCGGCGGAGATCCTGCGCAATGAAACGGAAAAGATCCTTGCAGCCAATGCGATCGACGTGAAAGCCGCAAAGGAAAACGGCATGAGTGAGTCCCTGCTCGACCGTCTCACTCTTACGGCGGCGCGCGTTGAGGGCATGGCAAAGGGCATCGAGGATGTTGCCGCACTGCGTGACCCCGTGGGTCGTGTTCTGAGCGGAGAAACGAGACCGAATGGGCTGAGGATAGAAAAGATCACAGTGCCCATGGGCGTGATCGGCATTATTTATGAGGCGCGCCCGAATGTCACAAGCGATGCGGCAGCACTGTGCCTGATGGCGGGCAGTGCGGTCATTCTGCGCGGCGGCAAGGAAGCGTTCCATTCGAACATGGCGGTCACGGCGCTAATGCAGGAGGCCTGCGAGGCAGTCGGTCTGCCGAAAGAGAGTGTGCAGCTTGTGGAGGACACGAGCCGTGCGTCGAGCGTCGAAATGATGGGCATGACGGGCTATCTCGACCTGCTCATTCCGCGCGGCGGTGCGGGACTCATCCGCGCCGTAGTGGAAAACGCTAAGGTACCGGTCATCGAGACCGGCGTCGGCAACTGCCACGTCTATGTGGATAAGGATGCCGACCTTGAAATGGCGGCGGAGATCGTGTTTAACGGCAAGACCTCGCGTCCGTCCGTCTGCAATGCGGTGGAGACGCTGCTTGTACACAGAGAAGTCGCAGAAAAGGCGCTGCCGATGATCGCGGCGCGCCTAAATGAAAAGCATGTGGAGCTCAGAGGCGACAGTGAGACCTGCCGTATTTTGCCGGAGGCAAAGCCTGCAGAGGAAGCGGACTACGAGACGGAGTTTCTCGACTATATTCTGGCGGTGCGTGTTGTGGACAGCGCAGAAGCTGCCGTCGGACACATTGCGCAGTATTCGAGCGGGCACAGTGAATGCATCGTCACGAACAGCTTGAAGACCGCGGAGTATTTCACAGCCTGCGTCGATTCCGCAGCGGTCTATGTCAATGCGTCCACGCGGTTTACGGACGGCGGCGAGATGGGTCTCGGCGCGGAGATCGGCATTTCCACGCAGAAGCTCCATGCACGCGGCCCGATGGGTCTCAATGAGATCGTTTCCTATAAATACATCGTTCGCGGCAGCGGACAGATCAGATAAGTAAATACATCAGGGCGAAAAGCAGCTCGGTGTTGTTTCCTTCCGAGGAGAGCAGGATGAGAAGCGCTAAGATCAAGGTGCGTTCCTTATCCTTGAGGAGCACATCGAGCGGCGATGCTTTTTGAACGGCGGCTGCGGCGGGTGTCGTCTTTTGCTCGGCTTGGGGAGCCGCAGGTGCGGGCTCGGACGGGACGACCGCAGACGTGCGTGAACGGTTCTGCATTTCCCGTGCGCGGCGCAGGGCCTCGTTCACGGTTCGTGCATCGGGCATATTGCTTGGCATCGGATCCCGCCTTTCTTCAGAGTATATTTTGAAGCAGACCGCTTTCCTGAAGCAGCGGCAAAAGGTGCAGCAGCTTCAGAATGCGGCCTGCGTCATCCAGCTTTTTCTGCCGTGCTTCGCTGAGCAGCGGTCTGAGCGCGGAAAGCAGCCGCGTCGCATCATCCTCTTCGTTGGCTTTTGCGAGAAGCGGCGCCGCACGCATGAGCATGGACAGCATGGGATCCGTATTCTGCGCCGCAGAAGCGGCGGGCAGAAGTGCCTGCAGGGGATTTGGCGTATTTGCAGACGCCGGCTGGGTATCGTTCAGCCCGAGAGACTGTGCTAAGCTTTGGATCTGCGCCATGCTCTGCGGATCCTGCAGCAGGTCGCGGATCGCAGCGGAAAGATCATCCATGATCCGCCCTCCTCCTTATCATTTTATACCGCCGAGCGCGTCAAACAGCTTTTTGGCTGCCGGAGAAGACAGCATCTTTCTCGCGGCTTCGGGGTCGTTCAGTACTTTTCTGATCTGCTCGGCCTGCGGAGAATTTGTTTGACCGGTCACGTGGCTGAGGTCGCCTTTTTCCGCGGCGGCGCGCAGCGCATCGGGCGTTGTATTCAGGTGGTCAGCGGCTAATTTCAGCAGAGCCTGCAGTTGGGCTTCATTCATTATTTTCGCCTCCTCGTATCGGGGTTCCCTACAGAATATGCAAAAGACGGGAAAACGATGCACGGAGAGTACAGCAGAGGAACAGGGAGAAGCTATGAAAATACTTGTTTTTTCGGATTCACACGGATCTCCGGCGTACATGCAGGAGATGATCACGCGCAACCGTCGTGCCGATGCGGTCATTTTTCTCGGTGACGGGCAGCGTGACATTGAGCTGATGCGCAGCCTGTTTCCGGAGATCGCGTTTTACACGGTGCGCGGCAACTGTGATTTCAACTCCGACGCGCCGATCCGCGATATCGTAAATCTGGACGGCGTTCGGATTTTTTACACGCACGGGCATTATTACAACGTAAAAACCACCCTGTACAACGTTGTCTGCGCGGCGCGGGAGGAAAAGGCGGACATTGTGCTGTTCGGCCACACACATCAGGCGCTGTGCGATTATGAAGACGGGCTGCATATTATGAACCCGGGCTCGGCATCGCACTATCTGCCCTCCTGCGGCATTATAGATATCCTGCCGTCCGGCATATTAACGAACATTGTGTACAGAAAATAACAGAGTTCGAGGGATTTTATCATTGACATTGACGGGGTAAAATGGTACTCTTATTCTGTAGACTGTTGCGTGTACGCTTAGTTGCTTGCGCGTAAAAATAACGATTTGGAGGACATGACTATGACCGAGTATGAAAGATGGCTTAGCGTCGAGCTCGACGATAAGGATCTGACCGAGGAGCTTCTCGCCGTTAAGGATCAGCCCGAAGAGATCAACGATCGCTTCTACAGAAATCTGGAATTTGGCACCGGCGGTCTGCGCGGCGTTATCGGCGCAGGCACCAACCGTATGAACGTTTATACCGTCAGAAAGGCTACACAGGGTCTTGCTGACTATCTGAATGCACATAACGAGGCAGGCAAGGCTCTGTCCGTTGCCATTGCTTACGACAGCCGTAACAAGGGCGTTCTGTTTGCGAAGGAATCCGCAGCGGTTCTCGCAGCAAACGGCATCAAGGCGTATATTTACCCGCAGCTCATGCCGACACCGGCACTGTCCTATGCGGTCCGTCATCTGAAGTGCGACGCCGGCATCTGCGTCACCGCAAGCCATAACCCGGCGAAGTACAACGGTTACAAGGCATACGGCAGCGACGGCTGCCAGGTCACCGCGGATATGGCAGACGGCATCATGGCTGCGATCGAAGCACTCGACATCTTCGCAGATGTCAAGAAGGTTCCGTTTGAAGAGGCTGTTGCAGCCGGTACCGTTGAGTACATCGGCGAAGACACCGTCAGCGCATTCATCGAGGACGTTTACAAGGAGAGCATCCTCGGCAAGCCGGCGGACAACCTGAAGCTCGTTTATACTCCGCTGAACGGCAGCGGCAAGATGTGCGTCCTGCGCATCCTCGATAAGATCGGCGTTAAGGATGTTACCGTTGTTCCGGAGCAGAGTGAGCCGGACGGTAACTTCCCGACCTGCCCGTATCCGAACCCGGAGATTCGCGAAGCACTGCAGAAGGGCCTTGAGCTCTGCGAAAAGGTAGAGCCGGACCTGCTTCTTGCAACAGACCCGGACTGCGACCGCGTCGGCATCGCTGTCAATCAGAACGGCAGCTATGTTCTGCTCACCGGTAACGAGGTCGGCATCCTGCTTCTCAACTACATTGCACAGTGCGCAACCGAGCGCGGCACCATGCCGAAGGATCCGGTTGCCGTTACGACCATCGTTTCCACGGACATGGTCAACGATATCGCAAAGGATTACGGCATTGAGATCCGCCGTGTTCTCACAGGCTTCAAGTACATCGGCGACCAGATCGCTCTGCTCGAGGCTGAGGGCCATCCGGAGCGCTACCTGCTCGGCTTTGAGGAAAGCTACGGCTACCTCTCCGGCGGTTATGTACGCGACAAGGACGCCGTCAACGGCTCCATGCTGATCTGCGAGATGGCTTCCTACTACAAGACAAAGGGCATGACTCTTGTCGATGCGATCAACGAGCTGTATAACAAGTACGGCTTCTATAAGAACGATCTGATGAACTTCACCTTCGAGGGTGAGTCCGGCATGAAGCAGATGAACGCAATTCTCGACAATCTGCGCACCACACCGCCGACCGAGATCGCAGGCTATGCCGTTGTCGGCAACAGCGACTATAAGCTGTCCGTCTGCACTGAGGGCGATGTTAAGACCGAGATCACACTGCCGAAGTCCAATGTTCTCGAGTACCGTCTGGAGAACGGCAGCAAGCTCATCGTTCGTCCGTCCGGCACCGAGCCGAAGATCAAGATCTACCTCTCCGGCAAGGGCAAGACCGCAGAGGATTCCGCAGAGATCATCGAAAAGATGAAGGCTGCAGCAAACGGTCTCCTCGGCATGTAATTTCAAAATATCGAGGGGCATCACCGATTTTCGGTGATGCCCCGTTTTTTTATGAGCAGATAAACATGCCGTATTCCTTCGGTACGTGCAGGATGCCGTCTTCAAGGTGCTTTGAAAGTGCCTCGGCGATCAGCGGTTTCGGCACGCTTTGCAGTGCGGTCATGCTCGTCATGGAGTAAATATAGTCCACCATATCATTTATATCCGTCACAGCCAACGCGTCCGTGTATTCGAGCTTACGGACACTTTCAAAGGCGCGGCTTAAGATCTCTGTGCCGTTTTGCAGCGTGAAGTTCCGGTTCACGGTGTCTTTTACACCGTAGTCGGAGAGGACGCTTGCGAGATACTCAATGATCCCGTGCTCGCCGTAGGTGGCGCAGTAAAATATGCCGTCCGATTTCAGCACCCTGCGCACTTCGCGCAGGGCTTTGTCGATATCGGGCACATGATAGAGCATCATATTTGCGATGACGACATCAAAAGTCCCGTTTTCATAGGGGATGTCCTGAATGTCGATGACACGGTATTCGGCGCCGCAGCTGCCGACGGTCTCAAAGGCGTATTTCACCATGCCTTCCGAGAAGTCGGACAAAACGAATTTCCCGCAGGCGCGGATCGTGTCCGTTCTGTTTTTCCACATGTCCCCGGTGCCGCAGCCGAGCTCCAGAACCTTTGCCCCGTTATTGATCCAGTAATTTGAAAAGATCCAGTTTCCGAAGCCCTGCTTGTTCGTTGAATACTTTTCGTGGATGGATATCCGTGTGCTCAGATTCTGGTTTGTGGCGTATTGCTGACGGACGGCAGCTGTATCGTTCATTCTGTTCATGGTTTTCTCCTTTTTCTGTACAGCGGTATGTCTTCAGTATCATGCAGGGGAGCCGGGAAGTCAAGTGATTTCGTTTGAAAAGCCGGTCAAAACGCAGAAAAAAGAACGAAACAGAAAATATGTTCGAAAATTTTCGGAAAATCCATTGCATTTTCCGAAAGGCTTTAGTATAATAGACTCAGTAAAAAATCGAGGCCCCGTGTGCTTTTTCGGGGAGAAACGAGGAATTATAGATGGCAGCTGAAAAGACAAAAAAGACGAATGAAATGAAATCCGACGACAAGGTCAAGGCTCTTGAAACCGCATTGACACAGATCAAAAAGCAGTTCGGTGACGGCGCCGTTATGCGCCTCGGTCAGAACGACGGTATGCAGGTGGAAGCCATTTCCACGGGCTCCCTGTCCCTTGACATGGCACTCGGCATCGGCGGTCTGCCGCGCGGCAGAATCATCGAGATCTACGGACCGGAATCCTCCGGTAAGACAACACTGGCACTGCACTGTGTCGCAGAGGGTCAGAAGCTGGGCGGCAACGCGGCGTTCATCGACGTTGAGCATGCACTCGACCCGGTCTATGCGGCGGCACTCGGCGTAGATGTTGACTCCCTGCTCGTTTCCCAGCCGGACACCGGTGAGCAGGCACTGGAGATCACCGAAGCACTCGTTCGCTCCAACGCGATCGACGTCATCGTTGTGGACTCCGTCGCGGCACTTGTTCCGCGCGCGGAGATCGAGGGCGAAATGGGCGACAGCCATGTCGGTCTGCAGGCGAGACTGATGTCTCAGGCACTCAGAAAGCTTGCCGGCGCCATTTCCAAGTCCAACTGCGTAGCGATCTTTATCAACCAGCTTCGTGAAAAGGTTGGCGTTATGTACGGTAACCCCGAGGTCACACCGGGCGGCCGTGCACTGAAGTTCTACTCCTCCGTCCGTCTGGACGTCAGAAAGAAGGAAGTCCTGAAGAGCGGCTCCGATGTGATCGGTTCCCGCACAAAGGTCAAGGTCGTAAAGAATAAGGTCGCACCGCCGTTCCGTGAGGTCGAGTTCGACATCATGTACGGTCAGGGCATCTCCCGCGTGGGCGATCTGCTGGATCTTGCCGACCGTCTGGACATCGTTCAGAAGAGCGGCGCATGGTTCTCCTATAACGGTACCCGCATCGGTCAGGGCCGCGACAACGCAAAGAACTTCCTGCGCGACAATCCGGAGATCTTCGACGAGGTCGCAGAGAAGGTTCGTGCAAATGCAGCAAAGCTGTACGCAAAGACCCCGAAGGGCGCAGAGACAAAGCCGGTCGCAACACCGGTGGTCATGCCGACCGCAGCCGCGGAAAAAGCACCCACAAAGCAGTCCATCCGCGCAGAGATCGACATTACGGTCGATGATGACGAATGATCATAACGGACGTGCAGCCGCGCCGCCACAGGCTCTCGCAGCTTTATATTGACGGCGAAGCTGCGGTTAAGGTCGATACGGAAACCTGGCTGCGAAGCGGATTGATGCCCGGCGTCGAAATAGACGACGAGCGGCTGCATCGGCTTTTGCAGGATTCCGCCGCGCATCGCGCGCATGAGAAAGCGCTGTACCTTTTGGAGCACCGCGCGCACTCGAAAAAAGAGCTGGAGCGAAAGATCGCCCGAGCGGAGTTCGATGTGGACGCCGCGAAGGCGGCAGCCGACCGCATGGAAGAGCTCGGGCTCATCGACGACGAGCAGTATGCCCGCCGTTTGACGCAGGAGCTTTTCACAAGAAAAAAGTTCGGCGTGCGCCGCGTGAAGCAGGAGCTGCGCGAAAAGGGCATTGCGGATGAGATCATCGCGCTCGTTTTGGAGGAGTTTTCCCCCGAAGAGGAGGAGACCGTTGAAAAGATCCGCGAGCTGATCGAGCGCAAATATCCCATGGCGCAGGAGGACGAAAAAGTTCGCCGCCGTGCGGTCGCCGCACTGCAAAGGTACGGCTACAGTATGGATGATATTTTTACGGTATTAAGAGAAGAGCCCTTCGATTGATCGAAGGGTTCTTCGGATTTATGGAGGTATCATGGAAACGGATATCAAGGCTTTGAATCAAATTATCACTGATTTTGAAAATAGCAGGGAAATCTCAGCAACGGAGCTCGATTTGCTGGAAACCGCCGTGTGTTCCGGTACATTGTACGGAATTAGCAAAAGCGGATATCCGCTTTTAGGTATGAGGGCTAAGACGAAGCTGTTTGAAAGTAATTTCTATTTACTGGAAGCTGTGCGTATCTTGGCTTTGAACGGCAGAATGAATCGTATGCAGATCATTATAGATAAGATAATTGAGGGTCTGCGCGGCAAATGTTTCGGTCGCTTTTGCGCTGTCGGTGAGTGTTATGAGACGTCGGTATGTGTTCTTCGATTTCTGCGTGCGGTTTCTCCTGCGGAAACCGAATGGATATCAAAAATGGAAGAGGGTATCATTCAGCACCGAAACGATAGAGTGAGGACGAAAGCTGTGCGGAGGTATATTGAGTCCGCACTATAAGTGATGTAGATAAATTATGCATTTTCTGTAAACAGACGGCTTTTTGATTGAAAAGCCGTCTGTTTTCTGTTATGATAAAGTCAGTATATTATGCGAAAGGACGTTTTATATATGGCGATCAAAGTGGGCATGGTCAGCCTTGGCTGTGCAAAAAATCAGGTGGACGGCGAAATGCTGATGGCAAGCCTTAAAAATGCAGGCTTCGAGCTGCATGACGACGCGGCGCTTGCGGATGTTGCGATCGTGAACACCTGCGGCTTTATCGAGAGCGCAAAGCAGGAATCCATCGACGAAATTCTGGAGTTGGCGACCCTCAAGAAGGAAGGCCGCATCAAGAAGCTCGTCGTAACCGGCTGCCTTGCGGAGCGTTATCAGGAGGAGATCCACAAGGAGCTGCCCGAGGTCGACGGCGTTTTCGGCATCGGCGCGAACGGCGATATCGCCGAGCTTATTACAAAAATGATGAACGAGGGCTTTACGGAGGGCTTCCCGGACAAGGAAAATATGCCGCTGTGCGGTGACCGCGAGCTTTCCACCCCGAGTTATTTTTCTTATATCAAGATCGCCGAAGGCTGCGACAACAAGTGCACTTATTGCGCGATTCCGATGATCCGCGGCGGCTTCAGAAGCCGTACGATGGAGAGCATCGAGGAGGAGGCACGCGCACTCGTCGAGGACGGCGCAAAGGAGATAATCCTCATTGCGCAGGACACCACGCGCTACGGTCTCGACCTCTACGGTAAATATTCCCTCGCGGAGCTGCTGCGCCGCCTGTGCAAAATCGAAAAGCTTCGCTGGCTCCGTATTCTGTACTGCTATCCGGATGCGATCACCGACGAGCTGCTCGATGTGATGGCGGAGGAAGAAAAAATCGTCAAATACATCGACCTGCCGCTGCAGCACGCTTCCGGCAAGGTCTTAAAGGCGATGAACCGCCGCGGCGACAAGGAAAGTCTCCTGGCGCTCGTTAGGAAGATCCGCGAGAAGATGCCGGACGTTACCCTGCGTACGACGATGATCACCGGTTTCCCGGGCGAGACTGAGGAGGATTTCACCGAGCTCGCAGAGTTTGTGAAGGAAGCAAAGTTCGAACGTCTCGGCTGCTTCACCTATTCGCAGGAGGAGGGCACGATCGCCGGTGAAATGGAGGATCAGATCGACGAGGAAGTCAAGGAGCACCGTGCGGAGCTGATCTCCGAGTCGCAGATGATCATCATGGAGCGTCTCGGCGAAAAGCATGTCGGCACCGATATCGAGGTGCTCACGGAGGGCTTTGACCGCTACGCGGAGTGCTGGTTCGGCCGCAGCAAAATGGACGCGCCGGACACGGACGGCAAGGTGTTCTTTACGGCTGAGCAGAGACCGTATCTCGGTCAGATGGTCACCGTTCACGTTGACGAAGCGATCGACTGCGACCTGTTCGGTACGCGCGTATAAATGAAAAGAGGATAGCGTGATGAAAATGAATCTTCCAAATAAGCTGACGGTTTTACGCGTCCTGATGGTTCCTTTCTTTGTCTTTTTCGCGCTTGCGGACTATATTCCGTATCACAATCTGATCGCCGGGCTCATCTTCGGTGCGGCATCCTATACCGATCACCTCGACGGCAAGATCGCCCGCCGCGATAATCTCATCACAAATTTCGGCAAGCTGATGGATCCGCTCGCCGACAAGATCATGGTCATGGCGGCGCTCATTTGCTTCGTCGCAGAGGGCTTTACCAATGTGTGGTTCGTGCTGCTCATCATGTTCCGTGAGTTTGCGGTGACAGCCATTCGTACGATCGCCGTCGAAAACGGCAAGGTCATTCCGGCGAACAACTGGGGTAAGGCAAAGACCGTTTCGCAGATCGTGGCGATCTGTGTGATCTTCGCGGCACAGTATGTGCTGGAGCTGCACGCGCTCGGCGCAGTTACGCTTCCGGCTTATGATACCTTTGTGACGGTCCTGCACGGGCTCAGCTTTGTCGGCATGCTGACGGCGACCGCGCTTGCCGTCATTTCCGGCGTGATCTACGCGAAGGACAGCGCCGATCTGTTCAAGGATATGTGATCCGTACAATCTGATTTTTTGGAGTTTATAATGTCTTTTGGAATTTATAAATTAAAAGCACCGGGCACGGCGAAGGCACTGTTCGGTGATTGGCAGGAGACCGTGATCTGGTCCGCACTCACGGGTGTTATGGGCTCGGTCTATGCGAACGGCACCATGACCGCGGCATGTGTGGTGCTCGGTGATTTTGCGTTCATCGCGTCCCCGACCATGGACGAGGACGCGGTGCAGGCGCTCCTGCGTTATGTGAAAGAGGAGACCGACCACGATCTGTTTCTCGTCGCGCAGGACAACAAGCTGTTCAGCCTGTGCAAAAAGCTGCTTGGCCGCGTTGAAACCGGTACGCGGTACGGTTTTCACAAGAAAAATACATTTGATGCCGAAAAGCTGCGTGCTTACGTGCGCGAGCTGCCGGCGGGGTATACGCTTTCCGGCATGACGCCGGATATCTGGACGCAGATCTCGGAGAAAAAAGGCTGGATGTGGGATTTCATTTCGAATTTCCCGAACTATGATGCCTTTGACGCACTCGCAGCCGGTGTGTTTGCGCTGAAGAACGGAGAGATCGTCAGCGGTGCATCGTCCTATTCCGCCTATATCGGCGGCATTGAGATCGAGATCGCGACGCATGAGGACCATCGCCGCCGTCATCTTGCCCGCTGCTGTGCGGCAAAGCTGATCCTGGACTGTCTGGAGCGCGGCAGGTATGCGTCGTGGGATGCGGCGAACCTGAGCAGTGCAGCTCTTGCGCAGCAGCTCGGCTATCGGTTCAGCCATGAATACCCGTATCTCATTCTGACGCCGGAAAAGAAGGACGCGGAGAAGCGGAGCGAAAGCTACGCTATGGCGGTCATGCAGGCGAAGGCGCTGATCGAAGATGAACCGGAGACGGTCCCGAATATGGCGAACATTTCCGCACTGTTAAATGAAGTGCTCGACCGAATCAACTGGGTCGGCTTTTATACGGTGCAGCCGGACGGCAACCTGCTTTTAGGCCCGTTTCAGGGCAAGACTGCATGCATCCGCATCAAAAACGGGCGCGGTGTCTGCGGCACGGCGCTCATGGAAAAGAAGACGCAGCTCGTGCCCGATGTGCACGCGTTCCCGGGACACATTGCCTGTGACAGCGCAAGCAAATCGGAGATCGTGGTGCCCGTCATGCGCGGGGAAGAGGTCTTCGCCGTTCTGGACATCGACAGCCCGATCAAGGATCGGTTTTCTGCGTCGGAAGCGGCGTTCCTGACGGAGATCGCAGCGCTTTTGGCTGAAAAGTTTTAACAGAGCCAAATTATATATCGGCGGTTTGACCGCCGGAAAGGATGAGTTGTATGACAAACGAAGCGATTCAGAATATGCTGACAAGACGCAGCATCCGTGCGTTTCAGGAGACCCCGGTCGAGCGTGAAAAGATCGACACGATCCTGAAATGCGCAACGTATGCGCCCAGCGCGATGAACCGCCAGACATGGCATTTCTCCGCCGTGCTGAGTGCGGAGAAGATCGAAAAGCTCTATAAGGCGGTCGGTGCAGCACTCGGCAGCGAAGCGTACAATATGTATAAGCCCGCAGCGCTGATCATCCCGTCCAATGAACCGGGCAAGGAAGCGGACAACGCCTGCGCTATGCAGAACATCATGCTCTCCGCGCATGCACTCGGCGTTTCCTCGGTTTGGATCAACCAGGTCAAGGACACCTGCAATGATCCCGCTGTCCGTGCCGTGCTGACGGAGTTCGGTGTGCCGGAGGATCACGTAGTCTTCGGCATTGCGGCACTCGGCTATGCCGCGGGCGACCCGAGACCGGCGGATAAGAAATATCCGGTCACGATCGTTGAATAATCAGGTTTTACTAAAAGGGGCGTACGGCGGTACGCCCTTTGGTACGTTTTAGTTTGAGGTTTAGTGTCATGAACAAACAGGAAAATTCCATTACAAGCGGTGTGATCTGGAAACAGCTTCTGCTGTTTTTCTTCCCGATCCTCATCGGTACGTTCTTCCAGCAGCTGTACAACACGGTCGATACGATCATTGTCGGTCAGTACGTCGGTACGAGCGCCCTGGCGGCGGTCGGCACGACGGGTACGGTCATCAACCTGCTGGTCGGCTTCTTCGTCGGCATTTCTTCGGGTGCGACCGTCATCATTTCGCAGTTTTTCGGTGCATATGACAGCGAAAACATCTCGAAAGCCGTACATACCTCCATCGCGCTCGCGATCGTCAGCGGTGCGGTCATCATGGTGCTCGGCATTGCGACCGCCCGTCCCGTTCTGCAGCTGATGCAGGTGCCAGAGGAGATCATCGACGACGCGGTGCTGTATATGAACATCTACTATGCCGGCATCATCGCAAACATGATCTACAACGTCGGCACGGGCATTCTCCGTGCAATCGGTGATTCCCGCATGCCGCTGTATGTGCTCATTGCCTGCTGCATTGCGAATGTGCTTCTGGACCTGCTTTTTGTCGTCGTATTCCGCTGGGCGGTCTTCGGCGTTGCGCTTGCAACGGTCCTGTCGCTTGTGATCAGTGCGATTTTGATCATGATCCGCCTCATGGGCACAAGGGAAGTGTACCGTGTCGAGCTTAAGAAGATCCGTTTCGACAAGGTGATCCTGAAAAACGTGATCCGTATCGGTCTGCCCTCCGGTCTGCAGTCCGTGGCTTACTCTTTCTCGAACGTTCTCATTCAGGCTGCCATCAACGGTTTCGGCACGACGGCGATCGCCGCATGGTCTGCGATCGGTAAGGTCGACGGCTTTGTTTGGATGGTCATGGGTGCTTTCGGCATTTCCGTTACGACCTTTGTCGGACAGAACTTCGGTGCGCGCTGTTACGACCGTGTCAAAAGATGTGCCCGCAGCGGCCTTTTGATGTGCATGGGCTCCGTCGTTTCCATCAGCGCGCTGATCTACATTTTCGGCGCACCGCTCCTGCGCTTTTTCACGGGCGATGAAGCGGTGGTGGAGATCGGCGTCCGTTTCTTCCATGTCCTCGCGCCGTCCTATTTCCTGTTCGTGTTCATTGAGATCCTGTCCGGTGCGATCCGCGGCGTCGGTGAGGCGCTGCAGCCGATGCTGATCACCTGCGTCGGCGTGTGCGGTCTGCGTATCATCTGGCTGCTCGTTGCGGTGCCGATCTGGCATACGATGGAAATGGTCGCGATGAATTATCCCGTCACATGGGTCATCACAGCCGGTGTGTTTATCATTTACTATTGCCGCGGCAAATGGCTGGATCGCAGCATCCGCCGCGAGCACGACCCGAACCATACCACCCTGAAACAGAAAAAAGCCGCATAAGGCGGCAAAAAAGAGGGCGCTGCAAAATGCTGCGCCCTCTCGGTGCTTTATCAGTAGTTTTCGGCTCTCATTTCGAAGTATGCCTTCGGATGTGCGCATACCGGGCAGAGCTCCGGTGCGTCCTTGCCGATGCAGATGTGACCGCAGTTTCTGCAGATCCAAACCTTGTCGCCGTCTCTGGAGAACACGATGCCTTCCTCGATGTTAGCGAGGAGTCTTCTGTAGCGCTCTTCGTGCTCCTTCTCGATCTTTGCAACTTCTTCGAACAGGAAAGCGATGTGGTCAAAGCCCTCTGCCTTTGCGTCTTCTGCGAAGGTCTTGTACATGTCGGTCCACTCGTAGTTTTCGCCCTCGGCTGCGTCCTTGAGGTTTGTCATGGTGTCAGCCACAGCACCGTCGTGGAGGAGCTTGAACCAGATCTTTGCGTGCTCCTTTTCGTTGTTTGCGGTCTCGGTGAAGAGTGCTGCGATCTGCTCGTAGCCTTCCTTCTTCGCCTTGGAAGCATAGTAGGTGTACTTGTTTCTTGCTTGAGATTCGCCTGCGAATGCAGCCATCAGGTTAGCTTCTGTCTTTGTGCCCTTGAGATCTTTCATAAATTGTTCCTCCTGTTTGTTTTTCTTTATCAGTATTCCAGTTTCACTCCGGACTATTCCATGTCCGTTTCTTTGATCATAGTATATACCATATTTTTCCGTTTGTCAATATAAAAATGAGAATTATTCTTAATTTATAAATCTTTCGGTTGCGCATCTGCCTTGTCTGTGCTATGCTTGTGCTACAATAGGGACAAATAATTATTAATTCTTGCCTTTTTCATCAAATTTGTAAGGCAAGGCAGGAATAACTGTCATACCATACTTTGATTTCACCTTGTAAAACAAGTAAAAGTATGGTATGGTTTCTTATATTAAAGTATGATTTTTGTCATACACCCAAAAGGAGTATTTGCTGTGACAAAACAGATAGAAAATTATGTGGAAGAAAATCTAACGGGTCAATCAAAACGAGTTGCATTAGATTTTATTGCCTTTTTGAGAAAGTGTAATGTTGTGTTTTATAAAGATACTTGCGGTTATTGGAAAGAAAAACTATATTATTGGGTTAAATTGGGTGAAGAGTGTCTTTGTTTTATTGCTATTAAAGATCCAGATGAACCCGAAAATCTTTGGACAGTTTGGTCTGATGACTGTAACTCTTACGAAGCAGAAATTTCGGAAGATGATATTAGACGTATTGGCTGGGAACATATAGACTTCTGTGGTCATTGTGGCTCGTGTGGCGGCGGTAAACGAAAGACCGTTTTTGGTAAAGAGTTCGACGGTGTTTGTGGTTGTACTTTCCGTGTTGATAATCCCGCTATCGAAGACCTTCCGTTTTTGAAAAGAATGGTTGAAATGCGAAGAAATGACATTTTGTTCGCTAATGAGTAAGCTTTCTTAACTCTATCCAATGAATTTGTCCCTGATTTGACACAAGCATATATTGGTGTCGGAAGGCAGAGCATAAGGTTTTTCCGTAAGGGAGGTTTTGTTTTGAAGAAAGAGAAAAATGCCGCGGCGATCGGCATCATCGGCGGCGCGGACGGGCCTGTGGCTGTGTTCGGCGGGGGTGTGGAGCTGCCGCTGCGCATGAGAATTACGAACGGCATACGTCAGTGCGTGTACCGCCGAAAAAGAAAATGTGCCGAAAAGAAGATCACGGCGGGGACGCATACATTAGAGGAAACGATCGAGTACGCGAAGAATACATACGGTTTAGCAGAAGCTGCGCCGTGTGCGGAGACGACGCCGTCCGTTTCCCGGTCTTTTGAGATCAAAACGGAGTACGGACTATTCCGTTTGGAGATCAATGACGCGACCGGAGGGATCGGCGTGTCCTATTCGTGTGTCGGCAAAACAGCGAAGCGGTTTGAAAAGATCGCGAAGGATATTTACCTCTATTACGGGGTCAGCGAAGAAGACATCCGAAACAAAACCGAGCGGTACCACAGTCTTGTGACCGTACTCAGCACATAAATACAAAAGCCTCGAGCTGCAGCTCGGGGCTTCATTTTTTACAGATCATATTCAAGAACGCCGCAGTTTTGCATGGCGTAGGATGTAAATTCGTCGTTTGTCATGTCCTCAAAATACGTTCTCATGACGCGGATGACGCCGCCGTGGCAGACGAGCAGGGTGGGGGCGCCGCCCGCGGCTTTCAATTCGTCAAGAAGCGGATATGTACGGCCGGCGACCTTCATCTGCGACTCGCCGCCCGGGTAGCATTTTGCAAACTGTCCCTTGTTTGCCTGAAAGTCGAGATTCCAGATCTGACCCTCAAAGGTGCCGTAGTCCTGCTCGATCAGACGTCCGTCGGTCTCGATCCACGCGGGGTCAAAGCCGATCTGCTCGGCAATGATGCGTGCGGTGTGCTGTGCGCGGCGCATGGGGGAGCATATGATGCGGCGAATACCGCAGTCTTTGAGCTTTTTTCCTGTCTCGATCGCCTGCTGTACGCCCTTTTCGGTCAGCTCCACGTCGGTTCTGCCGGAAATGAGATTATTCGCATTCATGGTGGTCTCGCCGTGACGGGTAATGAAGATCTTCATGGTCATGTCCTTTCGTAGGGGTCATTCACGTTCGTGGTTATTTCTGAGATATCGCGTGATCGCTTCCTCGCTGTACGACAGCAGATGTCCGTAACGGACGGCGATCGCATACCGTTCGGGCATAATGTACTGTCCGTTTTTCTGCAGCTCATTCTTGTCATGCTGAATGGAAAGCAGCTCCTCAATGTCACAGTCGTCGCGATAGAAAACAACATTCTGTTTGCCGAGATTCAGGGAGATCGGGAACAGGTCGGTCAGCACGGGCTCCTTGAGGTGGTATGCCTTGCAGTCGTATTTTTCGGCGATCTCCTCGCAGGCCTTAAGAAATGCGTCGCCGTGGAGGTCGCGCCGGAGCTCCTCTTCCGTGAACGGGTGACTCAGCGCGATCCGCTTTATACCGGCACGGACGACCTCACAAAAGGCCTCGCATACACCGAGCGCATGGGAATAAATGTCAATTTTCGGCTCAGACATAAGAAATGCTCCTTACTATGTATGCCGCAAATGCGGCAATTAAAGCTTTACGGTGACGCCCGGTGCACCGGACAGGGAGTTTTGGACGAAGCGCTCGAGGTCGTTCTTCGTCGTGAGCTTTGCGCCCGACTGCATGATGCTTTCCTTCATCGCCGGGGTCAGGGCATCGAAAAAAGCCTTGGCTTCTGGAGAGAGCTTGTTGAGTTCCATAAATGTCATCCTTTCCTTTGGGTTCGGGAATAGCATTTACGGAAGCAGGGAAAATATGCGTCAGCGCCAGCCGCCGGAGACAACGAGCGTTTCGCCCGTGATGTACGGATTTTCCGCCATAAATCGGACGGCAGAGGCAACCTCCGCCGGTGTACCGGCGCGGCCGAGCGGGATCTCCTCGCAGAGTGCCGCCCTGTCCTCGTCGGAAAGATGTGCGTTCATTTTTGTGTCGATATACCCCGGCGCGACCGCATTTACGGTGATGCCGCTCGGGGCAAGCTCCAGTGCCAGGGCACGTGTCATGCCGATCATACCGGCCTTCACGGCGGAATATGCGACTTCCATTGCCGCGCCGCTCACGCCCCAGATGGAGGAGATATTCACAATGGAACCGGATTTTCTGCGGATCATGTCACGGCTTGCGCACTGGGAGAGATAGACGGCGGAGGACAGATTGACGGAAACGATGCGGTTCCAGTCCTCGGGCTTCATTGCGTCGAAGAAGTCGACAAGGGAGATCCCGGCGGCGTTTACGAGCACATCAATATGCCCGAGCGCGCGGCGGCTTTCCTCCCACACGCGTTCAGCCTCCGCCGGGTCGGAAAGATCTCCGCAGACAGGGAAAGCGGTGCATTCCGCGGTCTGCAATTCCTCAGCGAGCTTCACGGCCTTTTCAAAGTTTTTTGCGCCGTGTACGGCGACGGCGTATCCGTTTTGAGCGAATTCCCGTGCGATGGCGGCGCCGATCTCACCGGAAGCACCCGTTATCAGTGCAGTTTTCATTCCATATTCCCCGTTATATACATCAAGATGGACAGTGCGGCGAGCGGCGCCGTTTCGGTGCGCAGGATGCGCGGGCCGAGCGTGGCGGTCACAACGCCGTTTTCTTTTGCAAATTCAACCTCTTCGGGAGCAAATCCGCCCTCCGGGCCGATGAACACGGAAACCTCCGTTTCTCCGGCAGGGAGACATTTCGAAAGCGGCAGACCGCCGCCCTCATAAAAGAGGATCTTTGTGCCCTTCGCATTGCGTACGGCTTCCTTGAAACCGATCATCGCGCCGATCTGCGGTACGGCGCCGCGGCCGCTCTGCTTTGCGGCTTCGAGGGCGATGCGCTGCAGGCGTTCCTGCTTCTTTTTGGCGGACTTTGCATCCGGTCTCGAAACACTGCGGTCGGTGAGCACCGGCGTGATGCCGCAGGCACCCATTTCCGTAGCCTTCTGAACAACGAGCTCCAGCTTGTCACCCTTCGGCATGCCTGGGTAAAGTGTCACGCGGAGCGTCGGTTCACTTTCGTTTTTGTATTGCGTATGAAGGCGTACGGTGACCGTATCCTCCGAGATCGCTTCGATCTCGCCGTCATAGTCAAAGCCGTTGCCGTCGCTGACGGTCAGCGCCTCGCCGATGCGCATGCGCAGGGAGCGCGAAATATGTCGCCCGTCCTCGCCGTCGATCACGGCCTGTTTTACTTCTGTATCAAAACGCAGTGCGTCTGTGAAAAATCTCGGCATACTGTCGCACCTTTCTTAAAACTCTATTTGTTATCATACCACGTTTTGCGCCCTTGCCGCAACCCTGCGGCGTATTTTTGAATAAGGATTTTTCTTGCGTATCGGGCATGAAAATGCTATACTAACTGTGTATATTCGTGAACAGAGGATGGATTCTCAATTGGAACAGAACAAAATTCGTAATTTCAGCATTATTGCTCATATTGACCACGGCAAGAGTACGCTTGCCGACCGTATTCTGGAGCAGACCGAGTCCGTTGCGCTCCGTGATATGGAAGAACAGCTTCTTGACAACATGGATCTCGAGCGTGAGCGCGGCATCACGATCAAGGCGCATGCGGTCACATTGAAATACCACGCCGACGACGGTGAGGACTATATTTTCAACCTGATCGACACCCCGGGTCACGTCGACTTTAATTACGAGGTTTCCCGTTCTCTCGCCGCTTGCGAGGGCGCGGTGCTCGTCGTCGATGCATCGCAGGGCATTGAAGCGCAGACGCTCGCGAATACTTATCTCGCGGTCGATGCGAATCTTGAGATCGTGCCGGTTTTGAATAAGATCGACCTGATTTCCGCCGATCCGGATCGCGTAGCGGCTGAGATCGAGGACGTCATCGGCATTCCCGCAGAGGATGCACCGCGCATCAGCGCGAAAACGGGCATCAACATCAAGGCGGTCATGGAAAAGATCGTCAGCGATGTGCCGCCGCCGCAGGGTGACCCCGACGCACCGCTGCAGGCACTGATCTTCGACTCTTACTACGACGCATATAAGGGTGTTATCGCCTATGTCCGTGTCAAAGAAGGCTCCGTCCATCCGGGCGACACCATTCGTATGATGCAGGTCGGCAGTGAATTCGACGTGGTCGAATGCGGTTATCTCCGCGCGACCTCTTTGGAGCCGTCCGATTGCCTGTCCGCCGGCGAAGTCGGTTATATCACGGCTTCCATTAAGAATGTGCGTGACGCGATGGTCGGTGACACGATCACCCGCGCCGATCGTCCCGCGAAGGAGGCACTGCCCGGCTACCGTGCGGTACAGCCGATGGTCTTCTGCGGTGTTTATCCGGCGGACGGCGCACACTACAGCGATCTCAGAGATGCGCTCGAGAAGCTGCAGCTGAACGACGCGTCTCTGACCTTTGAGCCGGAAACCTCCGTTGCGCTCGGATTTGGCTTCCGCTGCGGCTTCCTCGGTCTTCTTCACATGGAGATCATTCAGGAGCGTCTGGAGCGCGAGTATAATCTCGACCTCATCACGACCGCACCGAGCGTTGTGTACCACATCACACAGACGGACGGCACGATGCTCTCGATCGACAACCCGACAAACTATCCGGATCCGACGCTCATTTCCCGTGCGGAGGAGCCGATCACCAATGCGCATATTTACTCCCCGACCGAGTTCGTCGGCAATATTATGGAGCTCTGTCAGGAGCGCCGCGGCGTGTTTAAGGGTATGGATTACCTCGACACCGACCGTGTGGACATCCATTATGAGCTGCCGCTGAACGAGATCGTCTACGACTTCTTCGATGCGCTGAAATCCCGCACACGCGGCTATGCGTCGTTTGACTACGAGCTTTTGGGCTATGCGGACAGCAAGCTCGTAAAGCTTGACATCATGCTCAACGGTGAGGTCGTCGATGCGCTTTCGTTCATCATCCACGCCGAGAAGGCATATCCGCGTGCAAGAAAGATGGTTGAAAAGCTGAAGGAGAAGATCCCGCGTCAGCTCTTCGAGGTTCCGGTGCAGGCATGCATCGGCGGCAAGATCATCGCCCGTGAGACGGTCAAGGCAATGCGCAAGGACGTTCTTGCGAAGTGCTACGGCGGTGACATTACCCGTAAGAAGAAGCTGCTCGAAAAGCAGAAGGAAGGCAAGAAACGTATGCGTCAGCTCGGTACGGTCGAGGTGCCGCAGGAGGCATTCATGTCCGTTTTGAAGCTGGACGAATAATTTGCAATGCTCCGGCAGGCGGTTCCGTCTGCCGGATGAATATTTGGATTAGTGGTGAAGTGAAATGTTATTTTTCTATGTACGACACGGAGACCCGATCTACAGCCCGAATCAGCTGACCCCGCTCGGTCAAAGGCAGGCAGAAGCCATCGGAAAGCGCCTTGCGCTGTACGGTGTGGACAAGATCTACGCCTCCTCCTCGAACCGTGCCATGCAGACGGCACAGCCGACCTGCGAGATCCTGAAGAAGGACAAGGAGATCCTCGATTTCTGCAACGAAGACCATGCGTGGGCGGATTTCAGCCTGCCGCTGGAGGACGGACGCAGAACGTGGTCCTTTTACCATCCCGAGACACGCAGGCTGTTCACGGACCCGTCCGTCACGGCTTTGGGGCTTCGGTGGTATGAGCATCCGGAGCTTCAGAAGTATAACTTCAAGAAGGGTCTCGACCGCATCCAGAAGGAGCTTGATGCTCTGCTCTTAAAGCACGGCTATGAGCACATTCCGGGCACCGGTACATATAAGGCGGTTCGTCCGAATGATGACCGCATTGCGCTGTTTGCGCATCAGGGCTTCGGCATGAACTTTATGAGCCAGCTGCTTGACATCCCGTATCCGTTCTATGCCACACATTTTGACATCACACACACCGGCCTGACCGTCATTGAGTTCAAGGACGAGGGCGACGGCATCGTGATCCCGAAGGTGCTGACACTTTCCTCGGACGCACACATCTACAAGGAAGGTCTGCCCACGAACTACTGCAATTACATTCGGTTTTGATCAAAGAGGAGCGGTTTGCTCCTCTTTTTCGTATCTTTGCCGGCATATGTATTGATAAGTGCTTAACGGTATGTTATAATAGAAAAGAATTATAGAATTGAGGGAAAACCTCTTGACTTGGAGCTTGGTTTAGGGTGTATGCTTCAGGTGAATACTAAATGGGAGGAATTGAAATGGCTTCAAAAAAACCGCTCAACGTGACCGACGAGTCCAGAAGCGTCCCTATGACGATCTTCCTTCTGGCCTGGCCGGTTTTTGTTGAGCAGATCTTCACGACGCTCGTCAGCTTTGCGGACACCGCGATGGTCGGTGCACTCGGCAAGGAGGCAACCGCGGCGATCTCCATCAGTAACTCGCCGATCTTCCTTTTGAACGGCGTCATCATGTCACTCGGCATCGGTATCACGACAATGATCGGTCATGCGGTCGGCGCGGGTGACGAAGCACGTGCAAAAACGCTGATGAGACATGCTTTCTTAGTGCTTCTGTACGTCGGTATCCCGATCACGGCGGTCGTTGCGGCTCTGTCCCGTATGATCCCGCTGTGGATGGGTGCGGGCCCGGATATCATCGACGCGGCTACGGATTACAACCTGATCGTTGCCGCAGGCCGTATCTTCATGCTGGCCTCTATGGTGCTGAACTCCGCATTCCGCGGCTACGGCGACACGAAAACGCCGATGATCCTCAACATCATCATGAATGTCATCAATGTTTGCGGTAACTATTTGCTCATCAATCCGACGAGGCAGATCTCCGTCTTTGGTCTTGAATTCACCATGATCGGTGCGGGCTGGGGCGTCGAGGGCGCTGCGGTCGCAACCGCACTCGGCATGACGGTTTCCGGTGTTATGGCGCTGGTCATTGCGTTTAAGAAGTCGAACCCGTACCATATTTCTCTTGCCGGCAAGGGTGCATTCATCCCGGACAAGGAGATCACCCGTCAGGTATTCCGCATCAGCTTCCCGGCTATGCTGGAGCGTATCTGCATGTCCTCCTCCGGTATCTTCGTTACAAGCAGCATTGCGACACTCGGTACCGTAAGTATTGCGGCAAACAGCCTGTTCCTCTCTGCGGAGAGCCTCTCCTATATGCCGGCCTTCGCGTTCCAGATGGCGATCACCACACTGGTCGCACAGTCGCTCGGCGCAAAGAAGCCCGAGCTTGCGAAGAAATTCCTTCGCTGGACGATGATCATGGGTACCGTGATCATGGCGATCACGACGGTAGCTCTGTACGTGTTTGCGTCCCCGCTGATCGGTGTCTTCACACCCGACGCGGAGGTTATCGAGATGGCTGCAAAGTGCCTGCAGATCGTCGCGCTCATCCAGATCCCGCAGATGGCGGCATGGGTATTTGGCGGCCTGCTGCGCGGCGCAGGCGACACGAAGATCATTTTCTACATTACGGCTGCCACAAACTGGGGCATCCGTACCCTGTTCTCCGTGCTCGTTATCCGTGCATTCCATATGGACCTCATTGCGACCATTTGGGTCATGTGTACTGAGATCCTCGTGCGTCTCCTTCTGCTCTATATGCGCTACAGATCCGGCAAGTGGATGCATGTTATGGAACGCCACTAAGTTTAAGTACATAGAATCAGAAAAATGCCCGCACAGCAGACTTTTCCGTTTGCTGTGCGGGTTCGTTTTTGCCGAAACTTGATATTTTAGTGGAAATATGATATAACAAAATACAGCTCCAACACGGCGGTACTTTTGTGTCCGTTTTGGAGCACAGCTTTGTATTGGGAAGTGTTATTTATGGCGTCAAAAAAGCCGCTCAATGTGACGGACGGCTCCAGAAGCGTACCGATGACGATCATCCTGCTTGCGTGGCCGGTCTTCATTGAGCAGGTGTTTTCCACACTTGTCAGCTTTGCGGACACCGCGATGGTCGGTGCCCTCGGAAAGGAAGCCACCGCGGCGATCTCCATCAGCAACGCACCGATCTTCCTTCTGAACGGCATCATGATGGCGCTCGGCGTCGGTCTTACGACCATGGTCGCGCATGCCGTCGGCTCGGGAGACCATGACCGTGTCAAGGTGCTGATGCGTCACGCACTTTTGATGATTTTGTACATAGGCGTTCCGATCTCCGTGATCGTAGCAATGCTTTCAAGGGCGATCCCGCTCTTTATGGGCGCGGGCCCGGACATCATCGACGCCGCAACGAATTATAATCTGATCGTGTCCATGGGACGTGTGTTCATGCTCGTTTCCATGGTGCTGAATTCCGCATTTCGCGGCTACGGCGACACGAAAACGCCGATGATCCTCAACATCATCATGAATGTCGTCAATGTTTGCGGTAACTATCTGCTTATCAACCCGACGAGACAGATCTCGGTATTCGGCTTCGGATTTACGATGATCGGTGCGGGCTGGGGTGTGAAAGGTGCGGCCGCCGCAACGGCGCTCGGCATGATGCTGTCCGGCGTACTGGCGCTCATTATGGCGTTCAGAAAATCCAACATATACCGCATCTCGCTGTCCGGCACCAAGGATCTGCTGCCGGATAAAAAGCTTGTTTCGCAGATCCTTAAGATCAGCCTGCCGGCTATGCTGGAGCGCATCTTCATGTCCTCCTCCGGTATCATTGTCAGCAGCAGCCTTGCAACACTCGGCACGGCGAGCATCGCGGCAAACAGCCTGTACTCTTCTGCGGAGTCCCTGTCCTTTATGCCGGCATTTGCTTTCCAGACTGCGATCACCACGCTGACCGGTCAGTCGCTCGGTGCAAAAAAGCCGGAGCTCGCCCAGAAGTTCCTCAAGTGGACGCTCATCATGGGTACGGTCGTCATGGCTTTTGCGAGCGTCGGTCTGTATGTCTTTTCTGAACCGCTCATCGGCGTCTTTACACCGGATCAGGGCGTTATCGCGCTCGCCGCAGAATGCCTGCGTATCATGGCAGTCATTCAGATCCCACAAATGATCGCATGGACGCTTGCCGGTATGCTCCGCGGTGCGGGCGACACGAAGTCCGGCTTCTACATCACCGCCGCAACAAACTGGTGCATCCGCGCCCTGTTTGCCGTTCTGCTTGTCCGCGTATTCCATCAGGATCTCATCGCATACTGCTACGTCATCGACTTTGAGATCATGGTCCGCCTGCTGCTCATGTACCTGCGTTACAGATCCGGCAAGTGGAAGACAATCATGGAGAAAACGAAATAAATTTCAAAAGGAAGATGTGTTTTTGGCATCTTCCTTTTTTGTGCCGTCCCTTGCAATGGCAAACGGAATGTGCTATAAAAAGAACAGACTGTGGGGAGACCCGAACGGAGGACACGTATGGAGTACAAATTGCCGGTCGTTGACGGCCATTATCATATTTACGGTTGGTATGACGCAAACGGGAAGGATTTTTATGAAACAACGGATGCTTACCGAAAGGGAAGAAATTTCCGTGCGGTCAATCTGAACGCGCTGCCGTCCGTTTCGTGGGATGTCAGCAATAACATTATTGCGGCGCTCGCTCAGCTCTGAGGCTGAGTGTGTACGACAAGACGAAATCTTGATATACGGTAAAAATTATGCTATAAAAAGCTTATAAGCCAATATATCAGCAGTTCAAATGAGGTGTTTTTTATGAAGAGCAGCCGTATTTCCGTGAAAAATTTCCATGCGGATGACAGCTTTGTCGGCCGTGTACAGAAGCTTGTACGCGAGGAAGTCATTCCGTATCAGTATCAGGTTTTGAACGATGCCCTGCCCGGCGTGGAGAAGAGCCATGCAATCGAGAATATCCGCCTTGCAGCGAAGAAGCTGCGCGTGGAGGATATCGGCGCGGAAGAATTTTACGGTTTCATTTTTCAGGACAGCGACGTCGCGAAATGGATCGAAGCCGCGGCGTATGCGCTCGCAGCCGAGCCGAACCCGGAGCTTGAGAAAACTGTGGACGATGTCATTGCACTCTATGGCTCGTCCCAGCATGAAAACGGATATGTAAACTCTTATTTTACGATACAGGCGCCGGAAAAGAAGTGGACGAATATGCGCGAAGCGCATGAGCTTTATTGCGCCGGTCACATGATGGAAGCGGCGGTCGCGTACTATGAGGTGACGGGCAAGAGAGAACTGCTTGATATCATGTCCAAAAACGCCGACTGCATCTTTGAAGAGTTCATGCATCACAACACGGCGGCTTATCCGGGTCATCCGGAGGTCGAGCTCGCGTTGATGCGTCTTTGGAGAGCGACCGGAAACGAGAAATATAAGGCGCTCGCAAAGCATTTCATCGACGAGCGCGGACAGGAGCCGAACTATTTCTGGAAGATCGAGGAGCCGAACCGCGGCTGGAATGTCTGGAGCGGCTCTGCGGAACAGGACAGTGACTATACACAGAGCACACTGCCGGTGCGTGAACAGAAGGATGCCGTCGGTCACTCGGTTCGTGCGGCGTATCTTTACACCGGCATGGCGGACGTTGCAAGGGAAACGGAAGACGCGGATCTGCTCAGCGCCTGCCGTACGCTTTGGAACAGCATTACAAAGCGCCGCATGTACGTAACGGGCGGTATCGGTTCGACAAATCAGGGCGAGGCGTTTACGGTGGATTACGACCTGCCGAACGACCCGGTCTATGCCGAGACCTGTGCGTCGATCGCGCTGATGTTCTTCGCAAAGCAGCTCCTCGAAAACGAGCATCGCGGGGAATACGCCGATGTTATGGAGCGCGCTTTTTACAATACGGTCTTAGCCGGCATGCAGCTCGACGGCAAGCGCTTCTTCTATGTGAACCCCCTTGAGGTCATTCCGGGTGTCTCCGGCAAGGCAGTGACCCACAGACACGATCTGCCGGTTCGTCCGCAGTGGTATGCCTGTGCCTGCTGCCCGCCGAACGTGGCGCGTGTCGTCTCGTCCCTCGGTGCTTATGCATACAGCGAGAATGAGACCGCTTTCTTCATTGATCTGTACGCAGGCGGTACGGTCGTGACGGAAAAGGGACTGACTCTGACCTGCAGGACCGAGTTCCCGCATTACGGGGACGTCCGGTACACGGTTTCCGGAAACGCGGAGACGACACTTGCGTTCCGCATTCCGGCATGGAGCGAAAACACGAAGCTCACTGTAAACGGCGAGGAATTGGCGCTTTCCGATATCACCTGCGACGGCTATGCGTACATCACGCGTGCATGGCAGGACGGGGACAACGTGATGCTCACACTCGATATGACCGCACGTGTGCTCTATGCCTCCCCGAAGGTCGCGGCGGACAGCGGCAAGGTCTGCGTGCAGCGCGGCGCACTCGTTTACTGTGCGGAGGAGGCGGACAACGGCGAAATCCTCCCGCTCTTCGTCCGCGAGGACGCTGTGCCGGAAGCGCTCGGCTTTGAGCCCGAGACTCTCGGCGGTATCGTCCCGGTCGAAATCGACGGCTATAAAGCAGAGGACAACGGCATGCTGTATTCCGCAAGAAAGCCGAAGCTGACGGAGAAGAAGCTCCGTCTCATTCCGTACTACACATGGGCAAACCGCGGTGAAAACCAGATGCGCGTCTGGCTGCCGGTAAAGTAAAAAGGCATAAAAATTCCGCACCGGATCGTAAAGCTGTTCCGGTGCGGTTTTGTTATGCGTTCATGGCTTCGCGGACGTAATCCGCAGCCTGAGTGATGAAGGCGTTGATGTCCTCCGGCAGGATATATCTCGCCGGAATGTAGCGGGTCATGTCCATATTGTCGTAAAACTGCAGGATATAGTCGCGCCACAATTCGGTTTCGCGTGCGGAGACCATATCGCCGAAAGCGATCCCCTCGGCTTTTGCAAGCAGGGAAAAGACTTCCTCTCTCCACGGACAGGCGTTGTAAAGCTCGAGGTCGGCTAAGTCCGTGTCATTATAATAGGCAGTCCGCATGTCCTGTGCCGGGTTCGGGTCAGCCTGATAGTGCGGCTCGAAATACGGCTTTCTGAGATATTTTCCCCATACCCAGTCCGTGAGCAGATGCACACAGCAGCCCGCAAGGAAGCTGTCTTCACGCGGTTCCCCGGTGCGCGCTGCCCAAAGGTCGGCGATACGCTGTCTGAAGACCTCGGTCTGACCCGTCTTCGGCAGGTCAAGCCGCACGTGGGAGACGTCCTTGTCATGGCCCGTCCAGCCTTCGCGCTTATGAATGCTATCCGGTGCGTTTGCGCCGAGGAAATACGCGGCCTTGTCACAGCCCGCGAAAGCTTCGTCGCTGAGGGCATGGGCGACCGCCAAATGAACCATGGGAAGCGGCATAAATCAAAAACTCCTTTCCGGGTGGATCAGTCGATGAACGGTACGCCGTGGCCGTCTGTCGGAACGGCGTCCCTGAAGAGCTGAATGCCCTCGTACCAGCACCAAACAAGAGAGACAATGGGGCCGAGTCCGAGAAAGATGATGCCCAGTGTGCTGAACAGGAGCTGTGTGACGGCTCTTCCGGTGTTTCCGAGGTAGAAGTTGTGTACGCCGAATGTGCCGAACATGAAGGCAAGCAGCGCCGCCGCGATGCGGCTCTTCTGCGGATAGCCGATCGGCGCGGTATACATGGGGTTATAGACGGGCGGTTCACCGGTCGGCTCGTACGGATGTGTATAATTCGGCGGTCTGTATCCGCCGGTCTGATTCGTGTACTGCTGCGTATACTGCGGCGGCTGATAGCCGTTCGGCTCAGGCGGGGTATCGGCAGTATTATTTCGGTTAAAGTCGTTGTGATCGCTCATTTTGTCGGTACTCCTTTCCGCGTCAGTCCTTGAGCCAAACGCCGTAAGCGTCGACGTTGACTCTGTGCTCGAGGAGCTTTACGCCCTCGGTGATCCCCCAGATCATCACGATGAGAGTGCTGATGCCGAGAGTCACTACGGAACCGAGCACGGCGAGCAGAAGCTGCGTCAGACCGCGCTGGTTGTTGCCGAGATAGAAATTGTGCAGACCGAACGTGCCGGTCAGAATGCCGAGAATGCCGGCAGCCAAACGGCTCTTTTGCTTGTAGCCGGCGGGGGGATCTATGCCGTATTCGTACGGCGCGTAATTATAAGAGTTATCCTGCATAAAGAGTCTCCTCTACAGTGAAAATCCTGCTGTATTTATAGTTATATTGTACCGAAAAAAGCACCGCATTGCAAGCGCTTCGCCGCGTATGTAAGAATGTCTTAATTTTTATGTAAAAAAGGGATGGAAAGTTTATGCACTGTTGCCTTATTGAAAAATAGTGAGCAATGTAGTATACTGTTCTGTAACAATACTATAGTCCGTTTTGGACACAGAACGAATAAGGAATGGTATGAATTTATGAAAATCAAGATTTATTCGGACAGTACCTGCGATCTTTCCGCTGAATTGATCGAAAAGTATAACATCGGCATCCAGCCGCTGTTTGTCGAGAAGGAAGGCGAGTATTACCGCGACGGCGTGGACATTGTTCCGCAGGATATTTATGACTATGTCGGCTCCGGCAAGGGCGTATGTCATACGGCTGCTGTCAATGCGGCGGATTATTCTTCCCTGTTCGAAGAAGTGCTGAAGGAATATGACGCGCTGATCTATTTCAACATCAGCAGCGAAATGTCCAGCTGCTATCAGAATGCCCGTTTGGCAGCGGCAGAGTTCGAAAATGTTTATGTTGTAGACACCCGCAATCTGTCCACGGGCAGCGGTCTGCTCGTTTTGGCAGCGGCTGAGCGTGCCGCTGAGGGTGTTCCGGCAGCGGAAATTGCGGCTGAAATGGAAGAGCTGGCCGAAAAGGCAGAGGCAAGCTTTGTCATCGACACACTGTTCTACCTGCAGAAGGGCGGACGCTGCTCCGCACTCGTAGCACTGGGTGCAAATCTTCTGAAGCTCAAGCCGTGCATTGAAGTCAAGGACGGTGCGATGGGCGTCGGCAAGAAGTACCGCGGCAAGATCGAGCTGTGCTTTGAGCAGTATGTAAAGGACCGCCTTGAGGGCCGTACCGATGTCGACAGACACCGCATATTCGTCACACACTCCGGCTGCAAGCCCGAGGTCGTTGCTCATATCAAGGAGCTTGTTGCGGGTTACGGCTTTGAGGAAGTTCTGGAGACCGTAGCCGGCTGCACCGTCTCGAACCACTGCGGCCCGAATACGCTCGGCATTCTGTTTCTGAGAAAGTAAAAGCACATATAAGAGGTCCCCATGGAAAATATGAATAAAATGCGGCGCGCGCTGCATGATACGGCAGCTTATACGCGGGCGTTTTTCCGCTGGCTGCTGCTTGGCGGTCTGGTAGGCGGTTTAGGCGGCGCGATCGGCGCGGTGTTTTCAAAGTGTGTGGCGCTGGCTACTGCGGCGCGCGAGGAAAACACATGGCTTCTTTATTTGCTGCCGATCGGCGGCTTGCTGATCGCACTTCTGTATCGGCTGTGCCGTGTTTCCGGTGTCGGAACGAATGAGGTATTCCTCGGCGTGCGTTCCGAAAAAGGCGTTCCGGTCCTTTTGGCGCCGGCGATCTTTCTCGGTACGGTGATCACACACCTTTTCGGCGGTTCAGCCGGACGTGAGGGTGCAGCACTGCAGCTTGGCGGCAGTGTGGCGTCTCTCTTTGGCAGAGCATTTCGCCTGAACGAGAAGGACAGGCACATTTTGACCATGTGCGGCATGAGTGCCGTTTTCGCTGCGGTTTTCGGCACACCGATGGGCGCTTGCGTGTTTGCAGTCGAGGTTGTTTTTGTCGGCCGTATGTTGTCGGCAGCGATGTTCCCGTGCCTTGTGTCGTCCGTTACGGGCTATGGCGTGGCTAAGCTTTTGGGTGCGCATGCGGAGCACTTTAATGTCCGCATGATCCCCGCGTTTGACATCAATACCCTGTGGCGCGTGCTGGTCGTCTCCGTTGCCGGTGCACTTGTCAGCATGCTGTTCTGCTGGGTGATGCACACGGGCGCGCATCTGTTCAAGCGATTGATCAAAAATGAATTTGTCCGCGTATTTGCGGGCGGCGTGCTGATCGTTTTGCTGTCCGTTCTGCTTAAAACGACGGACTATAACGGCGGCGGTATGCATGTCATCGAGCGTGTCTTTAACGAAGGCATTGTCCGTCCGGAAGCTTTCCTTTTGAAGATGCTCTTCACGTCGATCACGATCGGTGCGGGATATAAGGGCGGCGAGATCGTCCCGACGCTGTTCATCGGTGCAACGATGGGCGGAACGGCGGCACTTCTCATCGGACTTGATCCGTCCTTCGGTGCGGCTGTCGGCATTGCGGCGCTGTTCTGCGGTGTTACGAATTGCCCCGTGGCAACGATCCTGCTGTGCGTCGAGCTGTTCGGCGGCGAAGGTGCGCTGTTCTACATGATCGCGGCGATCGTCAGCTTCCTGCTCTCGGGCTACTTCAGCCTGTATTCCGGACAGGAAATGGTCTTCTCGAAGCTGAACGATGAAGAGGTTCACCGCTTCGGACATTAAAAAATTAAGGCAGAGTTGATTTTTCGATCAACTCTGCCTTGTTTGTTATGTAGGGTTACGGATTCATCAGGATCTGTGCGAGGTCGGAGTCCTGGCTCAGAATGATGGTCTTTTCACTGCCGTCCAGCGTCGCCTGCAGGGCATCGAGTGCTAAGGTGAACTCGTAGAAATCCTGCTTTTCCTGAGAATTATACGCTTCACCGAGCATTCTCATGTACTCTGCTTCGCCCTCTGCAACGAGCTTTGCGGCTTCCGCTTCGGCGTTCGAGACGATGATGTTCACCTGCTTATCCACGTCGTTGCGGATCAGGGAAGCCTCGTAGTTACCGTCCGCGGTGTATTTTTCCGCGATCTGCTTGCGTTCGGAGATCATGCGGGTGTATACCGCGCTCTCGTTTGCTTCAGGCAGGTCAAAGCGCTTGATCTTCACGTCTTCGACCTTGATGCCGTAGTTTACTGCGAGCTGATCCACGCTTGCGGTGATCCCCTCGTAGATGTCGTTTCTCGCGCCGCCGTCTTCCATGTTGATGATGTCGGACTGGGAAAGCGTACCCATAACGTTTTTCAGTGCGTTGTAGGTGAGGGCGTTCAGACGCTCCTCTGCGACGGTCGTGTTGCCGAGGGACTGATAGAACTTCAGCGGGTCGGATACATTCCACAGAACGTAACAGTCGACGGTCATGTTCTGCTTGTCGGCGGTCAGTACTTCACTGGGCGGGATGTCATAGAGCATGGTTGCCTTCGGGAAGTATTTGACCGAGTCGATAAAGGGGACCTTAAAGTGCATGCCCGGGGCGTCCGTCGTAGAGATGATCTTCGACATGCGCACGGTGCAGCCGTATTCATTTTCACGTACAGTGAACATGGAGCCGCCGAGACAAATGGCTGCCAACAGCACAGCGGCTATAATAACGATATATCTCTTTTTCATAATTACTCATTGCCTCCAACGAATTCGCTGTCCTCAACGGGTTCGGTGACGGACGGCTCGGTGACGGACGGTGCGGGTGTTGCGATCGGTGCTGTCACCGGCGCGGCTTTGCCGTCCTCCTGAACGAAGCTTTCAATCGGCAGAACCTTCTCTACCTGACTTCCGCTGCCGGAGGTGTCGATAAACACCTTTATGCCGGGCAGTGTTTCGGAGATCGCTTCGTAGTACATACGGGATTTTGTGATGTCGGGATTCAAGCTGTATTCCTTGTACATCGCGTTGAACATGGCAACCTGCTCGGTCGCTTCATTGATACGCTTCTGCTTTAAGTATTCGGCGTTGCGGAGCAGCTCGTCGGCCTGTGCCTGCGCTTTGGGAAGCTGCGCGTTCTGATAAGCCAGCGCTTCGTTCATCACGGTCTCGGCCTGCTGCTTGGCGGTCTCAACGGCCTTGAAGGCTTCGGTGACCTCCACGGTGGGCGGTTCGGAGTCCTGAATCTTTACGTCGACGAGTGTCAGGCCGATGTCATACGTCTGCAGGATCTCCGTGACGAGCTCCTTGACACGCATCTGAATGGATTCCTTGCCGGTCGTCAGGACGGAGTCAACGGCTTCGGAGCCGACGACGTTTCTGACCTGACTCTGCAGAAGATTTCTGAGGATCGTCTCCGGCTCATAAGCGCCGTACAGATACTGCACGGGGTTTGAAACCTTGTACTCCACGAAGAATTCCACGTTGACGATGTTGTAGTCGCCGGTGATCATCTTCGTTTCGCTTTCGATGATGTCGTATTCATTTGCGTTGCTGCCGATCGTCCGGTAGCCGAGCTCAAGCTTCTGATATACGTTGACGTCGACCTTGTCAACCTTCTGGATACCAAACGGTAATTTCATGTGGAAGCCGGCGTCCGTAACGTCGGTGACCTTGCCGAAGGTCGTAACGACCGCCTGCTGCTTGTCATCGACCGTGTACCAGCTCGTGGTGCTTGCGGCAAGAACGATGAGGAGCAGGGCACCGATCAGAAGATACCGCGGCAGCTTCTTGAGAAATTTGCCGTCTGATTTCATGTTCACGACGGGCGGCTTCGGCGGGAAGGGCTTGTTTTCGGTTTTCTCGGTGAATTCCGTGTAGTCCTTAAACGGTTCATTCATAGTGGATTACCTCTTTTCTGGAAATAAAGTGTATAAATTCCTTTTTCAAACACAAAGGGGCTGTTTTTACGGCAGCTCGAGCAGCATGCGCTGGGCTTCACTCTGCAGCTGGGCGGAACGCCATGCCGTGATCAGGATCCGCAGTACCGCTTTGATACGCTGCTTTGCGCCGGGTACGGGCTCCTCGTAGGCTGCAAGGCTGCGGTCGAGCATCGGGCCGAGCTCCTCCGGCGCGGGATATCCCTCACGCGTGACCGTACGGGCGAGCAAGACAAACGCGCGGTAGAACTGCGTGTCATCGATGGTGTCGTCACCCTCGTCGTCGAGTGCACCGTTTATGTAGCGGAGCAGGCTGCAGATCTGGTCGATCGAAAGAGCGCTTTTCAGCGCGTTGATTGTCAGGATCCGGCTGAGCTGGCGGCGCGTGTACTTGCGCTGCTGCGGCGGGGACAGAAAACCCCGACGAACCCAGTTCTGGACGATATACGGTTCGAGACCGGTCACCTGCGTTACCTGTGAGAGCACGAGTCCGCCTGTCAGAAACATCGCCGAGAATACCTCTTCGGCAGACTCCTCGCGGTCAAGATCCACGCTGAGCACGGTTCCGGGAAGCGTCCAATTCACATTCTCATCTCCTTTTGATTTGATGATATGAGTATAATACATAATCGCGTGATTGTCAATAGGGATTTAATGATTTTTGTCAAAAAATTATCAGATCGGCTGTTTCAGGAAATTTTTCCGATATTTGCGTAACCGTTTTGGTCTGATTGCTTTCTTTAAGGGTGAAGCGGACAATAATTTTCTTGCAGAACCGAAATAAATTCAGTATACTGAAAACGGAGGGATCTTTATGAAAAAGTATTGGCTGTGGCTTATGGTTTTTATCCTGTGTGTCTGCACAGCCTGTGCAGCACCCGAGGCGGGAGATGAGCCCATCATTGATTATCCCGTATATGATTGGGGCGTGACGCTGACGGCAAAGGATGTGACCGAAAGGGGACTCACGATCGTGTGCACGCAAAGCGGCGGGGAAGCCAAGGGTGAACTGCAGACCGGCAGCTGGTACGAGGTGCAGAAGCTCGAAAACGGCAATTGGAAGAAGGTCGAATATACGACGATCGATGAAGAATATGTCGGCTGGACCTCGGAAGCATGGTGCGTTCCGAAGGGCGAGACCGTCGAATGGACGGTGGATTGGAGCTGGCTGTACGAGTCGCTTCCCGCCGGGGAATACCGTATCGGCAAGGAGATCATAGATTTTCAGGAAACGGGAACATACGACGAAACCGTAATTTACGCGGAATTCAGCATCCAGTGATCCGCGTGGAATAAATAGACAGGAGAGGAGCAACACAGATGAAAAAGATAATCGCGATCCTTCTTATGGGCTTATGGCTTTTCAGCCTCACCGGATGTGCTGCTTCGGCGGCACCGAAGGATGAAATGATTTCGAATTCTGCCGCAGGGTATGACAGTGGCTATGCTGAGGAAGGCTACTATGACACGGTCACGGAAGAAGTCGAGGTCGAGTTCGAGGAGGAAACGCCTGCCATGGCGGGCGGGAGCACGGTAGAGCCCGAAATGCCCGACGACGGCAGGAAGATCATCCGCAACACAACGATGACCGTCGAGACGAAGGCATTTGACGAGTCCGTGGTCGCCTTAAAGCAGGCGATCGGCGCCGTCAGCGGCTACGTGGAATATTCCTCGCAGTACAGCGGCGGACGCACCCGCAGCGCGGAATATGTCTGCCGTATCCCGGCAGACCGCTACAGCAAATTCCTTGAAAGCGTTTCCGGTACGGGCAGTGTGGTGCGCACCGAGGAAAGCACCGAGGACGCGACGGCGCAGTATGTGGACATGGAGTCCCGTCTCAGAAGTCTCCGCACGCAGGAGGAGCGTCTTTTGGAGCTGAAGGAGGAATCCGGTTCTCTGGAAGAGCTGCTTGCCGTGCAGGATAAGCTCATGGAGGTCCAGTATCAGATCGAAAGCTACACCGGTCAGATGAAGGTACTGACAAACCGTATCGATTACGCGACGGTGCAGATCTACCTGGAAGAGGTCGAAGTGTATACGCCGGTCGAGCCAAGCTTTGGCGAAGAGATCGTGGATACATTCAGCGAGATGCTGCGTGACGTGAAAAACGGCGCCGAGGATATCCTCCTTGCCGTGATCTATCTCATCCCGCTGTGGATCATCGCAGCGGCGGCTGCCGCAGTCATCGTCCTGCTTGTGAAGCGCAGTAAGCGCAAAAAGGCGAAAAAGCTGCAGGAATACTACGCGGCACAGTCCGTTAACGAGAATACACCGAAGGAATAAAAGAGAAAGCGCGGAGGTCATGCTATGAAAAGATTACTTTCCGTTCTGCTCGTGCTTCTTGTCATACTGTCCTTTACGGGCTGCCGCAGCCGAAGGCTTCCGCCGGAGGCCGTGGCGGCAAAGCCGGTGATCTATCTCTACCCCGAGGAAGAAACGGAGGTTTCCGTGAAGCTGGTCTTTGACGGCGAGCTGACTTCAACCTATCCTTTGTATGAGAATGGCTGGACGGTCACCGCAGAACCGGACGGTACGCTGACGGACAAGAACGGACGTGAATACTATTGCCTGTTCTGGGAGGGTGTGTCCGATGCGGCATACGATTTTTCCACAGGCTTCACGGTTCCCGGTGAAGAAACCGCAGCGTTCTTGGAAAAGGCACTCGCCGAGATCGGACTGACCGAAAAGGAAGCGAATGAGTTTGTTATCTACTGGCTGCCCAAAATGGAGCATAACGCGTATAATATGATCTCGTTCCAGACGGATGTCTATACGGACACCGCAGCACTTGAGATCACGCCCGAACCGGACAGTTTGCTGCGCGTTTTCATGGCATGGAAGGCTGTGGAAGAGCCCGTGAACCTTGAGCCACAGTGCTTTGAGCCGTTTACGCGCGAGGGTTTCACTGTCGTGGAATGGGGCGGCGCAGAGATAGAATAAAGCAAAAAAGCACCGAGGGAGACCCTTCGGTGCTTTCGTATGCTAAGAACTACGCAAAAAGGCTGTCCGTAAGGACAGCCTTTTAATGTTGCGATTTGGAAATTAAGCGCCAGTTTCAGCTATTAGCCGTTGAGCTTCTTATCCAGAGCGGACTTCTTTCTGGCAGCTGTATTCTTGTGCAGAATACCCTTTGCGGTAGCCTGGTCGATCTTCTTGACAGCAACCTTAACAGCCTCTGCCTTGTCCGGAGCGTTAGCCTCGAGAGCAGCATTAGCCTTCTTAATCTCGGTCTTGAGCTCAGAATTGATCATCTTGTTCTGCAGGGTCTTAGCTGCAGCAACCTTTACGCGCTTCTTTGCAGACTTAATGTTGGGCACAGTGGACACCTCCTCGAAAAACAGGATTATAGTACGGCGAAACCGCCTGAACCGTATTGGTGGGCATAGATTCGCCTTAAACTCCAATAACGCAGAAATAATAATACCACATAACCCCGGAAAAAGCAAGCATTTTTTCCGGTTTTTTCGCAAAACGCATCCCGTTGGCATGAAACGGAAATACACCGCAAGATACAGGGATTTTTACCGCTTTTTGACCATCATACCCACAAAGCAGGTGTAGGGCTTGATGAGAGAATCAAAGTGGGCGAGGTCTCCGAGTGCATACTCGTGCGCCGTGCCGAGCCATTCCTGCCACGCGATATCAAAGCTGTCCATTTCCCATGTTCGGACCTCTTCAATGTCGGGATGCTCGCCGAGGATACGTTTCCAGAAAACGGGGCTCTGGAACATATACGCTTCGTCACGAAGCCACGGGGTGAGAAGCTCCTCGCTTCTGCCGTCAAATTCCGTTTTCATGCCCGGAACGGCGATCAAAACCGTGCCGCCTTTTTTAATAAAGGGCAGAATGTTTTCGGCGAAGAAGCCTTCGGCGCCGGCAAAATAGTGGTATGCGTCGATACTGATGAGTGCATCGAACATTTCCTTTTCAAAGTGCAGGTCACGTGCGTCCTTGTGCACGGGAATGAGCCGGTCTTCCATGCCCCATGCCTTAAAGCGTGCGCGATTCTCCTCTTCGGAGATCCACAGGTCATTGGCGTATACCGTCGCGCCCGTTTCCTTTGCGGTGAAGAGGCTCGTTACGCCCTTGCCGCAGCCGAGGTCCAAAATGCGGTTTTCTGCGGTGAACTGCAGCGGATAGGTGGATAAAAGCTCGTCCAAAAGGCGCAGGCAGTTCGGGCCCATCATGTATTCGGCCTTGAAAAATTCCTTATATGCATCAATTCTCATGGTGTTTCCCTTTCTTTTACTTCATGTCTTCAATGTGCTCGTCTAAGTCGGCGGATATGCCGGTGTATCCTTTGTCCATCTTGTGGCGTGCCTTCCGGGTTTCCACCGTGTCAAAAATGACGGAGAAATCGTAGTCGGCGGGGTAGAGCTCCGCGGCTTTCGTCTGCAGCTTCAGGCGGTTGTGCTTCACGCGGTATTTTCGCCCCTGCACCTGCACGACAAGCGTGCCGGTTTCGTCCGAGGGCTTGTATACGATGCCGATCTTCTTCCCCGGATAGACGAAAACGGAGTCGCCGGTTTCAAACTGCAGAGCGTGCTTCGGTGCGGTCTTCTTTTCGACGGCCTTCTCCACACGGTTTTTCTTCGGCGCCGCGGGGGCGTCCTTCAGCGGCTCAAAGCGCCGTTCGGCGGTTGTCGTGCGCTGCTGTCCGTAGGTTACCTGCTGTGCGTATTTCAAAAGATGCGGCGGGTAGCCGAGCCGCTGTGCGATATAGAACGCGCAGCTCTCGCCGGCTTCACCGATGACGAGCTTATATTCGGGACGCAATGTTTCCCGGTCAAAGGTCATGCGTGCGTTCAGTATATTTTCTGCCTGCTCGGCGTATTGCTTGACTTCCGCATAGTGCGTCGTCGCGAGGAACAGGCAGCCGCGGCGGCGCAGCTCCTCCAAAATCGACACCGCGATGCCCATGCCCTCTGCGGGGTCCGTGCCGGAGCCGAGCTCGTCGAGCAGAACGAGGGAATCACGCCCGGTCTCATTCAGTATGTCGATGACGTTCGTAATGTGTGCGGAGAAGGTGGAAAGATTCTGCGAGATATCCTGCCGGTCACCGATGTCGCACAGCACGTTGCCGTTCATGCAGATTTCGGCACTCTTGCAGGGCAGATGCAGACCGCACTGTGCCATCAGCGAAAACAGGCCTACGAGCTTCAAGGTGACGGTTTTGCCGCCCGTATTCGGGCCGGTGATAACGACACCGCGCACGGTCTGCCCCCTGTACTCGTGTCCGATCTCAAAATCGACCGGCACGCAGATGTCACGTGCAAGAAGCGGGTGACGCCCCTGTACGATCTTTATGTGCCGTCCGGTGCCGATCTCGGGCGCGCAGGCGTCCGTCTCAAGGCTCATTTTGCCTTTTGCAAAAGCGAAATCCAGTTTTTCCACGGTCTCGGCGTTCAAAAGCAGAGCGGTGCTGTTTTCCGCGACCAAGACGGAGAGCGTGTAGAGGATCTTGTCGATCTCAATGGCTTCCTCGGTCTCGAGCAGCGCGAGCTTTTCCGTATATTTGCGGATCGCGCTCGGCTCGATAAAGCAGGTGGAACCGGCGGAGGAGGTCGCGATGACCGTGCCGGAGATCTGATTCTTATAGTTTTTGGAGACGGGCAGCGTGTAGTGCCCGTTCTTGACAGACACGAAGCTGTCGGTGCAGAACTTCTTGTGACTTTTCAGAAGCTCATCCATGCGCAGCTTGATCTGCTCGCGCGTGTTTTCTTTCTGACGGCGAATCTCGCGCAGAGCTTTTGTCGCGTTCGAATCCACCTCCGCGCCTGTGATGCAGCGGTGGATCTCCAAGGTGAGCTCCTCGAGCGGGTCGATGACCGTCCCTAAGTACGAAAGAGAGGTCTCCGTCGTTTCGGCACGCTTTAAGTAGGCCTTCAGCCGTTTGGAGGCTGCAGCAAATGAAGCGGCGGACAAGAGCTGCTCGGGCAGCAGCATACCGCCTTTTTCGGCGAGGATCAGTGCCGCGCGAACGGACGCGGTGTCCGGGATGGGCGGCGTGCCGATGTGGTCGAGTATGGTTCGTGCGTCGTTTGTCTCGTGCAGTGCGCCGCGCAGCCGCGCTTCCTGCAAATGCGGCGCGAGCTCCATAATGCGCTCCTTCGCGCTTTGCGTTGCGGCATAAGTCAGAAGCTGTTCACGTATCCGTTCGAATTCGAGGGTGATGAATGTGTTGGACATATAATACCTTTCAAAATAAAAATCCACAGGTACTCTGAAAATACCTGTGGATACACGCAGAAAAAGACCGCACGTTATGGGTGCAGGATAAAACGGGTATCGGGCATTAACAGGGTACAGCCTAAAAATTTCCGTAGGAAATCAGACGTACGGTTTTGTACGTCCTGCTTACTCTGTTTTGCCGGGCGGAGTCTAAGGACTCAGGCCGGCTCACCTGCCGACAGCTTCATACTCATTTTATCCTTTCGTAAAGTTCAAGTTGTTAAACTGAGCATAGCACGTTTGCCAATGCCTGTCAAGAAAAAAATGAGAGCCGAAGCTCTCCTTGTAAAGTCAGATCTTTTTCACGTACCATTTTTTGCCGCAATGGCGGATAAAGCCGAGAATGGCACGGAAGTACAGACTGATGGAATTGCCGAGGTAAATACCGACAACACCCATGTTCAGCTTGAAGCAGAACAGCCATGTCAGCGGCAGACGGATGAGCCACACGGCGGATACGGTCATGATCATGACAAAATTCACGTCGCCGCCGGCCTTCAGCTGCGGGTCTATGGCGTTTATGGAAACACCGGCCATGTTCATCATCAAAAGAACCCAAAGCAGCCGCGCGCTTTCCGTGATCGTCGCAGGGTCGGAGGAATAGAGACCGGAAAGCGGTCTGCCGAGCAGCAATACAAGACTGCAAAGCATGGCGGTGGACAACAGTCCTGCAGCCCATATACCGCGTCCGAGCTTTCGTGCCCGATCGGGTCGGCCCGCGCCGAGAAGCTGTCCGATCACTGCCGATCCGATCGCCGAGCAAATGCCCTGCGCGAGGCCCGTGAAGGAGCCGATCGTATTGATGATCTGATATACACCGCTTTCAAAGGTACCGAGAGAGATGACCATACTGTTCGCGAGCATATAGCCGAGCTGCACGATGATGCTCTCGAGGCTGATCGGTACACCGAGGCGGAAAATACGCTTGCAGGTCGATCTGTGCAGGCGGAGAATATCTTTAATATGTATCGTAAAGAAGCGATGGTCACGCAGAAGTGCGAAAAGCAGACAAGCTGTGCCGATCACGCGGCAGAGAACGGCGGCAAGACCGGCGCCGATCTCGTTCATTTGGAATTTTTGAATGAAGACCCACGAAAACAGGAGCTGGGAAACACTTGTGATGATCGTTGCCGTGAACGAAACATGGCTGCTGCCCATGGCGCGGAAGATTGGGCTGAGCACGGAAATGAGCACAAGGCCCGGAAGGCTCAGCATCATAATGCGGAAGTAATTGACCGCTTCGTTGAAAAGTGAAGCTTCCGCCGTCGGGATGAGCAGCTTAAAGAGCGGCGTGCTGAGTGCGACGGTCAGTGCCGTCATGCCGAGACTTAAGAGCGCCGAAAGCGTGATGGACTGGCTGACGACCTCGCCGGCTTCTCTGCCCTCTCCGGCGCCGATGTGACGCGAAACGATGACGGCTGTGCTGCCGGAAACAATGGCGAAAAAAGACGAGACCACGGTAACGACCGTATTTGCCATGCCGATGGCAGCCATGGCACTGGCGCTGATCCCGCTGTAAATGCCGGACAGGACGAGGCCGATAAAAATAGTTGCCGTGTTCTCGATGATGATCGGAACCGTAAACCGTATGGACAAAAGAGAGTCGGACTCGCTGTTTGCGGACTTTTGAATGCCGAACATGAAACAGAACCTCCTTAGGCGTTTTTCCGTCGGATTTCACGCTCATAGTAACAGATTAAATTGCAATATGCAAGGCGAAACGTCAAATAATCCGAAAAAATATAAATGCATAATTTAACTGCCTGCGGAAAGACTAACGGCGAATAAAGGAGGTCTTCCATGGAATATATTCGTGCGTTCATCGTGGGCGGTCTCATCTGTACCGTCGGACAGGTCCTGATCGACCGCACCAAGCTGACCCCGGCGAGGATCATGGTGCTGTATGTGACAAGCGGCGTAGTGCTCGGTGCACTCGGACTCTACGAGCCGCTCGTGGAATTTGCCGGTGCAGGCGCGACGACACCGCTCAGCGGCTTCGGATTTCTCCTTGCGGACGGCGTAAAAAAGGCGGTCGAAGAAAAGGGGCTTTTGGGTGCGCTGACCGGAGGCCTTACGGCCGGCGCTGCGGGCATCACGGCGGCGGTCGTTTTCGCATTCCTCGCTGCACTTATCGCAAAACCGAAGGATAAGACATAAAAAAGGCTTCGCATAGCGAAGCCTTTTTGTGTGCGGTTTTTACTTACTGAATGACGCCCTCGAGGTACTCCTCAAGCTCTGCATCCTGTCTCTTCTTGTCGAAGTAGTTCAGAACGGCAGCGGCTGCAACGATGGAAGCGACGATCGCGGTGATGCATCCGATGATCGTGAAGAGTCTTGTCATGTTTTTCATAAAAAATCATCCTTTCCGTCCGACTGATGCGGCGTAAATATTATAAAGTTTACGTATCTTATTCAGTAATATTATCATACCCAACTTTTCGTAAATTGTCAATTCTTTTTCCTGTGCGCTTCGGATTTGTTGACAAGGCTCTCGAAAACCGATATGATATTATCTGTTGACTTAATCCGGAAAAGAGACGGAACTGAGAGATATGAGATTTATTAAACCGAATTTTTACGACAAATTCCGCTGCATCGCATCGAGCTGCAGCGATACCTGCTGTGCCGGGTGGGAGATCGACATCGATCCCGACACACGCCGTTTTTATGAAAGCGTCCCGGGTGCGTTCGGTGAGCGTCTGCGTGAGCAGATCGACGAGCTGCCCGAGGGGACGGCCTGCTTCCGCCTCGGCGAAGAAGACCGCTGCCCGTTTTTGACGGACGATAATCTCTGTGAGATCATCATGGAGCTCGGGGACAAGGCGCTTTGTGAGATCTGCCGCGAGCATCCGCGCTTTTACGAGCAGGTGGGCGACCGCATGGAGATGGGCATCGGCCTGTGCTGCGAGGAGGCATGCCGCCTTTTGTTTGAGGAAAAAAATCCGATCACGTTCATCACGACCTCGGTCGGTGAAATGCCGGATATGATCATTCTGCCCGAAAGCGGCATGGAGATCTATCGTCTGCGCGACGAAGCGTTCCGCCTTGTGCAGGATCGCACCCTGCCGCTCAGAGTGCGCATGCACCGCCTTTTGGAGTTCGGCGAGAAGATACAGAAGCAGATCACGGGTGCCGCTTCGCCGGCGGATCTGCCGACACAGGAGGAGATCCCGATGGCGCGTGAGGCGCTCCTGCAGTACATGGAGACGCTCGAGCCGTTTGACGAGAGCTGGCCGGAGAATGTTCAGCTGCTCGCCGACGCAGCGCTCGAAGTCAATCTCGACGACATCGACGGCGGCTTTGAAAACCTCATGGTCTATTTTCTTTACCGCCATCTGGCGCGCGGTGCGCTGGACGGCCGCCTGTCCGCACGCGTGAAGTTCTGCGCAGTGAGCGTGTGGTTCATCTGTCTGATGAACACACACTGCCTCGAGAGCACCGGGGCATTCACGGCGTGGGACCGTATCGTCTGCACGAAGGATTACTCAAAGCAGGTCGAGTACAGCGCGGAAAATATGGAGGATATGCTTCTTGCACTCCACGAAGACCCCGCGTTCTCCACCGAAAACCTAAAAAGAATGTTTGGATAAATGAAAACGGCTCGCTGAAAAGCGAGCCGTTTGTTTATGAAGCCATTACTTCTGGAAAGTCTTGTTAAGCAGGGAGATCACAGCGATGATCACGATGGTAACAACGAAGATGCCGAGGTAACCGGTGCCCATGATCGGCAGGGCGGCGAGCAGCTTATCAATATGCATAGAATCAACCTCCAATAATTGCCTTTACAAGGGACAGGATCAAACCGCCTGCAACGACGGATGCGATCTGACCGGAAACGTTAACGCCGATGGAATGCATGAGAAGGAAGTTCTGATTGTCTTCAGCAAGACCCATCTTGTGAACAACACGAGCGGACATCGGGAATGCAGAGATGCCGGCTGCACCGATCATCGGGTTGATCTTCTTGCCCTCGGGCAGGAAGATGTTCATGAGCTTTGCGACCATAACACCGCCGAAGGTATCGAATACGAAAGCAACGAGACCGAGACCGATGATGATGAGTGTATCGA
The DNA here is from genome assembly GCA_017623855.1 of Clostridia bacterium. Classification (GTDB taxonomy): domain Bacteria; phylum Bacillota; class Clostridia; order Oscillospirales; family Acutalibacteraceae; genus Hominenteromicrobium. The sequence continues at coordinate 64,776 of JAGAOD010000057.1, forward strand.
GCTGCAGGAATTCTTCAGCACGCATCTGGAATGCGATGGTGATGCCGAGCAGGATGGTGATGAGGTTTGCAAGTACGTTCTGAGCGGTCTCGGAGAGAGAGTTCAGAACGCCGCACTCGCGGATGAGGTTACCGAACATCAGGAAGCCGATCAGTGCAACGGCGTCGGGAGCGACAAGGCCGACAATGATGGTAACGACGATCGGGAAGAGGATCTTTGTGCGCTTGGAGACCGGCTTGCCGGTGTAGACCATCTTGATCTTGCGCTCAGCCTTTGTGGTGCAGAGCTTGATGATCGGCGGCTGTACAAGCGGAACAAGAGCCATGTAGGAGTATGCAGCGACCATGATCGCGCCGAGATACTTGGAGCCGAGCTCGGTAGCAACGAAAATGGAGGTCGGGCCGTCGGCAGCGCCGATGATGGCGATGGAAGCGGCATCCTTCAGGTCGTAGCCGAACAGGGAAGCGGCGCCCACGGTGAAGAAGATACCGAACTGAGCGGCAGCACCGAAGATCATCAGCTTCGGGTTCGTGAGGAGCGGCTGGAAGTCGATCATCGCGCCGATGCCGATGAACAGCAGCAGCGGGAAGAGCTCGGCGCCGTTGATGCCGAGGTCAAAAAGTGTGCCTAAGACGTGCTGTACGCCTGTACCCGGGACAGCGATGGGCAGGTTGACGAGGATCGCACCAAAGCCCATGGGCAGAAGCAGAGTCGGCTCCATTTCCTTCGCGATGGCGAGGTAGATCAGCACACCGCCGATGAGCCACATTACGACACTCTGCCAGGTGATGTTCGCAAAATTAGCAATGAGTAATTCCAAGAGGTTCAACCCTTTCCGAAATATTTTTGTCGCCGGGCGTTTCGGGAGTGTGGGAAAACAAAAAAAGACCCTCATCATGTCCGGCGCATGATAAAAGTCTCGCAAATTAAAATGCAAACGGATGACGGTGCCATCGTGCTGACGCCTGCATTACAGTATATTCTGCCTGCTACTCCCTTTTATACCTTAAAGTTTACGGGAGAAAGCAGTTTTTGTCAAGATAAAATCCGGATAATTTAGCCCGTATATAAGCCAAAAAACGGACGTCGGTGACGTCCGTTTTTGTGTGCTTTGAGATTACGGCAGGCGGTAGCCGGCTGCGAGATAGATGGAGTACCACTCTTCGCGTGTGAGTGTAACGTCGGCAGCCTTTGCGCAGTCCACGATGCGCTTCGGGTTGATCGTGCCGGTGACGGGCTGCAGCTTTGCCGGGTGGCGAAGGAGCCACGCAAGTGCGATCGTCGTGTTCGCAACGCCGTACTTTTCCGCAAGCTCATCGAGCTTTGCGTTCAGCTTCGGGAACTTCTCCGTGTTGCCCATGAAGGTGCCCTCGAACATGCCGTACTGGAACGGGGACCACGGCTGAATGGTAATGTTGTTGAGGCGGCAGTAATTCATAACGCCGTTGTCAAGCACCGGGTCCTTCGCGTCGCTGATGTTTGTGTTCATCGGCTGGGAGATCATCGTTGCGTTTGTGATGCTCAGCTGCAGCTGGTTAGCGGCGAGCGGCTGACGGAGAGATCTCTGCAGGAGCTCCATGGTGTACGGATCCTGATTGGAAACGCCGAAATGACGCACCTTGCCGGAGTCCTCGAGAATGTTGAATGCTTCAGCGACTTCGTCCGGCTCCATGAGAGCGTCGGGGCGGTGGAGCAGCAGGACGTCGAGATAATCCGTCCCGAGACGGGTGAGAATCTTGTCGACGGAGTTCAGGATATGCTCCTTGGAGAAATCAAACATTTTGCCCGGGACGATGCCGCACTTGGACTGAATGATGAGCTTGTCACGGGAAACGCCGGTTTCACGGATGAGGTCGGCAAAGACGGTCTCACATTTGCCGCCGCCGTAAATGTCGGCGTGGTCAAAGAAATTGAGACCGAGGCCTAAAGCAGTGTCGATGAATTCGGCGGCCTGCTTGCGGTCGGCACCTGCAAGGCGCATGCAGCCGAGGGCCATTACGGGAACGGTCAGGTCGGTTTTACCTAATTTCATAGTTCTCATTTCAATACGATCCTTCCTCAAAAAGGTTTATTTGTTTCCATTATAAAACAATCCCGTGGGGCGTTGCAATACCCTCCGCTAAAATTTCGCACCGCACTTGAAAGATGCGGTTTGTTGCGATAAAATAAAGCTGAATTCAAAGCTCTTTTTTTGGGAGGATCTGTTATGCGTTTCGGTGTTTGTGCACCCATTTCGGATGCGGCGTTCATCGCGTCCATGGGGTTTGATTATCTGGAGGTCAATGTCGCGTCGATCGCGGCAATGACGGACGAGGAGTTTGAAGCGTTCTGTGCAGAAAATGAAAAAGCGTCGATCCATGCGGAAGCGGCGAACATTCTGTTTCCGGGCACCGTGCGTCTGACCGGTCCCGAGGTCGATTGGGACGGTGTTGAAGCGTATATCGAGCGTGCACTCTCCCGTTTAGGTAGAGCCGGCATCAAGGTCGCCGTATTCGGCAGCAGTGGCAGCCGAAAAGTGCCCGAGGGGTTTGATATGCAGGAAGCATGGCAGCAGCTCGTGAAAGTCGGCAGAATGCTCGGCGGGACCGCCGCAAAATACGGCGTGACGATCGCGCTCGAGCCGCTCAGAAAGGCCGAGACCAATATCATCAATAGGCAGGACGAGGGCCTGAAGCTCGTCGAGGAAGTCGGTCATCCGCATTTCCGCCTCTTGACCGATCTCTACCACCTCGTGCAGGAGGGCGGTACGGCGGAGGATGTAAAGGCCTGCGGCAATGTGTTTGCACACGTGCACATTGCAAAGCCCGATGACCGCAAGGCGATGTACCCTGGCGACGGCATGGACTACGCATCGTTCTTTGCCGCACTGCGCGCCGTCGGCTACGACGCACGCATCAGCTTCGAAGGCGACGGCGGCGACCGCGAAAAGACCCTGCCGCTCATCCTGGAGGTCATGAAACAGGCGTAAGATCATATAAAATAAAAACACCGGGGCTGTTGCTTTTTGGCTGCAGTACCCGGTGCTTTTTTTGGTCCGAGTGACACGATTTGAACGTGCGGCATCCTGCTCCCAAAGAGTTTCTGGAACGTTTTTCTGCTAAGAAAGCGTTATTTCGGCTCTTTTTAGCCTATATTTTGCCTTTTTCTGCCCTTTTTGCTCTGATTTTTACGATGAAATTTTCTGTTCTTTTTCCATAAGTGGTCAAATAAGTGGTCAAATACGAAAGCCACCCGAAAACTTTTACGAATTCGGGTGGCTTATTTTTGTCTCTTGTCACCGTCAGTTTAACTCTGTTCGGAAATAAAGTCAAGTCATTTGCAGATTAATTTGTCACCTATTTATCCTCCTCGGTTGTTGTATATATAGTGTCACAAAATCGAAAGATTTTTCGTTATTAGTATGTGGAGGTGGATTCAAATGGGATTACGAATAGTTTTTGCAAATCGGTATATTAAACAAGGAGATGTGTTTCACTTAGCCAAAGAGTATTATAGATACATAGTGAAGCACCCAAAGATAGAGAACCGAAAAGACTGGTGTCAACTTAAATCTGCAGCGGAGAATATAATCGTTTGGCATCGGATGAAATCAAGTTACTGTGAACCAGTTAGCGAAACCGATTATCGAGATTTTTTACGATTCTATACTTCCCTTGAGGTGAAAGATAGAAATATATTGTTTGTACCATCAAGAAAGTCAAGAAGATATTTAATTCGTGTAAATAAAAAATTAAATCAAAATCAATAGTCAACCCAAGCCATCATAGAAAATGTGATGGCTTTTTATTTCTGTAGAAAGGAGAATGCAAAATGCGAGAGCAAACAAATCTAAATGGTGTGAAATCAGTTGCAAAAGCGTTGCTTATGCTTGACATTCATTTGACTGACTACTCACCTGTAATTGTTCAGCACCCCTTCACATCAAGCGGAATGGTGGCAGCTCCCACTGAAAACGGACTCGCAATGTTGGATATCACCCAAGGAGATGAGAACTTAAATGCATGGCGTGGGCTGATGGTGAAGCAAATCGATCAAGCAAAAAATGCCTATCATATTTATATGATGCTAAACAAACCATACGCACTTTCATTCCTCAGCCTTGCAGAACCCCATCTGTCGCAAAAGGACTTTTCTGAAATATTAGCAGATGCATGGATTCGGTCAGAAAATCCCAATATGGATAAGAACTTCGTAAAGAAAAACCTCGTGGATATGTTCAAGAAAGCAGACAAATCCATTTTGATGGACGGCGAAGAAAAAGAACAGTTTGATAGTTTTGAAGATACCGTAACAATATATCGCGGTGTGACTTCGTATAACGCAAAGAACATCAAAGCTCTATCTTGGACAACCGACTATCAGACGGCCGAATGGTTCGCACATAGATTCGGTGAAGACGGAACGGTATATCAAGCACAGATTGGCAAGGAACATATCCTTGCTTTTTTTAATGGCAGAAACGAGTCGGAAGTAATTGTGGATCCCAAGCACCTAACCAATATCACTGAAGCTCAAGATATGAGCAATGGAATGACAATGAAACAGTAAAGGAGAAGAACTCAAATGAAAGAAACCTATAAAGTAAAATTACCCAAGCATATCGTTATCGGCGATCCGAACTACTTTAAAGAATTTACCGGTAGCGAATTGGAACGGCTTACAGTCGACTACGACGTATCAAAGAACTTTACGGATGCAAGAGTAACTATTGAGTCTTCCCCGTGCGAAGATATGCCGGAGTTGACGTTGCTTGATATGACCATCTATCTTGCACCGAAGTCAACGATGCATACCTACCTCGAAGGTATGATCTATAAGTCGCAAAACCATACAGAGAAAGATATCGGTGTCGATACGGCCAAGTATCTGTTAGAGGTGGATGGTAAAAGCGACACCATCTATACTGCAGCAGACGGATGCTGGGGTTCGTTCCAAGAAATTTTCCGTGAGATGAATGGTAAAAAGATGGTTGATGCTGTAATCATCAACCTTGGCTTCCCCGATGACTTTGAGGATATTGATAGGCTGCGAGAGCGAGTCAATTATTTCTTCGAAGAAGTAGAACAAGTACCAAATGCATTTGAGGACGAAGACGAAATAATGAATATTGGAGGGATTCAGCAATGATAAATGCTATTATCAATCACAAAGACAATACAGCAGTGGTCGAATTTCCGATGGATCTGTACAAGCTGTATCAGGACCTTCACGACATCGGTTATCAAGGCGGCCCACACAGAGTAAAACTGACCGATAATGAAGAAGACGATATCCGTGTGAAGCTATATTCCGATAACGACTTTGGTAACCATCTGATTCGACTGTTCAAGGAAACCGATACATTGGAAGACGTGCATACGGTGGTTGGTGCAATCGACATCGCACCGGATGAAGTTAAAGAGCAGCTTGAAGAATATGTGCTTCACGACCAGCTCGATACCAAAGAGGAATTGTTCAGAACCCTAAGAGAACTGAAAGAAGCCAACGCACCAATCGTAACTAATTTCTACTGTCCTTTGAGTGGTCAGTTTTATGATACGGAAGATGGTGGTATGAATGATGTGGACGGCCGATATTTGAGTGACTATCAGGATGAAATCCAAGAAAAGTTGGAACGTGAGCAGAATCCCGATTTTGAACTCGGCGACTACATCACTGACCATCCTACCGCAAACGCTAAGTTAAAAATGGCGGTGTGGTCTGTCGAGGAAATCGGCGGTGTTCTTTACGGCAGAATTGATTGCCGTTCTGCTGAATCTTTTACGGCAGAAGAAATCGCAGCTATCAAAGACGGTATCACCGGTCAGAATAGTGATGGATTCGGCGAAGGTTTTGAACAGAGAGAAATCCCCACAGACGATGGAGATATGTATGTCTCGTTCTGGCACCCCGGCGATGATTATTTCATCTATACCCAAGAGGAAATGGATGAGTATGTAAATCAAGGCGAAGGCTTCAAGATGGGAGGAATGTAATATATGGCTGTACGCTTTTCGGCGGTTAAGTTAACTGCCAATGAACAGGAATGCAAACTGCTTGTAAGCGGTGTGCCTACAAGTCTCAGTGACCTCGAAGGTTGGAGAATGTTTGAAAACTTCGTAGGAGAGTTTGACGAAGATACAAAAATCAATGTTCAGGTGGATACCTATCTGAACGGCGAAGGTGAAATCTTTGATGCAACTCCCGAAGAAGTGGCATATATGATGAAACGACAAGCAGATGATTCCGATTTTCTCAACAGTAGGTGCAGCAATCTCGGAGTATTGGAATACGATGCAGATTGGTCACCGACAGAACTATTTGGAATGGAGATGAACTGATATGAGCATTTACTCAGATTGGAGCGCACAAGCAAAACGCTCAAGAGAACAGTATCCGCCCGGCACAAGAATCGAACTGCTTGGGATGGAAGATCCGTTCTCACCCATCGCACCCGGAACCCGTGGCACAGTCGACCACGTTGATGATGCCGGACAACTTCACATGCGATGGGATAACGGACGAACACTTGCAGTTATCCCCGGCGAAGACTCTTTCAGAAAACTGACTGAGGAAGAAATCGCAGAGGAACAGAAGCAAGAAACCGAACAGGAAAACAACGAGAATATGGACGAGGACGATAGCGCCCCCGTCATGAGTATGTGAGGTGAAGTAAAGAATAAAAGGTAGAGGTCGGATGCCATATGAGTATCCGATTTTTTGATATGTTCTCTGGCATCGGAGGATTCCGTTCGGGACTTGAACGAATAGGCGGTTTTGAATGTATCGGACATTGCGAAATCGATAAGTATGCAAACCAAGCCTATAACGCCATTTACGAACCGAAAGGAGAAATCTATTATGAAGATGCAAGAACAATCAACCCTAACGAATTACCCGATATCGACCTTATTTGCGCAGGATTTCCTTGTCAGGCTTTTTCAATTGCTGGACTGCGAGGTGGATTTAACGACTCAAGAGGAACTTTATTCTTTGAAATTGCCCGAATTGCCGCCGTTAAAAGACCTCCATTTTTGCTCCTTGAAAATGTTCCCGGACTCCTATCGCATGACGGCGGCTGGACGTTTGCGACCATCCTCACTTCGCTTTCTGAATTGG
>JAGAOD010000058.1 GCA_017623855.1 Clostridia bacterium
CGGCAGAGACATCGGCACGGTCGTTCTTCCGAACGCGCAGGTGAAGATCTTCCTGACCGCTTCCGCTGAGGAGCGCGCGCGCAGACGCTGCCTCGAGCTTGAGCAGAAGGGTCATCCCGAGCCGTATGAGGAGATCCTTGCGGATATCAAAAAGCGTGACGATCAGGATATGAACCGTGAGACGGCGCCGCTGAAGCCTGCGGGGGACAGCGTCCTGCTCGACACAAGTGATTTGGATTTTGAAGGCTCCGTAAACCGTCTGCTCGAGATCGTTCGGGAAAGGATGTAATCTATGGCCAAAAACGGTAAAGGGCTGCAGGCGTGGTATTTCATAGCGAGATATGTCACGGCCGTGCTCTTTAAGATCCTGTTCGGATTTCAGGTGTTCGGCAAGGAGAAGGTTCCGGCGTCCGGGCGTTTGCTGGTGTGTGCCAATCACTCCACGATGGCGGATCCGATCTTTCTCGGCAGTGCGATCCCGAAGCGCCAAATGAAATTTGTTGCAAAAGCAGAGCTTTTTGAAAATAAGCTGATCGGCGGCTTTTTGAAGAGCCTCGGTGCATTTCCGATCGTCCGCGGTACGGGCGGCGCGGAAGGCATCCAGACCGCAATGCGTTTTCTTGAAGAAGGCAATGCCGTGTGTTTGTTCCCGGAGGGGACGCGTTCCAAGACCGGCGAGCTTCTTCCGCCCAAAAACGGCGCAGCGATGATCGCGGCGCGCACGGCGTGCACGGTTCTTCCGGTGGCGATCACGGCAAAAGGCGGCAAGCGTCCGAAGGTGTTCCGCAAAATGATCATCAAGATCGGCGATCCGATCCCGTTTGAAGAGCTTGGGTTCTCCGGTGCTGTCGGTGCATCCCAGTATCGCAACGCAACGCGCGTGATTTTCGACAGGATCCGTAAGCTTCGCGAGGAGAGCCTGAAACTGATGGAAAAGGGCGGTAAGGTGGAATGATCCGTGTAGCCGAAACAGCCGGATTTTGCTTTGGCGTGAACCGTGCTGTCGAAACCGTATATCAGCTTTTAGACAACGGGGAGCGCGTCTGTACGCTCGGCCCGATCATACACAATCCGCAGCTTGTGGAAAGTCTCGAAAAACGCGGTGTGCGTATTATTGAGAAGCCGCTTGAAGCACAGACGGGGGAAACGGTGCTTGTTCGCTCGCACGGTGTTCCGCCGCAGGTACTTGAAGAGCTGGACAGGCTCGGCATCCGGTATGTGAATGCCACTTGCCCGTTCGTGCAGAAGATCCACAAGATCGTCCGCGAAGGATCGGCTGAGGGAAAGCTCGTGATGATCGCCGGGGACAAGTCGCATCCGGAGATCGAAGGCGTTCTCGGCAGCTGCAGCGGACCGTATGAAACGTTCATGTCGGCGGCAGAACTCGAAAAATGCTTCGAAAATCATCCGGAATATAAGGAAAAATCCCTTTTATTTTGCCAACAGACCACATTTAATGTGGAAGAATGGGAAAAATGTTTAATTTTCATTAAAAAGGTATGTACAAACGCTTCAGTTTTTGATACAATATGTAATGCTACCGCAAATCGACAGAAAGAGGCACGTAAGCTCTCTTCGGAATGCGACCTGATGCTGGTCGTCGGCGGTCGGCACAGCTCGAATACCACGAAGCTCCGGGATGTCTGTGCAGCAAACTGCGAGACTTATCTCATCGAGACGGCGGACGAGCTGAAGGAGCTGCCTGTTTACGGCAGACATAACATTGGCATAACTGCCGGTGCATCGACACCGGCAAGCATAATAAAGGAGGTACTTGTTACCATGACAGAAATCAACGAAACAAATGAGCTTAATTTTGAGGAGATGCTTGAAGAATCGCTCAAGAGCTTAAATACAGACGAGAAGGTGCACGGTGTAGTCGTAGGCATTTCCCCGACCGAAGTGTATGTAGACGTCGGCAGAAAGCAGGCTGGTTTTATCCCGGCTAATGAGCTCTCCAACGATCCGGGCGCAAAGCCGGAAGAGCTGGTCAAGATCGGCGATGAGATGGATCTTCTCATCATGAAGACAAACGATCAGGAAGGCACAATCATGCTTTCCAAGAAGCGCATTGACGCGATCAAGGGCTGGGAAGACATCGCTGCTGCTATGGACGCAGAAGAGATCCTCACCGGTAAGGTCACAGAGGTCGTTAAGGGCGGCGTTATCGTTCTGTACAACGGCATTCGTGTATTCATCCCGGCATCCCAGGCAGTTGCTAACCGCGGCGACGACCTCGAGGTTCTGAAGAACACAGAAGTTAACTTCCGCATCATCGAAGTTAACCGTCAGCGCAGACGTGCAGTCGGCTCCATCCGCTCCGTTCTCCGTGAGCAGAAGAAGGCAGCACAGGCTAAGTTCTGGGAAACCGTTGAGGAGAATCAGGAGTTCACAGGTACTGTTAAGTCCCTCACAAACTTCGGCGCATTCGTTGACCTCGGCGGCGTAGACGGCATGATCCACATTTCCGAGCTCTCCTGGAACCGCATCAAGCATCCGAGCGAAGTCGTAGCAGTTGGCGACACCGTTACTGTATACGTCAAGAGCCTCGACCGCGAGAACAACAAGATCTCTCTTGGTTACAAGAAGATCGAAGACAATCCGTGGGAGATCATGAAGAATCAGTATCCGGCAGGCACAGTTTGCGAGGCTACCGTTGTTGGCATGACCACATTCGGCGCATTCGCTAAGATCCTCCCGGGCATCGACGGCCTCATCCACATTTCTCAGATCGCTGATAAGAG
>JAGAOD010000059.1 GCA_017623855.1 Clostridia bacterium
CAGACATATTTCCTTTTCTCTGTCCTTTTCCTGCATTGGAACGATTTGAAGCATTTTTCTTTCCCTCCGTTTGTTCTGCTTTTGCTTTGTTCTGCGCGCCCTTCTTCTGCGCCGCTGTACGCAGGCGGCGTATCTCATCGGGCTCAAGATCACGGAACTGCCCCTGCGGCAGCATACCGAGCTTCACGCCGCCGATCGCCGTACGCTTCAGACGAGCGACCTCGAGACCGACAGCCTCGCACATTTTTCTGATCTGACGGTTTCTGCCCTCATGGATCACAAACTCCAGCACCACTCTGCCCTGCTGCTGTTCGAGCACGCGGATCGTAGCCGGTGCAGTCATGCGTCCGTCGATCTCGATGCCGACGGACATGCGGGTCAGCTGATCTTCGTTCACGCCCGGACGAACCGTAACGCGGTAGATCTTCGGAACATGCGTGGACGGATGCGAAATGAGGTTCGCAAACTCTCCGTCATTCGTCATAAGGAGCAAGCCCTCGGAATCCTTATCGAGCCTTCCGATCGGGTACAGGCGCACACCGAGCTCCTCGACAAGCTCGCTGACACATTTTCTGCCGCGGTCGTCGGTGACCGTTGTCAGATAGCCGCGCGGCTTGTGGACCATAATATACAACTTCTCGTCGACGGGCTGCACAGGCTCACCGTCGAGCGTGACTTTATCCTTCTTTACGTCGACCTTATCGCCGATGGATGCACGAACACCGTTTACGGCTACGCGTCCGGCTTCGATCATCTCTTCCGCCTTACGGCGGGACGCAACACCGCAATCGGCAAGCATCTTTTGTAATCTTGTATCTTTTGCCATAAAACCTTCCAATGCCAAATTGGCTTTCCTTAATATTACTTTCGACGGAACAGCTGCTCCGCCCATTTTATAAAGCCGCGTTCTTCTTTTGCGGCATATTCAACATCACTGTCCGCGAAAAGCGGCAGTGAAAATATTTCCTTATCATTCACCGAATAACAAACCGACCCCACCGATTCGCCTTTTCTGACCGGCGCATAAAGAAACCGCGGCAAATACACTTCTGCTTCCACCAAAGCGCCCTGCGGCAGCAAAAGGGCATTCGGCTCATCCGTTTTGCACACGGCAGCAAACTCCGTTCCGCCTACGACAGGAACGGAAACCGTTTTCGATTCAAATGAAACCGTTTCAAAGCACGAAAATCCGTATTCGAATAAGGCGATATGATCATTCCAGTCATCCGGTGCATTCAGCGTAACGCAAATCAGAGAAACGTTGTTCCGCTCCGCTGAGGAAACGAGACACCGACCCGATTTTTTCGTAAAGCCCGTCTTGATCCCGGTGCAATCGTCATATAGCTGCAAGAGCTTATTGTGGTTATTGCAGCGCAGGGACTTCTGCGGCTCAATGAACTCCACGGTTTGAAAAGACTTACCCACCGTTTCTGCAAAATCGGAACAGCGCATGGCTTCGGCAGCCAAAAGCGCCATATCGTGCGCTGTGGAAAAATGCCCCTCCGCGTCCAGACCGGACGGTGTTACAAAAGATGTATTCTTCATGCCGATCTCGTCGGCGCGGGCGTTCATTCGCCCGGAAAAATCATCCAAAGTATCATCCAGAAACAGAGCGATCGCGTTCGCGCTGTCGTTCCCCGACGTCATCATCATGCCTTCCGCAAGCTCCCGAAGCGGCAGAATATCTCCGGGCATCAGCCCCATCGAAGAGCCCTCCACACGGGTCATTTCCTCCGTGATCCGAACCGGCTCGGACTGAAGACCGCTCTCAAATGCCAGCAAAGCCGTCATGATCTTCGTGGTACTTGCCATCGGGAGTGGTTCTTCGGCGTTTTTGGCATAGAGCACCGTGCCGGTAAGCGGTTCATAAAGCACGGCTGCATACGCGGACACCTCGGGCTCTGCTGCGTGAACCGGAAACCGAAGAAACAGACATGGAAAAATCAGAAACAGTAACGCGATCTTTCTTCTCAAACTACATCACCTGCCACGATAAATATACGCAGCAGGCAACATATATCATTACTCGGAAATCTGTGTTTCTTCCGGTTCTTCCTTTTTCTTATTGAAGAAATCGGTGATCTTGTCCACGACATCCGGAACGGTAGCCACGATGCGATCCATGGACGAAATATACGGCTCGACCTGCATCATGCGGACATTGCCGTTGGAGATAACGAGAAAAGCGATCGGCTGTACAGTGATACCGGCGCCGCTGCCGCCTGCAAACAGACCGCTTGCGGGCTGATTTTTAGAAGGCAGATCGGAACCGCCCGCGCCGAAACCGTAGCTTACACGCGAAACGGGGATGATCGTCGTGCCGTCCGGGGTGTTGATCGGATCGCCGATCACCGTATTCACATCGACCATTTCCTTGATCTTGTCCATGGACACACCCAGAAGCTTGTTGACTTTATTTTCGTTCATATCCATATACTTTCCTTTCTGTGAAAAGTTATTTCTTCAAAACAACGCGTGACGATCCCTGTGCGGTCTTCGGTTTTGCCGGAAACAGGAAACGCTTCAAAAGCGGGAGCACACCGCCCGCATACCGCAAGAGATAATGCAGTGCATGCAGCGGTCTCATGGATGCATCCGCTTCCAAGATGACATACGGCTCAATGACACTGTAGTCGAGATCGACCGAAATGCGGTGCTTTTTGCACTTAGTCAATCGGAACAGAAGCTCCGCTGCAGGATAGACCGTCGCACAAGCCTGTCCGTAAAGGATCGCCGCCTGCGCCGCGTCCGCACCGCCCGTCATGACGTACAGGTCAAACTCCCGGATGCGCACCTTGCGGATCAGACTCACAGCAGCCGTACCGGTCAGGCCAAGGAACTGCTTGACGAGCCCCATAAATCCTCTGTAGCCCTCTGCTTTTACAAAGCCCTTAAACTTCTGCACAAGAACATTCGGCTTCTTTTCTTTAGGCGCATCGGTCTGCGGTGTTTCGGATTTCGGTTTTTCTTTTTTTGTCTTCTCTTCCTTCGACTTTTCCGGCGCGGGAAGCACCTTAAAACGCAGGAACAAATATCGGATATCCATAATCAGCGTATCCGTATACCGGATATTCACATGAACCGGGACACTCAGTGCAAGGAGGATCAGCAGAACGATCCCTAAAAGGATCCACAAAAAGATCATTCGCTTTCACCGGCCTCTTCGACCTCTTCCTCTGCCGCAGCTTCCTCCTTCGGCAGCGGCGGCAGCTCGGAGATCGAACTGATATTCAGAGTTCTTAAAAATGCCTCCGTCGTGCCGTAAAGAAGCGGCCGGCCGGGCAGCTCCAATCTGCCTCTTTCTTCGATGAGCCCTTTTTGTACAAGGCTGCCGATGACACCGGAGCAATCCACGCCGCGAACCTGCTCGACAAAAGCCTTTGTCACGGGCTGATTGTACGCGATCACAGCCAAAACCTCCATGGCAGCCTGTGAAAGCGGTGTGTTGCGCCTGAGATCAAGCGCAGTACGTACCGGCGTGATATATGCGGGATTTGTGGTCATCTGAAAGCTGTTTTCAAGGCGCACAAGATGAATACCGCTGTTCGGCGTATTGAATTTCTCCATGAGCTCCGTCAAAGAAGCTTCCACTGTCTCCTCACGCAGCTCAAGCGCTTCGGAGAGCTTATCGATACCGATCGGCTCACCGCAGGCAAACAGGATAGCCTCAAGTGCGCCCAAAATCTCTTGCTTTTTCAGATCATTCACCTCCCTTGATCAGCTTGATCTCACAGTTATCGCCTTCCCCGTCCACGCGAAGACGCTTGCCTTTGACAAGCTCCAGCACGGCGAGAAATGCGGCTATGCGTTCCGAAGAATCCTTTTTTCCTCGAAACAGCTCCTTAAACGTGATCTTACGGCGTTTCCACACACTGCGCAGCACATAGATGATCTGCGAAGTGACGGAAACGATCTTCTTTGTAACGATGCCGGAAAACGCTTCAGCCGTCGGCTGAATGTTATTTTTCTTTCTGCCCATTGCGGAAAGATACGCCATAAAGATCTCCTCCGGCTGATGCTGACGCTTATAGGCGTGATCCACGGGGATCTTCGCCTGTGCACGGACAAGACGGTCGAAGGAAACCATATTTCTTAGCTTTTCAGCCGTTTCCTTGCAAAGCTGATATTCAAGCAGCTGTCCTGTCAGCTCGCGCCGCAGCTCCTCCTCTTCCTCGTGCTTCGGAAGCAAGGAGACGCTCTTGATATGAACAAGTCTTGCGGCCATTTCCAAAAATTCACTCGCAATGTCGAGGTCCGCTGCCTGCATGCGCTCGATCTGCTCCATATATTGCTCGAGCAGCTCCGCGATCGGAATATCATAAATATTCAGTTTGTTCTTTGAGATCAGGTTCAAAAGCAGATCCAGCGGACCTTCGAAAACCTCGATCTTGTAGGACAGCGCGCCTACATTAGACATTGTTTCCATATTACAGCAATCCAAACAGACGGAACGGCAGTGACGCCAATCGGGTCACACCGCCGTATACGATATTTTCGATGAGCGAGATCGGGCCGTCAAGCACACTGGAAGCGAGCAGTACAAGACCGATCATCGACAGAACGCTCTGATACCGATAGAAATTATACCGTGCGCGGTCACTAAGGAAGCTCGCGAGGATCTTCGAGCCGTCGAGCGGCGGGATCGGCACCATGTTGAAAACGGCAAGCACCGCATTGATAAACGAATAGTAATTAAAGAAAACGACCGTGTAGTACACAAAGGTATTGTACGGCACAAACGCCATCACGGCGTACATCAAAAGCGCACCGACAAAGGACGCAAGCAGATTCGCCGTGGGGCCGGCAAGTGCAACGAGTGCCATGTCGCGGCGCGGGTTCTTAAAATACCGGCTGTCAACAGGCACGGGCTTTGCCCAGCCGAAACCGAAAAGCAAAAGCGCCGCTGCGCCCATCGGCTCAACGCTTGCAAGCGGATTAAAGGTCAGACGACCCTCCCACTTAGCGGTCGGGTCACCGAGCTTATTCGCCGCCCAGCCATGCGCATATTCATGAAAGGGCAGAACAAGAAAAATGATCAGCAGTGTAGCGACGACCTGCAGCATCACCTCAACAATATCCACATGACCGCCGCGAAGCAGCGTAAAAATTGAATTCAGAAGCATCTTTTTACCGCCCCGCATCACGGGGCATCCTTTCTTCAAAATCTCTCAATATACCAAATAAATCTCAGTAAAAGTTTTTAGTTATACGACTACATGGTAAGATTATATAGCATAACAGCAAAAAAAACAATTCCTTTTCAAAAACAATTCTATTTTCTGAAAATAATCCTTGCATTTCGTGTTTCTTTCTGTTATAATTCATACGTTGCAATTTGAGAAACAGCACTTTAAGGAGGTGCAGACAGATGGCTAAATGTGAAATTTGCGGAAAGGACGTATCCTTCGGCATCAAGGTTTCCCATTCTCACAGACGTACTAACAGAACTTGGAAACCGAATATCAGACGAGTAAAGGCACTTGTTAACGGTACACCGAAGCGTGTATACGCCTGCACCCGTTGCTTGCGTTCCGGCAAGGTTACAAGAGCAATCTGATTGTAAACCGGTAAATGAGAATGAGCATCGATTTCGATGCTCATTTTTGTTTTGTCGAAAAAAATAAAACGGCGCACCGCACGTATCCCCTACGCGCGGTGCGCATTTTTTTACTTTTTCTGATCTGCGATCTTCTCCATGGTCACTGCCGGATGATGGTATTTGCTGCGGCGTGCGATATTCTCCTGACGGCTCATCCAGATCGCCTCCGTCGGGCACCAATGGAAGCAGGCAAGACAGGTAGAGCAATCATCTTCGATCACCGCATGTCCGTCCCGGATGACAATGTTCTCCATCGGACAGACCTTCGTACAGATGCCGCATCCGACGCATTTCTCGTCCGCCGTAATACCGCGGAAGTTGTTCGGACTCGCGACCGGCATCAGCGGCAGCAGCTCCGTCGTTGTATGATCCTCCGTTTCACGGTTCACGATGCGCGGGATCAGAGCTTTAACAGTCGTTTCCTGTTCGGCAAGATATTTTGCGTCGACCTCCGGTTCGTTGATAAAGCTGTTGCCCGGCATCATCACGCCGACAGAGAGCGACAGCTTCTGCCCGCGCGTGCGAAGAAGCTGATCCATACGTTTTGCAGCCGCCCCGGCGTGACCTCTCTGCGTAGTGCAGATGAACACGTAACTGTCGGGCTGAAACACGGTCTTCGCGATCATTTCGCGCACGGGATACGGCATATCACCGTAATACACCGGGAACACAAAGCCCACCGCATCCGTTGTCACGGTTACCTTGCTCAGGTGCTTTGTGGACGCTGCCGGGATAAGCTCAGCTTCGAGTTCCTTTGCAAGGAGCTCCGCAGTTGTTAACGAATTGCCGGTCGCGGAAAAATAAAAGATCGTCATGCTCATGATTCAGTCCTCCTTCATAACATCCCAAGGGGTCAGCATGCCGAGAAGTCCCTCGTCCCGCTGACCGTGCTCGGTAATAAAGATCACGGAAAGACGCTTATTGCGCCCCTTGATGCGTTCAAACATGCGTCGGGCCTCCATGCTCGTTGTGTGCCGATCCACAAACGCATAATTCTCCACGTGACTTTCTACCGGAAGCATCTTTGAAAGCTCGCGGATCGTCGTATCCTCCGTAAACCGTACGGACGGGGTCTTAAGCACACAGGAAAACACTGTGGACACACTGAATACGCCGACAAACCGTTTCCTGTCAAGGATCGGAATGTGAGAATATCCGTTTTTCTCCATATTCCTCATCACGTCCAGAACGTGATCCGAAAGACCTGCACTCATGATGCGGTTTCCGGGCGTTGCAAATTCAAGCGCCAACGGCGGCCGACGAACATACGCAAGTGTTCTGCGCAGAGACTCCAAAACCGGCTCACTCGGCTCAACGACGGGCACACCGCCGATATTTGCATTATGTGTGAGCAGGTTGCATATCTCCCTGCAAAGATCGAGATCCTCCCGCACGGGAGCGCTCTCATAGCTGTTGATATATTCGAAGATCACACTGGAATGCTTACGCTTTTCACCGCTGTATTTTGCCTCCAGCTCGTCCTCAAGCTGTTTGTAAAGATCGATAAACTCTGTACTTCTCATACCATCTCTCCTCCAAAACAGTTTAACATATCTCATTGCGGAAAACAATAAACAGCGTGTAAATTCATATTAAACAAATAACGGACCACCGATCACGGCAGTCCGTTTTGCTGTAAAATTATCTGTGCGCCGCAAGAGGACCTGCGAGAGAGCGGAAAATATGACGGACAAGATCCTTCGGTCTTGCCTCATTATCCTTGTTGAAGCGCAGAACAAACAGGAATACACCTGCCAAACGCAGCACGCAGGAAAGAATGAACAGCACCTGATAGCGGTCAACGGCACCCGTAAACATATTGGCACTGTGCCATGTTTCAAGCAGTGCACCGCCGGCAAGCGAACCGAGCGTGCCGCCCGCAAGCGCCGTAATGCAGGAGAACGCCGCGATATGCGTCGGACGTGTTTCGTCGGGCGAACAGGAAAGCTGCATGTTGTTTGCGGTCAGGTTCGATCCGCACCAGAACAATGCGCCGACCGTATTGTGCAGCAGCGTGGGCCAAATATTACCCGGCGACGAGAACAGGTAGAAAAGCGGAGTCAAGGACGCCACAACGCAGGACACGAGCATAACGTTCCGGCAGCCGAAACGGTCGATCATTCTGCCCCAGGCCGGCATAACGACGATCGCGACCATAGCCGAGGCGATCGTTGAAAACAGCATGATCTGCATAAAGCTGAGACCCATCTCATTCATGGAATACGGGTTGAGATATACGCCGGACATATTCGCCGTGAAGCTCCAGACCGTCCACATGATGACGAGATTCATAAACGGCTTGTTCTTTAAGACCTCACCGAACGCCTTGAACAGGTTCTGCTTCTGCGGCGGTGCGGAATATACCTCCTCACAGGGTGCAAACGCGAGCATATCCAACACACCCACCGTACCGCCGATCAAAAATACGATCACATAACGGATATCGACAGGCAGCGAGTCCAGAGTATATGCAACCACTAAGCCGATTACAACGTTCGCAGCCGCCAAAATAGACTCTCTGATCGACAGCCAGCGCCCTCGTATCTGCATCGGCGTCAGGTCTGAAAGCCACGGGAACCAGCAGACGTTGATCACGGAACCGCAGCAGGAAGAAACACCCATCAGGAAAATGATCGTCCACAGCTGCAGCGTCGCCGAAGCCATGGGCATAAAATACGGAATCAGTCCGAACAGGAGCCACAGCGCACGGGAAAAAACACCGAGCGTCAGCATATACTTCTTGCGTTTATGCGTGCGGTTCACGAGCACCGAATACGGCAGCTGAAGCAAAGCCGCGATCTGCGGAATAGCGGACAGAATGCCAAATGCCATATCGTTTGCGCCAAGCTCTGTAGCAAGGCCGATCATAGCCGTCGTACCGCCGCCGCAAATAATACCGTGCGCACTGCCGCAAATATTGCCGAGAATGATGAAATTCAGACTCCTGCGAATCTTATCAGGCATTTGCACCTCATCATACAGCGTATTGAGCGGATTTCCCTGCAGACGTCTTTTCAAATTCATATACAGCCGCCTCCCCTAAGTTTTCAAGTCAGGCCTTCTCTATGATGATATTTCAAAAGAAGATATCTAAAGCACCGCTTGAAATTTTTTGTACTTTTCGGGGGTATTATAGCGTACTAAATATAAATTTGCAATACCGTATTATTCTTTTCTTAAAAACTTTTTCTGCTTGCAGGAGCATCGAAAACAGAAAACGGGGCGCCGCAAATGCACAGCACCCCATCGGAAACACGACCGTCTTCTTACTTATTCAATATAATTGCTTTTCCGTCCTTATATTCCCAATCATGTGTCATGACCGTCGGACGGATCTTTCCGTTTTCGTCAAATTCCATGATATCAATGCATACAAAGCGTGCATTACCGTCAGACAGCTCCGGCTTGTGGCGATGATATACGTTCAAGTACAGATCCTCTTCCGGAATATAGAAATATCCGTTGTGACCTGGGCCGTTTGCAACGCTGCCGTCACCCGTCGAAAGGATCGTGTCGTACGCATCAAACGGGCCGAACGGTGTATCCGCGATCGCGGTATTCACGCGATACGTCCCCTTTGTCCACGCTCCGGCAGACCACATAAAATAGTATCTGCCCTGTCTCTTGAACATGCAGGGGCCTTCCACGTAATCCGGCGGTGTGATCTCCACAAATGTTTCGCCGTTCTCGAACGGGACAAATCCCGTCATATCATCGTTCATTTTTGCAATATTACAGTGTCCCCAGCCGCCGAACAAAAGGTAAACGGCTCCGTCATCATCCTTGAAAAGATGTGCATCGATCGGCTGTGCGCCGTTGTGGAAATCTCCAACGAGCGGACCGTCGAGCATCGCCTTGAACGGGCCGGTCGGCGAATCGGAAACCGCGATCTCCAGACCGCCCGGCTCCGAAGCATCATGAATATCATTCGACGCAAAGACGTAATAGTACTTTCCGTCTTTATCAATGATCGTCGGCGCCCAGATCGCGCGGGTCGCCCACGGAAAACCGGACATGTCGATAATATCCTCATGTCTTTCCCAATGGGTCAGATCCGTCGAAGTCCAGCACACCTGATTTTTCTGCTCATCAAACGGCAGAGATCTCGTCGCATAGATGCAGTACATCCCTTCATAAATGCGCGATTCCGGGTCTGCATACCAGCCTTCGTCTATCGGGTTATGTATTTTGAACGAGAGGTTCTCCATTTTCCTTCCTCCTTATCAGCTTAAGAAAATCATGCCCGCCGTCGGGACGCAGAACGCAGCCAAATCTCCGTTTACGGTTCCGCATTCTACCTGCTCGCCCATGCAATTTACGATAACATAACGGCGTCCGGCAGCTTCTCTCAGAATGACCGACGTATTGCACGAAGCATTGACGACCGTCAGCTTTTTAAGAGACTCGGCACAGACTGCACAGTCCGTATACAGAGTGACAATAGCTTCACCGTCCTTTTCCGAGGACACCCGGCTGTATACGCTTTCCGGTGCTTTTGCCGTAAGCTTACCGTCAAGCAGAATATCGCGATTCTCTTTCCAGAAATCGAGATAGAATTTCAGCATCTTCCTGTGTGCTTCCTTCAGCTTATCGATCTTTACGGAGATCTGCGGTACGGCGTACAGCACACTTGCAAGCTGCAGTGCGGCACTTTCGACCGTATCGTCCACATGCCACATCAGCATGTCGGAATGGACCGGTGTATTGCCGGAGGTCAGACGCAGATTGACGATGTCCTGCCGGTTCATGATCGCATCGTTCGGGCAATCACCGACGCGCAGCATATTGCCGTACTTTCTGATCGCCGGGCCGACATAGCTCTGTCTGAACTCGATCATTACATCCGGCTTTATTGCGGTCAGTGTACGCATGACATCGGTCATCAGGCAGTCGATCGCCGCTTCCAAGGACTGGAAATCGCGGCGTTCGTCGTATTCGAGCGATTTTCCGCGCAGTGTAAACGAGTCGATAAAATCGAGCTTCAGACCGTCAAGATCCCAGTTTTTGATCGCATCCGCATAAATGCCGATCAAAAAGTCGCGAACCTCTTTATAGCGCGGATCGAGCGACCAGTAGGTCTCGTTGTTGCCGGTTTCGTCAAGAAGCATGCTCTTGAACCTGTCATAATTTTTGCAGTACAAGCCGACAAAGGGCACGGAATACCACAGCATCACACGCATACCGATGTCATGGATATCGGAAACAAATTTCGCCATGTCGGGGATCTTTTTCGGGGTCACTTCCCAATCACCGCAGTACGCATATCCGCGGCCGCCGTCATCGGTCTGCCAGCCGTCGTCGATGATGACCGTCTCCATGCCAAAGGGTTTGGAGAGACGGCACTCTTTTATGATATCCTCTACATCAAGCTGCTGATGATAGCTGTACCACAGCGAATTCATCGGCAGACGGGCATGCTCCGGTACATTCGCGGGCGTATATCCGCACTCGCTTTCCCACCATTTTGACACCGCATATACGCTGTCGAAATACGGAATATCGCGCGTATCGATGCGGATATAGGCACTGTATTCGTTTGTCGGCGCAGTGAGGATCGTGAAGAAATCCACCGTCCAGTCGATGCAGGCGTCCTCTTCGAAGACACCGGTTCCGATCATGATCGGCGTCACGGCATCCGAAACCGCCACGGTCATTCGGTTTTTGCCCCGTACCGAAACAATACCGTGCAGCGGCATCCACGCAGCGAGGCGGGAGTACGTCTTTCTGCGGCTCCAGTTCGGTCCGAGCTGTCTCTCCGTACGTACGGACGGACTCCATACCGAATAACAGTCCACACATGGCTGCTTCCAGCTTACGGAAAACTTCTCGGGAACAGCCGCTGTCTCCATTTTCATTTCAACCTTGATCAATATGATCCCGTCCTGCTCCGACACGGTCTCTGCCGTGATCTCAGCGCCGAGATTCCCACCGGTAACCTTCAATAACATTTGATCGCCCTCCCGATACAGCTCAGATACAAAGTGTTTCGCCGGCCTTTATACAATAGGACTTGCCATCCTTGAAGAACCAGACGTCGATCGCAGAAGGATTGTGAACGATCTTTTCATCTACGCTGCATTGAAGCGCCTTGTACGCCTGCACATAATCAAAGATCTCGATATTCGTGGCATACCAGACGTCTTCCTTATGGCTTACATACGCTGCAAGCTCTTCAATAACATCCCAGTTATCATTGTTGTCGAACTCGTAGCTGTGTCCCCATACGTAGAACATCTGCACACCGCGGGCAGGTTCGATCTCAGCGCTCACAAACCTTTCCGCAAGCTCCATCAGTTTCGGATCGTTATGATGGCAGGTCGGGTCGAGGAGCAGCCAGTTTTCGGGGAAACCGAAAGTACCGGTCGATCTTACCGTACGGCTGTAGCAGATGCCGCAGGCACACAGTGCATCAAGCACATCATCGTTATATGTACCGTAAGGATAAGCCATACCGCGCGCCAAAGTGCCGTACTCGGCTTCGATATTCTTGCGGTCTTCGAGGATCTCCGTCAGAACAGCGGTTTTTGTGAGCTTCTCAAGGAACGGGTGTGTCAGACCGTGCACCGCGACCTCGTGCCCGCTGTTTGTATACAATGCCTCCGCTTCGGAAAGCTTCATGCGGCCGTAGTAACGCTCACGCTCATTGTTCTCCGGAAGATACAGGCCGGTATTGATGTTGAAAGTACCCTTGAGGCCATACTTGTCAAAAATGCCGATCAACCGGATATCCTGCACGACACCGTCATCGTAGCTGAACGTCAATACTTTTTTCTTTCCGTCTTTTAATAACATATACATTGTCGGTCACCTCGCCGTTATTCATCGTCGGGCTGCTGTCCGTCGTGTGCCGCCCACTTGCATTCGCCCATTTCCATATTGGTGAAGGTTGCCTTGAAGGAGGACTCCTCCGGGCTGCAGGCATATACGCCGAAACGGATCGTCCCGCCGCCGTTCCATACATGACAGACACGCATCTGCTTGAACTTCACGCCATCCTCGGAGCACTCGATACAGTAATCGTCCTCTCTGCGGCTCAGTCTGTACCACATGGATTTGATATTCGCCGGAATCTCGGTCGTTGCCCAATCCGAATATCCGTGATTCGTTACAACGCTGCCCAAATGCTGGAATTCTTCGTTTTCATACTCGATGGAGCCCTTCAGCCAGTTTTCGCTGTCAAGATACATAACGACGCCGCACTGATCGAACCTGTGCTTGCTCTCAAACTCGGTCTTAACGGTGAAGGAGAAAAACTTCTCGTCCGTCTCCATCTGCAGAACCGGTGCATTGTC
>JAGAOD010000060.1 GCA_017623855.1 Clostridia bacterium
ACTGGATCAGTATGTCCAATACTTTAACTCTGAACGTTTTGCTGCCGCCTTGGATTACAAAACCCCAATCCAGTACAGGACTGAATTGGGGTTCTGAAGCTATGCTTTTTTATTCGTGTCTACTTTTACTTGACAGATGCACCGTTTTTCTTTCGGTGCGGATCTTTTTTTCGAAAAGTCTGACCGCATCACAAGGACACTTTTCGTAAACAGTACGGCTTTTCCCCGAATACGGACACCGCTCAAACTCTGTAAGGGTCCGCTTGACCTATAAATGAGCGATCCGACAGCCCGATCTATTATAAAAAAAATAAGGCACACCAAACGCCTCAGGT
The DNA here is from genome assembly GCA_017623855.1 of Clostridia bacterium. Taxonomy (GTDB): domain Bacteria; phylum Bacillota; class Clostridia; order Oscillospirales; family Acutalibacteraceae; genus Hominenteromicrobium. Next base: position 336 of record JAGAOD010000060.1, read on the forward strand.
GTGCCTTCAACTCATTTTTACTTTGTGCTTCTGCGAACTGCGCTGCCGATCTGCTCCAGAACGGCTTCCTTGTCGCTGACCTTGGAATACTTGAGGAGTGCAGCCACGATCTCCGGAATGTCCTCGTTCACGTAATGCTCCGTTGTAACGATCTGCTGTGCGAAATACTCGTTTCTGGTGATCATCGGTGCGAAACGGCGGGAATTCTTACGTCCTGCGCCATTATTCATAAACGCTGCGATATACTCATAACCGATCAGATTGTTGATAATAACATGGAAAGAGTTCTTAGCAAACAACGGATTGTCCCCGTCCCGCAGCGCAATTTCCATGATCTCTGCACGGTTCAGCGGTCGTCCGGCTTCCCAAAGCAGCTGCATCATGGCAAACTCAGAATTTGTAAGGCGGATATGTACTTTCTTACCCTTCATAGCTATGCCTCCGATTTGGTAGTTACCTTTTAATATTATATAGTATATTTTTGTTTTTATAAATTGTCAAGATATATTGAGCAAATTCATAAGAATTTATTATAAAAACTGATTGCTTATTTCTATTCACATTTTATTAATAAACCGTCTTTCACCGAAGAACAAAAGCAGGACCGAACAAATCGATCCTGCTTAAAATGTTTATAACCAAAGTTTAATTTTCGCGGTCAATAAAGAGCGTCTTAAAGTACGGAAGCGTCTCTACCCAATCACAGAAAACATGCCACTCGTCGAGCTTATGATGACGGCGTGCAAAATACATGTTGACGAGATTCTCATATGTCACCGTACAGGTGCGCATCTGATTGTAGCTTGTCGGCAGCAGCTGAATGATGCTGTACCAGGCGTCCTTATCCTTGGTCTCAACATAATTCAGACGGAGCTTCTCGAGCGTTTCAATCGTCTGATCGAGGCTTTCTCTGGCGGCGGGAAGCATACGCTCACAGCTGAAATCCGAAGCATCGAACGGCTTTGCGTGGATCTTATGCATGGTGCTCGTTGAATTGGCTGTCGTGCTGACCTTATAGGTGTCATACTCCTTCCACCAGTAAAGCGGAGCTGTCAGATCAACGGAGACAAAGATCTGACGGACAAACTTGCGGTGATCGCTGCCTGCCATGCAAAGGCGCTTTGCAAGACTGAGATCGTTTTCACCCATCACAAAGGTGCCGTCCGCCTCCGTATGGCTGTCCATGCGGTCCCAGCTGTTCATCGGGTTGCGTGCACCGCGGATCGCGTTTTCAAAATTCATTACGCTTGCTCTTTCTATTTTGATCATAATACGCCGTCCTCTCTGTTATTTATGATATTTCGTTCCTGCCTGTATGGAAAATGCCCGGTAAAGCTGTTCGCACAGCATCACGCGCGCAAGCTGATGCGGAAAAGTCATCGGCGACATGGAGATCCGCTTGCCGAGGCGTTTGACGTTCTCATGCAGCCCGTGGGACGAACCGATGATGAACGCAAGACTGCTTGACCCGCTGACGGCCGCAGATTCGATCTCTGACGCGAGCTTTTCGGAAGAAAGCATCTTCCCCTCGATGCAGAGCGCAAAAGCCGTGCTGCGCCCCACAGCGGCGATGACCGCCTTTGCTTCCTCCTCGAGCGCCTTTTCGATCTGCGCATCGTTCGGATCCTGCGGCACGCGCGCTTCATTTAATTCCACAACGGAAAACCGGCAAAACGCAGAAAGCCTTTTTGCGTACTCCGCCACGGCATCCCGCCAGTATTTTTCCTTGAGTTTTCCGATGCATATGATTTTAACGTCCAGCATAACTGTTTTCCTTATCAGAACTCGACGGTATAGCCGTCCGTGTTTTCGATCGGCGCGACATCCAATATGTATCCGTCCTCGATCCCCGCCATCTGCATCCCGCAGATCGCGGTCTGTCTTGCAATGTCGGGCGTGTTGTTCTCGCGGCTCAGATGCGCAAGCATAAAATGCTTCGTTCCGTTTTCAAACAGTGTCGGCAGAATTTCCGCACACGCCGTGTTGGAAAGATGTCCGTGATCGGACAAAATGCGTCTTTTGAGCGAATACGGATACGGACCGGTGCGCAGCATGCCGACATCATGGTTCGACTCCAGCACCGTAAGATCCGCCCCCATCAGGCTTTCCTCGATCTCCGGCGTGATATAGCCGAGGTCCGTCGCAAACGCCACGACCTTATTGTCCGCCGTCCGGATGCGATAGCCGAGGCTTTCCGCACAGTCATGCGGCGTTCTGAACGTGCTGATCTGCATATCACCGAGCTGCAGTGTGCCCTCGATCGTATACGCAGGAAAAGAACCGTTCAATATCCCCATGGTCTGCAGTGCAGAAAGCGTGCCGACGGATGCAAAGACCGGAATATGATATTTCGACGCAAACACACGCAGCCCGTTCACGTGATCGGTATGCTCGTGTGTGATCAGAATACCGCCGATCGCCAACGGATCGATCGCACAGCGATTCAGAATATTGACCGTCTGTTTTGCGCTTCTTCCAATATCCACTAAAATACCGGACGATTTTGAACCGATAAAATAACTGTTGCCGGTGCTTCCGCTGTACAGGGCACAGAGCTCCGCCATGAACGCACTCTCCTTTTCTCTATTCAAAAAATCGCCCCGACACATTCCACGTCAGGGCGAGATCATTAGCCTATTTTGACATTTTCACTTGTGCCCGGATCGACACGAAGATACATATCCGCGCCGAGACCGACAAACTTTTCCACAATGTCCTCGTAGCCGCGCTGAATATGGTCGATATCCTCGATCTTCGTCACGCCCTGAGCTGCAAGGCCGGCAATGATCATAGCCGCGCCGGCACGAAGATCCACCGCACGCACGGGAGCGCCCTGCAGGTGATCGACACCCTCGATGATCGCACTCTTGCCCTCGACCGTGATCTGTGCGCCCATGCGCTTCAGCTCTTCAACATAGCGGAAACGGTTTTCCCAAACATTCTCGTTCAGAATGCTTGTGCCCTGTGCCAAAGACAGTAGCGTCGCGATCTGCGGCTGCATATCGGTCGGGAAACCGGGATGCGGCATGGTCTTGACATTGCATTTATAGAGCGGACCGTCGCGGCGTACACGCACCGCGTCGTCATATTCGATAACCGTGACACCCATTTCGAGCAGCTTCGCTGTGATCGACTCAAGGTGCTTCGGTGTAACATTCTTGATCAGAACATCACCGCCGGTCGCAGCGGCAGCAACCATAAAGGTGCCCGCTTCGATCTGGTCGGGAATGATGGAATAGGTAACGCCCGTCAGCTGCTCCACGCCGCGGATCTTGATCACGTCCGTACCGGCGCCGCTGATGTTTGCACCCATGGAATTCAAAAAGTTTGCAAGATCAACGATATGCGGCTCACGCGCAGCATTCTCAATGACCGTACGCCCCTTTGCCTTAACGGCAGCGAGAATGATATTCATCGTTGCGCCGACGGAAGCCATATCCAGATAGATATGTGCGCCGCGCAGTGCCTTTGCGGACACGTCGATCATGCCGTCGTTCAGGCTGTAGGTGCAGCCAAGCGCCTTGAATCCCTTGATGTGCTGGTCGATCGGACGAACGCCGAAATCACAGCCGCCGGGCAGCGGAACGATCGCATGAGAATAACGGGCGAGCAATGCACCGATATTGTAGTAGGAGCCGCGCATTTTTCTGCCGAGCTCGCTGGGCACAACATTGGTATCGACCGTTGTCGGGTCGATCTCGATCGTATTTTTATTGATCCAACGAACCGTAGCGCCCATCTCCGTAAGGATACGAGCGCTCAGTCTGACATCGGAAATATTCGGTACATTTTCAAGTCTACAGGGGGAATCCGCAAGCAAAACCGCAGGAATGATCGCAACGGCAGCATTCTTCGCACCGCTGATGCAGACTTCACCTCTTAAACGGTTACCGCCCTGTACTATAAACTTATCCACACTGACTTTCCTTTCTGCAGGGAGCGACCTCAGACGATCCGCCGACCGGATTTCCGTGCTGAAAACGGAACTGAATGCCGCCGGTCTGAATCGGATTTTCAGACCAACTATCCCAATATCACATAATGTCGGAAGAGAAAACCGACAGGCAAAATTGCGGTGCACACCTTTCGCTTGTAAAAAACATCGGGTCCGACCGCTTCTATAAGAAGTTCTGTAAACTGTAAACCTATTATGTTCGGTTCATATCATAATACACATGGGCAAAAAAGTCAAGATTTTCAAGTGATTTCCGATATAAAATTCTTTTTTATGTAAACAAAAGGGTGTTTATCCCGTTCAATAAACACCCTAATATAATCAATCTTTATTCTTTTTGAAGGAGATCGGCTTTTCCTCTCCGCGCAGCAGACGCTTAATGTTCGCTCTGTGCTTGATCACGACCACGGCACCGCAAAGTGCGGAGACCGCAGTGGCCATGACAACATAGCTGATCGCATAACCGCCCGAAAGAAAGTCAACGAAATATGTGATGACAAAGGTCGCAAACGGATATACGGTCGCCGCAGACACCGAAGAGAGCGACACGATCTTTTTCCAAAAGAATGTGGAAAAAAACACGATCGCGCAGATCACGAATACACGCCAATCCAGCATGAACATCATCGCAGACGCCGTAACGACACCCTTTCCCCCGCGGAAGCCGAAGTAGAGCGGATACATATGGCCGATGATGCACATAAAGCCTGCAGCATAAACGCCAAGTCTCGAATAGCTCGGGTTCATACCGTACAGCTCAATAAAGTGCATAACGATCAGATAACCGAGCCAAACACTGGCTGCACATTTGAGAAAATCACAAAGGAACGTCAGTGCCGAAGCTTTTTTGCCTGCCGCACGAAGTACATTCGTGGCGCCCGCATTGCCGCTGCCGAAATTACGCACATCGTCCTTGATGAAGGCGCGGGTAAGGATCACGGCAAAGCTGATGCTGCCCAAAAGATAACCGACGGCACCGCTGAGCAGAATAGGCAGAATGAGGTCGAAAAAGCCTCTCATATCAGCCGCCCTCCTTCTCGCCGCGTTCGCGAATGATCATACGGACAGGTGTACCTGTCAGACCGAAGATCTCGCGAATTCTGTTTTCGAGATAACGCTGGTACGAGAAATGGAACAGCTCCTTGGAATTAACAAAGAAAACGAATGTGGGCGGCTTTGTGGAAGCCTGCGTCATGTAGTAGATCTTCAGACGCTTGCCCTTATCGGTGGGCGGCTGAACGCGTGCCGTCGCCTGTGCGAGGATATCGTTCAGGGTGCCCGTTGTGATGCGCATCGCATTGCTGGAAGCAACCTGACAGATCGTCTCAAACAGACGGTCAAGGCGCTGACCGGTTTTTGCGGAAATGAAGATGATCGGCGCATAGGACATGAAGGAGAAGTCCTTCTCGAGCTTTGCGCGGTATTCCTGCATGGTCTTGTCATCCTTTACGATGGCATCCCACTTGTTGACGGCGATCACGCAGCCCTTGCCGGCTTCGTGTGCAATGCCGGCGACCTTGGAGTCCTGCTCGGTAAAGCCGACCGTAGCATCAATGAGAATGACGCACACATCCGCTCTGTCCACAGCCATTTTAGCGCGCAGGTTGCTGTAATGCTCAACGGCATCCTCAACCTTGCTCTTGCGGCGCAGACCGGCGGTATCGATGAAGGTAAATGTACCGAATGCATTCTCGATCGTCGTGTCGATCGCATCACGGGTCGTACCGGCAATATCGGAAACGATGCAGCGGTTCTCACCGGAAACACGGTTAACGAGAGAGGATTTGCCGACATTCGGCTTACCGATCACGGCAACCTTGATAATGTCGCTTTCTTCCTCGTCCTCTGTGTCCTCCGGCAGATAATCCATCACGGCATCGAGCAGATCGCCGGTGCCGTGGCCGTGCACGGAGGAAACCTGGATCGGGTCACCGAGTCCGAGGTTATAAAATTCGTAGAAATCAGCCGGCGGATCGCCGATCGTGTCGCACTTATTGACGCACACGACGACGGGCACATTACTGCGCTGCAGCATCTGCGCAATGTCAAGATCGGTTGCGACCATGCCGGTGCGGATATCGGTAACAAAGATGATCGCATCTGCGGAGTCGATCGCGATCTGTGCCTGCTCGCGCATCTGCGACAGGATGATATCCTTGGACTCGGGCTCGATGCCGCCCGTGTCCACAAGAGAAAACTTTCGGGTCTTCCATTCACATTCGCCGAAGATACGGTCACGGGTAACGCCCGGAACGTCTTCAACGATGGAGAGACGCTGTCCGATCAGTTTGTTGAAAAGTGTGGATTTACCGACATTCGGTCTGCCTACAATAGCAACGATCGGTCTGGACATATCTCTTCCTCCTTTACTCTGTGCCGCACGGCTCGCCCAGCATGTCTCTGAGCTGCCCTGCCGCATCTTTTTGTATTCTTCTCACCGGAACGCCGAGCTTTTCGCTGAGCTCATCCAGTGTCATATCGTCTAAGAAAATTGGTTCGTCCGCCATAAGCATGTTGGACGGGATCAGCACTTCATCGCCGAGTACTTCTTCCTTGAGCGTCTTCAGAACATCCTGTCCGACCAGCAGACCGGTTACGTCGACGGTACCGCCGAAGAACTCATTTTTCACCGGGACAAGGTTGATCTCAAGGCCCGGGAATTTCTCGCGAAGTGCATCAAAAACACGGTTCAAAAACGGATAAGCCGCCATGCCGGTCGGGATCGTCACACGGCGCTTGAGCGGTCGTCCCTCCGTCTCATCGAGAGCCCAAAGGAACTCTTCTTCAAAATCTCTGAGCATACCGACGCCGTTTTCGATCTGCGGGAAATCTTCGTAAAACTCATAAGGGGGCAGATCGCGTTTTGCGATGAGGTAAAATTCATCGCTCGGGAAAACGGTACGCGAGCCGCGTTCGGACAGGAATTTATCGCCCCAGCGCTCTAAAATCCCGAGCGCATCCCCCGCCGTTTCCGCGTTAAAGGGAACGAGCGGGTACAGCCCCTCGCGGTATCGGGTCAGACCGACCGGAACACACGCAACGCTCTGCAGGCATTCGCCCAACTTATAAAACTCAGAAAGCGTGTATTCGAGCTCATCTCCGTCATTCAGACCCGGACAGAGCACGATCTGGCAGTTCAGGCGAATATTGTTCTCCGCCAGACGTCGCAGGTGTCTGAGCGCATCTCCCGCAAAGCGGTTCTGCATCATTTTGCAGCGCAGCTCGGGATTCATGGTGTGCACGGAGATATTGATCGGGCTGATGTGCATCTCAATGATGCGGTCGATCTCGCGATCGTCGATATTGGTGAGCGTGATGTAATTGCCGAACAGGAAGGACAGGCGCGCATCGTCGTCCTTGAAGTACAGCGTCTCACGCAGCCCCTTCGGCAGCTGATCGATGAAACAGAACACGCATTTATTATAGCACGAACGCTGCTGATCCATCAAATA
>JAGAOD010000061.1 GCA_017623855.1 Clostridia bacterium
AGCCTGCCGTACTGCGACTTGATGATCTTCTCTTCGAGAAGCCGACCGTCCGGCTTTTCAAAAACGACGGACAGATGCGTACTGGTTTCGTAGAAACGGAAATCGATAACATCGGAGATCGTGTGACCGTTCATGGAAATCAGACGGTCTCCCTTTTCCATTCCGGCACGCTCCGCCAGGCTGCCCGGCTGAACACCGAAAATCTCTGCGGCCATCGCTCTGCCGCCTCCTTTCACTGTCTTAACAGCATTTGTTAAGAATAAAACAATAGAGAAGGAGCGTAATCTGCCCCTTCTCTACATTTGCGCAATTATTGCCGGAAGACGATCAAGCCTTCTTAACAACTTCTCTGCCGTTGTAGTAACCGCAGTTACCGCAAACCCTGTGAGGTGTCTTATACTCTCCGCACTGCGGGCATTTCATAAGGGCAGGAGCGTCAAGCTTCCAAACGTTGGAACGTCTCTTATTCTGTCTTGCACTGGACACTTTTCTCTTGGGTACCGCCATCGTCAGCACCTCCTTATAGTAAAGTAAAACTTTTGATGATCTGGAATCAATTCAGCAGCTGCCGCAGAGCCTCCAGACGGGGATCTGTATGCTGCTTTTCGCAGGCACAGTCGCCTTCGTTGAGGTTTTTACCGCAGGTGGGACAAAGCCCTTTGCAGTCCTCACTGCAGACGTACTTCGGCGGAGTAAGAAGAACGATGTCGGAGTAAACGAGCTCGTCGAGATCCAGCGTTTCGCCTTCCACAACGATATAATCGTCAAAATCCTCTTCATCATTCAGCTTATTCACCAACACGTGAGAAATGCTGTGAGATAGCTCTTTTCTGGTTTCCGCCAGACATCTGTTGCACGGCATCGAAAACGCATAGCTGACTTCAACGTTCAGCTCCGCGCTGGATGCGAAAGCCCTAATGTCGCCTACGATATGGACCGGAGAAACGAACGGCTTGGCGCCGTCGATCTCGACGTCCGAAAGATCGATACAATAGTCGATCTTTTGTTCAACATTCTCACCTGAGAAATATTTCTTCAAATCGATAAGCATAGGTATCCTCATACCGTACTGATATATTATAAGTACCAGACGGACTTTTGTCAAGGAAAATTTGAAAATTCTAAGATAATTCCTGCCGAAAAAAGGCGTTCGGCAGAGGTCATCCGCCGAAGCGCCGCTTTTTCTGAATCTTTCAGAGAAAAATTACTTAGCTACGTACTCCAGAACTGCTTCCGGAAGCTCAGTCTCGTCTGCGGAAACCAGCAGGAAGATGTTTGCTTCGCTAGCCTCGGAGAGTGCCTTCAGCTTCATGGTGATCGGCTCGACCTCAGCAACACCGTTGCCGGTGATCTTCAGTGTGGAGTCGATGAAGATATCTGTAACGTCGTAGTTAGCAGCGCAGATACCGCTGATGAAACCGACGAGTGCGTCCATACCCTGAATGCCGTATGCATCGGAGTCAACCAGACGAGCCTTATGGGAGATATCATATGTAAGCTTGAGGCCCTTTTCGATAACAACAACGTTACCGTTGGAGCTTTCTACTGCAGCGTTAGCCAGTTCGATAAGCTTCTTGGTCTTGCCGGAACCTTTTTTACCAATTAAGAGAGTGATCATAATGAAGTCCTCCTGTTTATTTTATTCCGCATAAACGGATTTACGCCTGAGTTATATTAGGAAAGTCTTGCTTCCAGTGCTGCCTTGGCTTCCTCGTAGCCGGGCTTGCCAAGCAGTGCAAACATGTTCTTCTTGTAGCTCTCAACACCGGGCTGGTCGAACGGATTGACGCCCAGCATATAACCGGAAATTGCGCAAGCCTTTTCGAAGAAGTAAATGATCTGACCGAGTGTATCCTCGGAGAAGTCCGGAGCGTGCAGAACTACGTTCGGAATGCTGCCGTCGGTATGTGCCAAAGCCGTACCCTGGAATGCCTTCTTGTTGATGTAGTCCATGCTCTTGCCTTCGAGGAAGTTTAGACCGTCGACATTATCCGGGTCATGGCCGATGACGATCTCGTGCTTCGGCTTCTCGAACTGGATGACTGTCTCAAAGATACGGCGTCTGCCGTCCTGAATATACTGGCCGAGAGAGTGCAGGTCTGTGGAGAAGGTTACGGAGTTCGGGAACAGGCCCTTGCCGTCCTTGCCTTCACTTTCGCCGAAGAGCTGCTTCCACCATTCGTTCATCATGTTGAAGCACGGCTCGTAGCTGACGATGACCTCACTGGTTCTGCCCTTGTTGTACTGAATGTTGCGGATCGCTGCATACTTGTAGCAATCGTTCTTCTCGATATCCGGATCGCAGTACATTTCCTGTGCTTTTCTTGCACCGGCCATGAGTGCGTCGATATCGCAGCCTGCAACCGCGATCGGAAGCAGACCGACAGCAGTCAGAACGGAGAAACGGCCGCCGATGTCATCCGGAACGACGAAGGTCTCGTAGCCTTCCGTATCTGCCAGATGCTTCAGTGTGCCCTTTTCCTTGTCCGTCGTACAGAAGATGCGCTTTCTTGCTTCTTCCTTGCCGTACTTCTTCTCAAGGATCTCACGGAATACGCGGAATGCGATCGCCGGCTCCGTTGTGGTACCGGACTTCGAGATCATATTGATGGAAATATCTCTGCCCTCACAGATGGAAACGAGCTCAGCCAGAGCTGTGGAAGAAATGCTGTTGCCGGCATAGTAAATGTCCGGTGTGTCCTTCTTGAGTGCATTGTAGTTTTCGCTCTTCAAAAATTCAATAGCCGCACGTGCACCGAGATAAGAGCCGCCGATACCGATGACAATAAAAATGTCCGTATTCTTCTGAATGCGAGCAGCAGCTTCCTTAATGCGTGCAAACTCTTCTTTATCGTAATCTGTCGGCAGATTGATCCAACCGAGGAAATCATTGCCGGGGCCCTGACGGGACTCGAGCAGATCATGTGCACACTTAACAAGCGGCTGCATCATGGTATATTCATGATCTCGGATGGCCTCCTTCAGATAGCCACAATCCAACTTTAATGCCATATAGTTTTACTCCTCCTAATACTTAGAGACCCCTTACAGGGTAAGCGTATCACTTTACTGTTCCTATTTTACAATAACTTGTAGCATTTTTCAAGACTTGATTGTTATTTTCACAAAATGTTTGCAAAATGATTTTCACAGTAACGGGGGTCCGCTGTCGAAAAAGGCAGAAAAAAGCGGAGAACTGCAGTGTTTACGCCGCAATTCTCCACGCCTGTTCGTGTATGCATTTATATTCAGACAGCAGGCGCCTCCCTGCCGCAGAAAAAATGTCTCAGTAAATACAAAAACGCCGACCGAAAGGTCACCTTCGGAACCGTCTCGCCCGCCGTGACCGGCAGCTCTTCCACGACCGCACCGTCGAGCAGCACGCAGAGCTTTCCGACCCGTTCGCCTTCTTCGACCGGCGCCTCCAGCTCATCCGGAAGCTCGAGCTCCACCGTGACCCCGCCCTGACCGGAAACCGAAACCAGCACGTCGGACGGCATACCGCAGGTCACCCGAACCTGCTCTGCCATGTCGAGCCTTACGGGCAGGACGGGCAGCTCGGGACATTCCGGCGTTACGGTCTTCCAGTTTGAAAAGCCGTAGTCCATAAGAGAGGCTGCCGCCGAAAAGCGGTCGTTTGTATTCTCCGCACCGAGCACAACGGCGATCAGCGTCATCCCGTTTCTTTCGGCACATGCCGTGATACAGCTGCCCGCCGCACCCGTCGTGCCTGTTTTCAGCCCCTTGATGCCGCTGTACGAGCGGACAAGCTTATTCGTGTTGACAAGCTGTGTGTCTCCCCCGCGCACGTGATCGATCCAGATCAGCGTGTAATCGTAGATGCGCTCATGTGCCATCAGCGCGCGGCTCATAACGGCAACATCGTATGCGCTCGTCAGATGCCCCTCTTCGTCCAGTCCGTTGCAGTTTTTGAAGACGGTGTCCTGCATGCCGAGCTCCTGCGCCCGCTCATTCATCCGCGCGACAAACGCATCCTCCGTACCGGAAACCGCCTCGGCAAGCACGACCGCCGCATCGTTCGCGCTCATCACGACACAGGCCTTTATGAGATCATCCACATTCATCTGCTCACCCTCACGCAGCCATATATCCGAGCCGCCCATACCGGCAGCGTGGGCAGACGCAGTCAGCACATCGTCAAAACGGAGCGTGCCCGCTTCAATCGCTTCAAAAACAAGAAGCAGCGTCATGACCTTGGTGATCGACGCGCAGGGCATTCTGTCGTGTGCATTCTTTTCCGAAAGCACCTCCCCCGTCGAATACTCCATCAGCAGTGTCGCCTTTGCGGGAAGCTCCGGCCCCACAGCATGGACCGCCGCTGCAGGGAATATGTACACCGTAAGCCAAAGTGCAAGCATAAGACACAGTGACCGTTTGACCGTTCTCCGCTTTATATCCATATCGAAAACCGCTCCTCTGCTCTGATATTCACAAATGAATATGCACAATGCGGACAGCTTATGCGCCCTGTCGGCGGTGATTATTATGTCTTGACACACATGTAATATTGTGCTACTATATTACCACGATAAAGCGAAGAGGTGATTTTATGATCGCGATCATAGACTACGGTGCCGGAAACATCCGAAGTGTGGAAAAGGCGCTTCTGCATCTCGGTGAGGAAGTGACGGTCACGCAGAACGCGGACGAGCTGCTCTCGGCGGATGCCGCCATACTGCCCGGCGTCGGCTCCTTCGGAGACGCCATGCTTGAGCTTCGCCGCCGCGGTCTTGAACAGCCGATCCGCTCATTTATCGAATCCGGAAAGCCGTTCCTCGGCATTTGTCTCGGCCTGCAGATCCTCTTCGAAAGCAGTGAGGAATCCCCGGGCGTTCCGGGTCTCGGTCTTCTGAAGGGTAAGATCGTCCGTATTCCCGCCGGCGAGGGACTCAAGATCCCGCACATGGGCTGGAATTCCTTGAACATAAAAAAGCCGACCGGTCTCTTTGAAAGCATCCCCGATGACCCCTATGTCTACTTTGTCCATTCCTATTATCTCAAAGCGGAGGAGGAAATTGTCTCCGCCGAAACACGGTACGGTGTGACCATTCATGCCGCCGTGCAGAAAAACAATCTGATGGCCTGTCAGTTCCACCCGGAAAAGAGCGGCTCGACCGGTCTTTCCCTGCTCAGGAATTTTGCCGAAATGATCAAGAAAACGGGAGGTTCTGTCTGATGTACGCAAAGCGCATTATCCCGTGTCTCGACCTTAAAAACGGACGCGTTGTAAAAGGAACAAATTTTGTCAATCTGCGCGACGCCGGTGACCCGGTGGAGGCTGCGATCGAATACGACCGACAGAATGCGGATGAGCTCGTTTTGCTCGATATCACCGCATCCTCCGACGCGAGAAATATTATGATCGACATCGTCTCCCGCGTCGCAAATAATATCTTTATCCCC
>JAGAOD010000062.1 GCA_017623855.1 Clostridia bacterium
CCGATCTCCCTCAAAATTCGTGAATAAATGATAGTTTGTCAAATATTTAACAAACTACACAAAAACCGGGTCGAGGGTAAGGGGGACGGGAAATAGAGGGGGACGGCGCGCCTTGTAGGGCGCAAATCGCTGTAGGGGCGCAAATCGCTGAAGCGATTGATCGGTCTCCCGTCCCGCCGGATCGCAGCATATCGGGGCGGGGAACCCGTCCCCTACAGCATCGCATCCAAAGGCAATACGTAGGGCGGGGGCTTGCTCCCGCCGAAAGGCTCCCTCTGATGAGGGAGCTGGCATTTTCGCAAGAAAATGACTGAGGGAGAGAAGACTGGCGTTTAACCGCTGGCTGCCTGTACCCTTCAAACCTTTCTCTCCCTCTGTCTTACGCCTTTGGCGAAATCCACCTCCCTCGTCAGAGGGAGGCGCCGCCGCCCTACGCATCCCCTCTGCAAACCCTCAGACTGACAGGAATAAATAGTAGTTTGTTAAATATTTAACAAACCACACAAAAACCGGATCGAGGTAAGGGGGGACGGGAAAGGGGAGCGGGGGAGGCATTTGCCCGCCTCCGGCACGGAACATATAATAGCGAGCGAACGCGAGCCGCCGCAACTTTCCACTTTCATCTTTCCACTTTCATCTCTTATCTTTCATCTTTCATCTTTCATCTTTCATCTTCAACCCGAAAGGCGGTGAAACCATGGAAAACCTATTGACCCTTGTGCTGTTTTTTGTTTCGAACGCGGCTTGTTTTTGGATCGGCGTGCGGGCGGCGGAGGGGAGAGCGAACGGCGGGGAGACCGCGCCGATGATCCTCGAGGATGAGCCGCTCAACGTGCCGGACGAGGACATGAAGTCCCAAAAAGCCGTCGAGACCATGCTCCGCAACATCGACGTGTACGACGGAACGGGGATGGGGCAGGAGGAAATTCAGCGTTTTTGACGCTGAATTTCCAGTGATATTCCGACTGCGCCGGAGTGATATTGCGGCTTGCTCCGCGAAGCGCGCATGTAAAAAACTTTCACCATATGTGTGTATAGAGAACGGCCTGCGCGGTGCGGTATAGTGGGGTACGGCTTTTGTGCGCGGGGCGATATCGCGTACATATGCTTATATGAACAAATGAACAAACGAGGTGATAAACATTTGGATCTGAAAGAAATCAGGGAGACGGACGTGTGGACGCTGTATGAGCGCGGGGTGCGGTACTGCCGCTTGATGGGCGTGTTTGACGACACCGACCGCAACTATCGCATGTACAACGGCGACCAGTGGTACGGGCTGAAGGTGCAGGGCGTCGAGAAGGTGCAGTACAATTTCATCAAGCCGATCGTCCGCTACAAGACCGGCATCGTGCTGACGAACCTCTACGCGATCGTCTATTCCCCGGGCTTTTCCGCCGACCGCACGCCGGAGAGCGAGCAGCTCTGCGCGCTTTTAAGTCGCAAGGCGGCGGATATCTGGGAGCGCGACAGCATGGACATGAAGCTGCGCGCCGCCGTCAAGGATGCGGCGATCAACGACGAGGGCATCATCTACGTCACCGCCGATCCCACGACCGGCCTGCCCGTGAACGAGCTTCTGAACAAGACCGACATCTTCTACGGCAACGAGAACGATCCGGACCTCCAGAGCCAGCCGTACATACTCATAAAGCAGCGCAAGCCGGTGACGGAGGTGCGCCGCATGGCGGAAAAGCTCGGCGTCGAGCCGGTGGAACTGCAGTACATCGTCGGCGACGGCTGTGTCACCGAGGAGGCGGGCGAGGCGGCGAAATTCGAGGCGGACGACATGTGTACGCTCGTCACAAAGCTCTGGAAGGAGGGCGGCACGGTGCGCTTCTCGCAGGCGACGCGCTACGTCGAAATAAAGACCGACGCGGATTCGGGCCTCACGCTCTATCCCGTCGCGCACGTCCTGTGGGAGGAAAAGAAGGGCTCCGCCCGCGGTGAGGGCGAGGTGCGCCACCTCATCCCGAACCAGTTAGAGACGAACAAGACCGCCATGCGCCGCGCGGTCACGGTGAAAAATACGGCGTACCCGCAGAAGGTCGCGAACATGGACAAGATCGCGAACCCGGCGGCGCTCGACACGGTCGGCGGGACGGTCAAGGTGCGCGGCGGCGCATCGGTCGACGATGTCGCGAAGGTTTTCGCGCATATCAGCCCGGCGCAGATGTCCGCGGATGTCGAGCGATTGCAGCATGAGCTGATCCAGAGCACCCGCGAGCTTGCGGGCGCGGGCGAGGTCGTCACCGGCGGGGTCAACCCCGAAAATGCCTCCGGCA
>JAGAOD010000063.1 GCA_017623855.1 Clostridia bacterium
AACCAAAACCGGTTCATCCTCGGCTGCGGAAACCGCCGTCGGCTTTTCTTCGGACTTTACTGTCACGATCTCGTCTTCAGGTTCAACCTCAATATCGATACTGACCTTCGGGATCACCTTATCCTGCACGGACACAACAGGCTTTACCGGTTCCGGCTGCGGTTCAATATCCAAAACACGCTCGATAGAAGTCCTGATCGAAGTGATCTTATCTTCCTTCTCCGTAAAAACGGCACTGTCATCAAAAACACGCTCGCGCACCGGCGCCTGCGGTAAGACAGCCGGCTTACTGACCGGTTCCTGTCTCCTGATCTCGGGACGGATCACAGGCGCTGTGGGTGCCGTGATCCTTGTCTGAACGGGTTTCTCTACTACATCCGGAATATAAGGATTAACGGCCTTCTTGTGCCCCGTGAGCTCAAGCGCTTTTGTTTCCCTGTTAGCACTCAGCGCAGACTTCACACCGTGATATACGGCATCAAAGACCGGGCGTTCATTGACAAAACGGACCTCCAACTTTGCGGGATGTACATTGACCTCCGCGACCTCGCTCGGCAATTCCAGATGCAGCACACAAGCCGGAAATTTACCGACCATAATAGAGCCCTTATAGGCTTCTTCAAGCGCGGCCGCTGCCGTACGGCTGCGGATAAAGCGTCCGTTGATGAAGAAATTCTGCATCGTACGGTTCGGACGGCTTCCCGCGGGAGAAGAAATAAAACCATGTACACGAATGCCGTTATAGGAGTATTTGAGCGGAATAAGGTTTGTGGAAAACTCCTTCCCGAACACGGCATAGATCGCGGAGACCAGTTTACCGTCACCGGGCGTATGCAGTGTTTCCTTTCCATCACGGATCAATCTGAAGGAGATCTCCGGATGAGACAGCGCGATCTTATCCATCAGACCCGCAACGGAATTTCCTTCCGCCGTGTCCTTTTTGAGGAACTTCATGCGGGCGGGAACATTATAGAATATATCCCGAACCGTGATCGTCGTACCGTTCGGGCAGCCGGCATCCTCAACGGAAACCTCATTGCCGCCGGAACAGGCATAATGCGTACCAATCTCACTGTCCGCGGTCTTGGTGATCAGATCCACATGCGAAACCGCCGAAATGGACGCCAAGGCCTCACCGCGGAAACCGAGTGTCAGGATCGCATCGAGATCGTCTTTTTCACGCACCTTACTCGTGGCATGACGCAGAAAGGCCGTGGCTACATCTTCACGCTGAATGCCGCTGCCGTTGTCCGTGACCCGAATATAAGTCACGCCGCCGCGGCGAATTTCAACCGTAACGATCGAAGCGCCGGCATCTATTGAGTTTTCAACGAGCTCCTTGATCACCGAGGACGGCCGTTCAACGACCTCACCGGCAGCAATCAGCTCGGCTACGTGCTTGTCCAGCACATGAATTTTTCCCATGCCGAGCGCCTCCTCTCATCAGTCTTTCAGCATATTGGCAAGTTCAAATAAAAGATTCATGGACTCGATCGGTGTCAAAGTGTTGACGTCGACCGACTTAAGCTTACTGATGACCTCATTGTCCTTTGTAAGCATGGTGAGCTGGATCGGCTCCTCTGCCTTCTGCGGCGCGGGGCTCTTTCTGGCAGCGACGATGTCGCCGCTTTCCAGACTCTGCAGGACCTGTTTTGCTCTCTTTACGACCTTATCCGGCACACCGGCGAGCTTTGCAACCTCGATGCCGAAGCTGTCGTCAGCGCCGCCGCGAACGATGCGCCTGAGGAACGTAATATCGTCACCGCGCTTCTTGACCGCAATACTGAAATTGCGCACACCGGGCAGCAGCTCTTCGAGCTCCGTCAGTTCATGGTAATGCGTCGCAAACAACGTTTTTGCACCGCAGAGCTTTTTGTCGTGCACATACTCAATGACCGCGCGCGCAATGCTCATGCCGTCAAAGGTGGATGTGCCTCGTCCGATCTCATCAAGGATCAGAAGGCTGTCCGCGGTCGCATTTTTCAGAATGTCCGCGACCTCAGCCATTTCAACCATGAAGGTCGATTGACCGGCAGCAAGGTCATCCGACGCGCCAACACGCGTGTAAATGCCGTCCACAATACCGATCTCCGCTTTGGAGGCCGGCACAAAGCAACCGATCTGTGCCATGATCACGATCACCGCAACCTGACGCATATACGTCGATTTACCCGCCATATTCGGGCCGGTGATGATCGACACACGGTTGTTGTTCGGATCCATATCCAGATCATTCGGAACAAACGGCTGTGAACCGCCAAGCAGCGTTTCAACGACCGGGTGACGGCTGTCTTTCAAATAGATGCGTCCGTTCATCGTGATGCTCGGACGGGTATAATCGTTGCGAATGGAAACGGTCGCAAACGAAGCGAGTACATCGAGCTGTGCGATCGCTTTGGCGGTTTCCTGAATTCTCGTAAGCTGATCGGCGATCTTATGTCGGACGTCCTCAAAGAGCTTCGACTCCATTGCGATGGACTTTTCACTCGCACCTAAGATGCGGTTTTCGAGTACTTTAAGATCCTCGGTGATATAACGCTCGCCGTTTGCCAGCGTCTGCTTACGTATGTAATGCTGCGGCGTCTTATCCTTAAAGGAATTGGACACCTCAAGATAGTAACCGAAAACACGGTTAAAGCCGACACGAAGCTTCGGAATACCGGTCGCTTCGCGCTCACGGGCTTCGAGCTCTGCGATCAGCTGCTTGCCGTTCTTCATATCATTTTTTACAGCATCCAGCTCAGCACTGTAGCCCTCACGGATGATCCCGCCCTCACGGATCGTATGAGGCGGATCCTCCTCGATCGCAGCATCGATCAGCGCGCAGATATCCTCGAGCGCATCCATCTGTTTTTCAATGCTGCGCAGCATCGTCGATTCGCACTGTGCAGCCAATGCCTTCAGCTGCGGCAGACGTGTCAGCGCGGACCAGAGCGCGCGAAGATCCTTACCGTTTACCGAGCCGTATACCACACGCGTCATGATGCGTTCGAGGTCGAAAATACCGGTCATTGTATCAATAAGCGCATCCAGAAGCGGACGGTTATCAAACAGTTCCTGAACCGCATTTTGACGCAGCGCGATCTTTGCAGGGCTCAGAAGCGGCTGCTCAAGCCAGGAACGGATCAAACGCTTGCCCATAGCGGTTTTAGTCTTATCGAGTACCCAAAGCAGAGAGCCTCTTCTCTCCTTATTGCGCATCGTTTCCAAAAGCTCAAGGTTGCGGCGTGTGTTGATATCGAGCCGCATGGTCTTGGCTTCCGTGTAGATATTGAT
>JAGAOD010000064.1 GCA_017623855.1 Clostridia bacterium
CACGAATGTGCAATTTGTCGGGGCGCTCAACGGTGTCATAGAAGAAATGGCGGCAGAATGCTTTACTGCATATCAAGCCGGCGACGATTACTCGAGTATAGTGCATGATGCGTATTCATCCATGAAGCAAATGATGGTGGAATGAACCCCAAAAAATTACGGCGTACCGATTTCGGTACGCCGCTTTTGCGTTATGGTTTATTTCAGGCACAGGTCGATGAGGTCGTTGACGTTGGCGGTGGCGAGGCAGGTGACGGTGTCGCTTGCGCCGTAGTAGATCTTGACTTCGCCGTCGTCTTCAAGGATCATGCCGCAGGGGAAGATAACGTCCTCGCGGAAGCCGCCCTCGTTCTCATAGGGCAGGTCGGCCGCGATGAGCGGTTCCTTGCATACGCCGAGCACCTTGGTCGGGTCATTCAGATCGAGCATCATGATGCCCGCGGTGTAGCGTTTTTTCCAGCTCTTTTCCCAGCCGTTCTTGCCGCGGCTCTCGTCACGGTCAACCACATGGGTGAGGGTCAGCCAGCCCTTTTCGGTCTTGATCGGCGGTGCTGCCGGGCCGACCTTGTCGTTTGCATAGGGGATCGCCTCGACGCCGAGGACGAGCTCGTTGTCGCCCCAGTAGCGCAGGTCGGGGGAAGCGGAGAACCAGATGTCGAAGCGGTCGCGTCCGCGGCTGTAAACCGGCATCGGGCGCTCGAGACGGCAGTAAAGCCCGTTGATCTTTTCCGGGAACAGAACCATGTTGCGGTTGTCCGGTGCGGAGGCGCTGACGATCTCGAAGCTGTCGAGTGTGTCGGAGAGGGTCGCGATGACGCCGCGCAGGCCGTGCTTTGTGTCCATGGCGAGGCAGAGGTAGAGCTGACCGTCGATCTTCATGATGCGCGGATCATACAGACGGTCGATCTCCGTGCCCTCGTAGTCGCGGCTGTCGATGAGCGGCTTTTCGAAGACCTTCCAGCCGTCGACGCCGTTGTCGCTGACGGCAACGCCGACAGAAGTACCGTCAAAGTGCTTGCCTTCGTTTTCGAAGCGCTCTTTGTCGGTGCCGTAGTCGTTTCTGAAGATCATCACGTATTTGCCGTTGTGCTTGATGACGCCTGCGTTAAAAATGAGGCTTGCATCGTACGGGATGTCCGCGGCTGTGAAGATCGGCTTATCCAGCTTTGTGATGACGGGGCTGCTTTTCAGTTCGGAAATTCTGGGCATGGGTGCTCCTCCTTTTTGTATGTATCGGTTCAGTTACCGAAAATCGTTTCTGTTTTGAGGTTCTCGATGTGCTTTGCGTCGTGCACAAGACCGAATTTCGGGACGGTCAGCGTGCCTTCCTCGTCGCTGAAATTCACTTCGATGATCGCGGTGTAATCGGGGTTGATGGTGTAGATCGCGAACGGATACGGCAGGTTCATCAGATGTGCGATCGCGGAGACGGACGAGCCGCCGTGGCTGAAGAGCGCGACCGTGCGCTTTGTGTTCCCCCTGACGCGGTACGCGTTCCCCTCGCGCGTGTAGCCCATGGTCTCGAGCCACTTGTCAAGCTCTGCGGAGAGCCACTCGTTGTGTTTGATCAGCTGATTTCCCTTAAACAGGCTGTTTTCCTGCCAGTTCGGGTCTAAAAGATCGTCCCCGCGCTTTGCCATTTCGTCGGCGGTGCTCCACGGGTGACCGCCCTCATACGGCTTTCCGCCCGGCTCGCCCCAGACGATCTCATGCATGAAGTCGAGGATCTTGATCTCTAAGCCGAGCGCCTTTGCGGTGTGCTCGGCGGTCTCGACGGCGCGGCCGTACGGGGAGCTGTAGATCTCCTCGATGCCGTCGTTTTTAAGCCGTTCGGCAGCGGCTGCCGCGTGCTTATGACCTAATTCCGTCAGACAGTTTTTCTCATAATTCGGGTGTCCGTGGCGGACAAATATGATCTTCAATATTCCTTCCTCCCAAAGCGGCTTTCGAGCCTTTCCTGTACTCAATATAACACAATTCGGGCCCGCGGACAAGGGGGAAGGGACGGTTTTGCGGCGGGTTTTGCATATTGCGATTTTCGCCGTAAATTGGTATAATAATTAGATACCGGAAACACCGGGCTTTCAATCAGCGTATTTAAGGATGTCTTTTATGAAAATGAGTTATTTTCCCGGCTGTACCTTGAAAAATACAGCGAAGGAACTGGATATTTACGCGCGCCGTTCGGCGGAAGCACTCGGCGTGACGCTCGAAGAGGTCGACGATTTTCAGTGCTGCGGCGGCGTGTTTACGTCCTCGAAGGATGAGGTCGTCACAAAGTTAGCGAGCGTTCGCGTCCTAAAGGCAGCACTCTCCAAAAATCAGCCGCTCGTCACCGTGTGCTCCGCGTGCCATAACGTCGTAAAGCAGACAAATTTTGCGATGCAAACGGACGGGGAATTTTCTGACAAGGTGAACCGCTTTATGGCGGAAGAAAATGCATATCACGGCGAAACCGAGGTGCTGCACCTTTTGGAGGTCCTGCGCGACGTTGTCGGCTTTGATACGCTTCGCGGGAAGGTAAAAAATCCGCTTTCGGGCAAAAAAATCGCCGCGTATTACGGCTGTCTGCTTCTTAGGCCCCATGCGGTTTTAGAGCTCGACGACCCCGAAAATCCGCGCATTATGGAGGATATGCTCTTGTCCCTCGGCGCAGAGCCCGTCTCATGGGCGAGCCGCAACGAGTGCTGCGGCGGCTATGTCGTGCTCGAAAATCCCGACTTTGCGAAAAAGCGCAGCCGCGACGTGCTCCGTAACGCGAAGGCACAGGGCGCGGAAATGATCGTCACCGCTTGCCCGCTCTGCCGCTATAACCTGGAGAAGAACGGTTCTCAGATCCCGGTTGTCTACTTCACCGAGCTGCTTGCGGAAGCACTCGGAGTAAAGGAGGATTCCGATGGAAAAGACGAATGA
>JAGAOD010000065.1 GCA_017623855.1 Clostridia bacterium
GATCGTAACCCTTAATTCTTATCCTGATCTTTTCTTTGACTGCCACGTAAATCGCCTCCTGTAAATTTTTAGTTGGCGGGCCTGCAGCACTGCTGCAATTTGACGGGTTTTTGTTAACACTGCTCCGGGTGTTTCGCCTGGAAGCCATATAAAAACCGGATATTCACTCGAGGTGAAATCCGGGATTTTCCGGGTCAGTGTACAACACAGAACCCACATAAAAACCATCGAAGCATATTTATGTCCGGCCTGTGCGCCTTAGAAATCAGCGCATGGTTCCGCGCGCCACTCCACACGGGGAGCCGCTCAGCTTCAATTGTCATCGCCCGGTTTAAAATCGGACATACTCCACGGAAAAACCGGCTCTCTGAGCCGCAACCTCCCGCTTCAACGCATATCTGTCGCAGTCACGCAGGATTTATTATAGCAGGCAAGTTCCGAAAATGCAACCCCTTTTTGCAAATTTTTTTCAGATTTTATGCGACTTTTTTCGCATCACAATCCCTTGTGTATTCCGCCCGCGACACATACAAAAAGCGGACGGCCGAAGCCATCCGCTAAATTTTTTTATTTCCAGCCGTCCGGCCATTTGCTTTCTTCGACCACATAAACGGTCATCTGACGTCTGCCGAACTCATTGCAGTAGTCTTCGGAGTCGTAGAAGAGGTCTGCGATGATGCGTCCGGACATTGCAGCGCCGCCGGTATCCATCGCGTAGCAGTAGCCGTAGTTCCACTCACCGTTCGGAGAGGTGATGTACAGCAGCGAGCCGTACGGGATCACATTCGGGTTTACGGCAACGTATCCGTGCTGTACCGATGTACCCATCGCCGTCACGGAGCCTGCCTCCCAAGAATATGCGGTGCACTCACCGGTGATCGCCCAGTCGTAACCAACCGTTGTACCGGTGTGGTCAACGAACGTGCCGTTGCCCTTGCTGTCCGCTCTTGTTTCCGTGCCGCGCTCAACGACCTTGTCTACGGCCTCGGAAAGGATCTCTTCGGAGACGACCGTGCGGTTGATCTCCACGCCGTCCGCAAAGGTGACCTCATAGGTTACCTGCTTCTCGCCGTTCTTACCGCGTGTTACGACGGTTTCCTGATCCTTATACTTGCCCTCAACTTCTTTATAGACGGTTTCGAACTCGAGCACCTCGGTCTCCACCGCTGTTTCCTTTGTGATGCGCTCGACACGAAGAACGGACCCCGTTCTCACGTTCGTGCTTCTTGCCGCAAGGACTTCGGCCTCCTCGTAAACGAGATAGAGGTTGTCGTCCTCGCCGAGCTCAACGCCCGCCTGTGCAACGGCCGTCTCAGCATCTTCGGCTGCAACACGCTTTGTCACGGCCTTGCCGTCCGCGAGAACGGTGACCATCAGGCCGCGCTGCACCGTGATGACCATATCATCCTTGATCGGGGTGTGCTGTGCGGGGGAAACGGTATCTACGATATCGAGCTGAACACCGGCTGCCTCAAGTGCATCGGAAACCGTGCCCTCGGTCAGCTCGACTTCATACTGCTCACCGTCCGCCTCGACCGTGATGAGGCTGGTGCGAACAATCTCTGCCGTCATGTCCTTTGTCAGAACCGTATCCGCTGCAGGCTCGACCTTGTCGTGTGCTCCGAGCTCGATGCCGTTATTCTTCAGCGCATCGGCCAGAACGGAGCCCTGCGGAACTACAAGGCTGTGCACCTCGCCGTCCACGTGGATGCTCGCTCGGACATTACGCTGAACCGTCAGCACCGTGGAGGACTCGGAGAATACGCACTCGTCGATCGTGGAGATCGGCTTCATGCCTTCCGTCTCCGCTCTTGCGAGGATGCTCTCTGCGTCAGCACCGATCATACTGAAGGAATATCTGTCTTCCCCGTCAAACACCGTAATATCTACAGAGTTCGCAACTGCGGTAACAACGGAGCTGACGACGATACCGACGATCATCAGAGAAACGATCAGCGCACGCGTCAAACCTCTTCTTTTGGTATTGGAACCTTTTACGTGTCTCATATCCTGCTCCTTTCAATAGAACAGACTCTCCCGGAGCTTATTCGCTCCTCAATCGTATATAAGGGACATACATACTCATTGGCTCTTCCGGACGTTTGCCCGCCGGAATACCCCTTCCGTCCTTCTAAAAAAACGCCAAATACAACGCGGACAGAAAGCTTATTATCTTCGAAGAGAGTATACTTGTTCAAACACGCGGCTGTCAAATTTTCGAAAACGGCTCATTTTGTGCAATGTGCTCAATTTCGCATAACTTAAATTTACATAATAACTTGCAACTCAAATTATTTCGACAAAATGATTGGAAAAATTTGGGGTTTTGTGTTTTTTCTGATTTTCACCTATGTGCATTTTGCAAAAAAAGCGTCACCTTTTTTCAATCGAACATAGTTTTCTTTTGCATTTTTATGAATAAATATACCGGTAAGTTTACAAAATTTCTGCAAAACAGGCGTTTTTTACATTTTGCTTCGTATATTATTACGGACACAATTCATCCTCTATTGTAAAGCAGCTTTACTTTACAGGCTCGAAAACACCCCATATTTAGCTCTTTTCCCGTTTTTTGTCGAAATATGTCCTGTATTCGTTCATTTTTTCTGTGGAGCGTACATACATACACCTTTACGCCCCTTTTTCTGCCAAAAAACAGCCCCAAAATTCGGTTGACAAAACAAAATGCATATTTCTCCGCATAAAAGAGCGGACCGGAAACCTCCGGTCCGCAAAAAAAATTATAAATTCAGATACCGTATGAGCTCCCCGGCTGCCGTCCGATGCGCTTTCACGCCCGGATGGCTCCGTGCGCCGCGATGAGCGAGGTCGTCGGTAAGCGGCAGAAATTCCGCTTTTTCGTCCCCCGTCTCCGCGATATATCGCTCCACTGCGGTACGCAGCGCAGGCTCCATGTCATGGCCGAGCATGCCGTAGATCCAGACAAGCTCCGCCTTCGGATTACATCTGCGCAGCTTATAAAGAAACGCCTTGGCTGTTTCGACGAAGCGTTCGACATCTTCCCCGCACATGGTTCCGTCCGCGTTCCTGCGGTTTTGGAAACGCTCTCCGGATGCTTCATCGCACCATGCCGGCTGATTGAACGAACCGCAGTCGTTCGTGCCGAGATTGATAAAGATCACATCCGGCTGCCATGCAGAGAAGTCGTTCGGCTCATGCG
Source organism: Clostridia bacterium (assembly GCA_017623855.1). Taxonomy (GTDB): domain Bacteria; phylum Bacillota; class Clostridia; order Oscillospirales; family Acutalibacteraceae; genus Hominenteromicrobium. The sequence goes on from JAGAOD010000065.1 coordinate 3,182, forward strand.
CGCCGAGCCTCGCGTTTCTTTCTCCCGAAAGAAGTCCGCAGACCTCCTCATAGACGGGCGGAATGGCTTCGTGCGGGTTATTGTTCCACGCGCAGCCCACGCCCCAGCCGCTTTGAGAAAGCACTCGGATATCCGCATCCGTTTTGAGGCCGACCTGCACCGCGTAATTATTCTCCGCGGAGAAGATCATGGATGCCCAATCCCACGGATACGCCGCTTCTCCGATATCACCCTCGCCGCTCGTGATGCTGTCTCCGATGAACTCCAGCTTCAGCTTTCGTTCCGGCACTTCCTCGAAGCTGCCGTCGGTCTCCAACGCGCAGATCTGCAGCAGACTTGCATCATCGGCGGAATACGCCTGTGTATCTTTAATGATACGCACATTTTTGACCGTGTCCGGATCCGTACCGCGGAAGACACAGACCCGATGTGTGCCCTTGTCCGCCATGCGGCGGGAAAAGAACGTCCCGTTGATCACAAAGCTGTACCACGGCTCATGGATCGACCAATCCGCATTTATCTCCACCCACAGCTCCGACGCGCGGACATTGAGCTCCAGGCCGGACGCCGTCCAGAACAGAGTGAGCGGCTCTCTTTCCTCCGTAGTGCGTCCGTGCACCAGATGGGGCACGGACGCGATCGAAAACCTTTTCATTATGCGTTCTTTTCAGCAGCTTCGGCAAGCTCTTTCTTATAGAGATACTTGTCGACGTCCTGCTTGATGTTATCCGGGATCTTCTTCTCGACCGGGAATACGACCGCGTTGATGACGGCGTCGGCAAATGCGAGAACGATCTCGGTGGTTTTGCCCAGTGCCTCTGCGGAGAGGAAGAACATCTGATCAAAACGGTTGTGGATGAAGGACGCACCCTGTGTGCCGAAACGGCAGAAGTTGATGCCCGGAACGCCTGCATCCGCAAACGGAACGGAGTCGGAGGAGTAGATGCTCTGCTTGACCTTTGCGGAGAGACCGTTGATCTTCATCAGATAATCCGTGAAGTGTACGAGATCTTCGCCCGCCATGACCATAGCCACGTCGGAACCGAGGATCGGACCGCCCACGTCGACGTTGATCATGAGCACGTGCTGATCGAGCTCATCCTTGTGGTCGCGGACAAAAGCATGGCTGCCGAGGAGACCGATCTCCTCACTGCCGTACCAGCAGAACTTGACGGTACGCTTCGACGGGTTTGCCATGAAGTATCGTGCGATCTCCATGTTGATGACGGAGCCTGCACCGTTGTCGAATACACCCTTGGAGAACTCAACGGAGTCGTAGTGTGCGCCGAAGGAGATGATCTCTTCCGGATGCTCCGTGCCCTTGATCTCGGCGACGACATTATGGGAAGTCAGCGTAACGTTCTGATTTTTAAGTGTCAGCTTAGCCTTCGAAGCACCGTTTGCTACGATATCCATGGCGTCCGCTACGCGGAGCATCGCTACCGGAACATTGCCGAATGCGCGCAGTGTTTCGCGGAGCTTGCGCTGATGCAGGTCGGTCTCGTCGAGCTTATCGAGCAGAGAACCGTCCATGGTGATGATCGCTGCAACGCCTGCCTTCAGAAGCGCTCTGTACAGCGGAACACGCAGGAAGCCGTTCACGAGAACGATCTTGCCCTTTGCGTTGACGAGGTCGACCGGATCACCGTCCTGTACATAGACGAAATCCGCCGTGAGGCCCTCCTCCGGTGTGTTCTCGGAGCACTGGTAGCCGCGTACGGTGTACTTCTTCTGATACGGCTCGAGGATCTCGAACTCCGCCTCAACGGTCGCCATTGCGATCTCGAACGGCTCGATGACAGCATCCAGACCGAAGCTCTCGCACTCAGCCTTGAGGATCTCCGCAGCCTTCAGCTCTTCCGCCGTGCCGCCCATACGGGTGAAACCGATTTTGTCGAGCAGTGCAAATGCTCTGTTTTCATCAAACTTTTTCATTTTGTGTCTTTCCTTTCTTTCCGGTCTGCCGGTGCAGCCGAATATGCTCACCGACCTCCCGCCGCTCAAACAGCGGGAGATCGGATCAAAACCGTTAAACTTACAGATTAAACTGCTGTACGCACTCGAGGCGGATCTCTTCGATATCCATACCGGTCTGACCGAAGTACAGCTTGAGGTAGTTGGAACCGCCCCACAGTACGCCGATATCCTGACACATCTCGATGACCTCGCCGTTTGTGCCGTTGATCATGATCATGCCGCGGAGACCGCCGTCGATGAAGATGGACATCGGGATCTGTGCGACTTCGCCTGCGTCGGACTTCACACGGACAACGAGCTGATAGCGGCCGAACTTCTTGTAGCTCAGACCGAAGAGCGTGCTTGCACCCTTTTCGGTATTCAGCTTCGCGATATTCAGCGGCTCACCGCTGTCGATCACCTGATACTCGACGTCGAAATCGACGTAATCCTCACTCGTTGTGTCCTCTGCCGCCTCGCGTTCCTCGTCGCTCATTCTGCCGAGGGAGCGCTCCATGACGGGGGATTTCATGATCGCCTTGCAGATGTTCTTTGCCGCACGGACCAGTGCCGCACGTGTCAGACGACCGTCCTCAAGGGCTTCCGGCATATTGTCGCCGGCACTGTTGCTCTCGGAATCGGTGACGACCATGTACAGGTCGTTCTGCGCACGAACCATCGCCGCTGCGTTGGAGCGTGTGGCTTCTTCGCCCTCGTCATTGCCCTTTGCCCACCAGTCGGACATGACCACACCGTCAAATCCCCATTCCTCGCGGAGGATCGTTGTGAGCAGGTCGTAGTTGCTGGCTGTCCAGAGACCGTTCAGACCGCCGTAGGTGGACATGACAAAGTATGCGCCGCCTTCCTTGACCGCCAGTTCAAAAGCGGGCAGGTAGATCTCACGGAGCGCGCGCTCGGAGACGACGGAATCGATCTCGGTGCGCTTATATTCCTGATTGTTCGCCGCAAAGTGCTTGACCGTACCGGTCGTGCCCCAGCGCTGCATGCCCTTAAGCTGTGCCGCTGCCATTTTACCGGTGAGCAGCGGATCCTCGGAGAAGTACTCAAAGTTTCTGCCGTTCATGGGATTTCTGTGAATATTGAGACCCGGGCCGAGCAGGGTGTCGATGCGGTTCTTTCTGAGCTCAAGCCCCTGCATGGAGAAGAGCTCCTCGTTGATCTCTTCATTAAAGGTACATGCCAGAAGCGTGCCGTTCGGCAGGCTGAACGCTGCCGTGCCGCAGTCCATACGGATACCGGAGGGGCCGTCGGAGCAGCAAGCGGTCGGGATGCCGAAATGCAGAAGTGCATCGGTCACGCCGCCCATGGCGCCGCCCGTACCGGGTGTGACCTTCGGAGAGTTCATGCCCTCACCGCGCGTGAGGCAGATCAGATCTTTATCCGGGATCTGCGCGATAAACTCGTCAAGAGAAGCCTTGCCGTCAAATACATCGCCGAGCTTGATGCCCTTGTCGCCGCTGTAGGGCAGACATTCCGGCAGACCGGCTGCGGAGCGCTCCGCCATACTATAGGTGCGCTGCGGGACCGGCTCGAAAGCGACCTTATATTCGCCGTTCTCAAAGACCGGACGCATGCGGTCGAATTTTTCGACCGGTGCGCAGGCCTCCGTGAGCTGCTTTGCGACGATATCTTCCGCGATTTCGAAGCTGCCGCTCAACGATGCACAGCGCACACAGTCACCGGTGTAGATGTTATATGTACCGGCTTCCAGAACGTAAGCGGACTTATGACCGGTCACGCCGGAATCGTCATAGGACGCGAGCTGTTTGAACGGGACGGTGATCTCGAGCTCTTCGCTCTCGCCCGGCTCGAGAACGAGCGTCTTCTTAAATGCGCAGAGGCTTCTTGCCGCCTTGCCGAGCTTGCCCTGCGGCGCTTCGGCATAGACCTGCACAACATGCTTGCCCGCGTATTCGCCGGTATTCTTTACAACCAGGATCTCCTTGAACGCCTCACCGTCCGCCTCGAAGGAAACGAGCTCGGTCTCAAAAGTCGTGTAGGACAGACCGAAGCCGAACGGGTAGAGCACACGATCCTTAGCAAAGGTCTCAAAGTAGCGGTAGCCTACGTAAATATCCTCCTTGTAGACGACCTTCTTCGGGTCGCCGAAGCCTTCCGTGGAGGGATAATCCGCAATGTCGATCGCGATCGTGTCGCTCAGCTTACCGCACGGTGTAACGGCGCCCGTGAGGACATCCAGAACACCGGAGCCGCCCTCCATGCCGCCCTGCCAGACATACATAACGGCAGCCGGATCATATTTCGCGACCCATTTCATATCGATGATATTACCGACGTTCAGGAGAACGATGACACGGCTGAACTTCGCCGTGACCGCTTCGAGCATCTGCTCCTCGAGCTCTGTAAGCAGATAGCTGCCGGCTGTCGGGCCGTTATCCTTATCTTCGCCGGCTGTACGGCCGATCACGACGATCGCGGCATCGGAAACGGATGCTGCTTTCCCGACGATCTCCTCGGTCAGCGGCATTTCTTCCTGACACCACGGCTCCTGTGCCCAGCCCTGACCCTTTTCAAAGGGATGGTCCTTCAGCCACTCGCAGTATACATTCTCAAGCTCCCCGTTGACTTCAACGTCCGGGCTGTCCTTCAGTGCATCCAGAATGCCGGTCACATAACGGGTGTTAACCGCACCGCCGGAGCCTGTACCGCTCTTGTAGTAGTCGAACTGGATCCTGCCGAACACGGAAACACGCGCGCCCTTTTCAAGCGGCAGTGCCTTGTTGTCGTTCTTCAGAAGTACACAGCCCTCCGCCACGGTTTGACGGGCGATCGCTGCGTATTTTTCCCAATCAATTTTATACGGGTTCATACGATCTTCCTCCGATCAAAATACAATGTTATCTATTATAATAAAGTATTTCTACCGCTAAGGCAAGAGCGCACGGCAAATAAAATACACCGAAAAGCTGACGGATGAACTTCTTTTGAAAATCTCCTATATAATAGAAAGCAAAATCCTTTCCGCCGAGCCCTTTCGCTCAGCCGAAAAACGCAAAAGAGACCTCCCGACACGCGGGAGGTCTCTGAGGATTTATAATATTGGGATCAGCCGTTCATGGAATAGTTCGGAGCTTCCTTGGTGATCTGAATGTCATGCGGATGGCTTTCCTTCAGGCCTGCACCGGTGATTCTTACGAACTGTGCCTTTTCATGCATTTCCTGAATGGTAGCGCAGCCGGTGTAGCCCATACCGGAACGCAGACCGCCGATCATCTGATAGATCGTGTCAGCCAGCGGGCCCTTGAACGGGACACGGCCTTCAACGCCTTCCGGAACGAACTTCTTGTTGTTCGCCTGGAAGTAACGGTCGCCGGAGCCCTTACCCATAGCGCCGAGGGAGCCCATGCCGCGGTAGACCTTGAACTGTCTGCCCTGATAGAGCTCGTAGTCACCCGGAGCCTCCTTGCAGCCTGCAACGAGGGAGCCGAGCATAACAACGTTTGCGCCTGCTGCGAGTGCCTTGACGATGTCGCCGCTGTACTTGATACCGCCGTCAGCGATGACCGGGATGCCGTACTCGGCTGCAACGCATGCTGCGTCGTATACTGCGGTGATCTGCGGAACACCGATACCTGCAACAACACGTGTTGTGCAGATGGAGCCCGGGCCGATACCGACCTTGATGCAGTCTGCGCCGGCCTCGATCAGTGCGCGGGCAGCTTCGCCTGTTGCGATGTTGCCTGCGATGACCTGCAGATCCGGATACGCTTCCTTGACCTTCTTAACAGCGTTGACAACGCCGCTGTTGTGACCGTGAGCGGAGTCGAGTGTGACAACGTCAACACCTGCTGCAACGAGGGCTGCAACACGGTCGAGAACGTCTGCCGTAGCGCCGATCGCTGCGCCGCAGAGCAGTCTGCCGCCTGCGTCTCTTGCAGAGTTCGGGTACTGAACAGCCTTCTCAATATCCTTGATCGTGATGAGGCCCTTCAGATAGCCTTCTTCATCGACGATCGGGAGCTTTTCGATCTTGTGGTGACGCAGGATCTCCTGTGCGTCGCTCAGTGTCGTACCGACCGGAGCCGTTACGAGGTTCTCCTTTGTCATAACGCCGGCGATCTTCTGGTCGAAGTCGTTGCCGGTCATGAAGCGGAGATCACGGTTCGTGATGATACCGACGAGCTTGCCGTCTTCGCAGATCGGAACGCCGGAGATCTTGTAACGTGCCATGAGCGCATCTGCCTCACGCACGGTATTCTCGGGAGCCAGGAAGAACGGATCAACGATAACGCCGTTCTCGGAGCGCTTAACTCTGTCAACAAGCTCAGCCTGACGCTCGATGGACATATTCTTATGGATGATGCCGATACCGCCCTCACGAGCAATCGCGATAGCCATGTCGGCCTCAGTAACCGTATCCATAGCTGCAGTCATGATCGGTGTGTTCAGCTTGATCTTCTTGGTCAGCCAGGTGGAGATATCTACCTGTGCGGGCAATACGTTCGACTCTGCGGGGATCAGAAGAACGTCGTCAAAGGTCAGCCCTTCCTTGACAAACTTGGACGTGTAATCTTTGTTCAACATAACCGTCTACCATCCTTTCATTTCAGCCGGTTCACTGCCGGTGTGCATTTGCTGCCGCCGGAGTACCGGCACAACTCAGCTAAATATATACTATATTAATTTAAGATTGTACCACTTTAAGCGCCGCATTTCAACTGGTTTTGCCGAAGAAAAACAGAGATATTTTGCGGACAGGCAGCGCAACTTCTTGGGAAAAAGCCACAAAAAGCACGCCTTTATTTCCACTAACAGGAAACGGCACCGCTTCACCGGGAAAGCGGCGCTCAATATGTGAACCGAGCTGCCGGACAGAATATCCGCCTTTCCCGGACGACCGTTTTCTTCCTGCACCGGCCTTGATTTCGGAAAACAAAAACATCACTGCATACGATTTTTGTGCTATGCATACCGCGAACACCATATATCGCTAAACCTTTCCGACTAATAGTGAAAAACAAGTGTTTCTACACTATACCGTGTGCTTTTCCACACTTTCCACCGAGTTTTCCACAGCACATTCGGTGTATATTTATGAATATTTATTCACACACTTATACAGATCATCTGCAATGATTTCCCATTTCCTTCATGCAATTCCGCTATATATTACATAATTTGTCTGTTAACTCTAACCATTCGCGGTTATTCCCTATTGCATAAATTATGTATACCTGAATAAAATTCAGCTTCTTTCCACATATCCTCAAATAAGTTTTTCACAGTTTTCCGAAAAAATACGGAAAACTAAAAAAACGGCAGGATGCCGGGGCATCCTGCCGGAAAAACATGTTCTGTTACTTCTTCGGGACAATGACTTCCTTGCCGCCCATGTACGGACGAAGCGCCTCCGGAATGCGGACGCTGCCGTCTGCCTGCAGGTTGTTTTCAAGGAATGCGATCAGCATACGCGGCGGTGCAACGACCGTGTTGTTCAGCGTATGAGCCAGATACTTGCCGTTCTCTCCGTTTACACGGATGCGCAGACGGCGTGCCTGTGCGTCGCCGAGATTGGAGCAGCTGCCGATCTCGAAATACTTCTGCTGACGCGGGGACCATGCTTCAACGTCAACGGACTTGACCTTCAGGTCTGCAAGGTCACCGGAGCAGCACTCGAGCGTACGGACCGGAATGTCCATGCTGCGGAACAGATCGACCGTATTCTGCCAGAGCTTATCATACCACATCATGGAATCCTCAGGCTTACATACAACGATCATTTCCTGCTTCTCGAACTGATGGATGCGGTAAACACCGCGCTCCTCGATGCCGTGTGCGCCCTTTTCCTTACGGAAGCACGGAGAATAGCTCGTCAGAGTCTGCGGAAGCTCTGCCTCGGGAAGGATCTAGTCGATAAACTTCCCGATCATAGAAGGCTCACTTGTACCGATGAGGAAGAGATCCTCGCCCTCGATCTTGTACATCATCGCTTCCATTTCGGCAAAGCTCATAACGCCCGTAACAACGTCGGAACGGATCATGAACGGCGGGATGCAGTAGGTGAAGCCGCGGTCGATCATAAAATCACGTGCGTAGGAAATAACTGCGGAATGCAGACGGGCAATATCACCCATCAGGTAATAGAAGCCGTTGCCTGCTACGCGGCGGGCAGCATCGAGATCGATACCGTTAAAGCGCTCCATGATCTCGGTATGGTACGGAACCGGGAAATCCGGCACGACCGGCTCGCCGTAACGCTGTACTTCCACGTTCTCGCTGTCGTCCTTGCCGATCGGCACGCTGGGATCGATGATGTTCGGAATGGTCATCATGATCTTCAGAATGCGCTCGTCGAGCTCCTTTTCCTTTGCTTCCGCAGCAGCCAGCTCGTCGGACTGAGCCTGTACCTGTACCTTGACCTGTGCAGCCTCTTCCTTCTTGCCTGCCTTCATCAGACCGCCGATCTCCTTGGAGAGCTTGTTGCGGGATGCACGCAGACCGTCTGCCTTCTGCTGTGTGGCACGCTTCTCGAGATCCAGCTCGATGACTTCGTCAACCAGCGGGAGCTTTGCGTCCTGGAACTTCTTCTTAATGTTCTCGCGAACGATGTCGGGGTTTTCTCTTAAAAATTTAATATCAAGCATTTTGATCTTCCTTTCGGTAGCCGATTAGTTATCTTCGTTTAATTTCAGCTCATGCAGCAGATTTTTGAGATCCTCTTCACCGTAAAACTCAATGGAGAGTACACCCTTTTTCTTCGTGCCGGCTACATGAACCACACGGTTCAGCGCGTCGCACAGTGCGAGCTCCGCCTCATCGTAATAGCGGATACGACGAACTGTTTTTGCCTTTTCCGTTTTCTCCGCATTGGCTTTCTTTGCCATCTTTTCCAGCTCACGGACGGAGATGCCTTCATTTGCCACACGCTTTGCAGCCGTATGAAGTGCCGCGTCATCCTTGAAGCTAAGGAGCGTACGTGCATGACCTGCGGTCATTTCTCCACGCTCCAGCATAGATCGCACGTCCTCCGGGAGATTCAAAAGCCGGAGCGCATTCGTGACCGCCGGACGGGATTTACCCACCGTTTTGGAGATCTCCTCCTGCGTAAAGCCGAATTCATCCATCAGCGCCTGATAGCCCTGTGCCTCTTCCAGAGGCTTTAAGTCCTCGCGCTGCAGGTTTTCGATCAGTGCCAGCTGCATGACCTCGCTGTCCGTCAGCTCACGGATCAGCGCAGGGACAGCCGTGAGACCAGCCATACGCGCCGCACGCCAGCGACGCTCACCGGCTACGATCTGATAACCGCCGGAAAGCTGCGGACGAACGAGAAGCGGCTGCAGTACACCGTGCTGCGAAATGGAATCCGCCAATTCGCGCATCGCTTCGTCGCTGAAGGTCTTTCTCGGCTGCGCACGGTTCGGTTCGATCTCATTGATGCTGAGCTCTACCGCACCGCTGTCGTCCGAACGGGCATTATCGTGAAAAATAGCGTCCAGGCCCTTGCCGAGACCGCCTTTTTTTGCCATTTGCTCTTCCTCACCTTTCTTCTGTAGTAACCGCGTATCCGTCAGCGATTCTTGCGAATGATCTCGTCCGCAAGCGCAGCGTACGCCTGACTGCCCTTATTCGAGCGGTCGTAATAACAGATCGGCTGTCCGAAACTCGGCGCCTCGGAAAGGCGAACCGTTCTCGGAATGACCGAAGAAAATACTTTTCTCGGGAAATACTTCTTGATCTCCGTCACGACCTGCTGTGTCAGGTTCAGACGGCCGTCATACATTGTCAGCAGCACACCCTCAAGCTCCAATCGCTCATTATAGCGGCGCTTTACGGCCTGCACGGAATTCATCAGCTGCGAAAGACCCTCGAGTGCATAGTATTCGCACTGGACGGGGATCATAACGGAATCCGCAGCGTTCAGCGCATTCGTCGTGATGAGGCCCAAGGATGGCGGACAATCGACCAAAATATAGTCAAACTCGGCGCGCAGCGGAGCAAGTGCATTCTTTAAGACCGCTTCACGGGACGGAATGTCCGCAAGCTCGATCTCCGCCGCAGCCAGATCCGCAGAGGACGGAATGACCGAAAGATTTTCAAATTCCGTCTTCAGAACCGCTTCCTTACCCTTTGCGCCGTTGATCAGCACATCGTAAGAAGTTGTATTTAAGCTTCTGCGGTCAAACCCGACGCCGCTCGTGGAGTTTCCCTGCGGGTCAATATCGACAAGCAGGACCTTTTTGCCCTTCATGCCGAGCCACGCCGCCAAATTGACCGCACTTGTGGTCTTTCCGACGCCGCCCTTCTGATTCGCAACAGCTATGACCTTACTCATATACCGCGCTCCTTTCCCAAAAATCAAAGCCACAACAGCGATCGCTGCCGTAAAAATTATTGTATCACACTTTTCCCGCAGAATAAAGGGGAAATTTCATGTTTTTGCAGTTTTTCGTGTTTCACGTGAAACAAATGCAAAAGGACCGCCGGTTTTTATGCCGACAGTCCTTTTGCAGTGTGGGAAATGAATCAGTGAATGGGTTTACCTCGTACTCTGAGTAATGGGACAGCTTGTCTGCCCTGCATCCACAGTATATACGATGTCACGCACAGATTCTGGCGTAATCTGTCGACGACTTAAAATTTCTTGACTTTTAACATCTTCGCGATATAATGGGGAAAAGTATCCGAAACAGGAGGTATGTATTGTATGTATTTTCCGGAGAAAGAAGTCAAACTGAAAGACGGACGAGTCGCTGTTCTGCGCAGTGCACGTGTGGAAGATGCAGCCGACTGTCTCGAATATCTCAGGGTCACCGCTGCGGAAACGCCGTTTTTACTGCGCGAGCCCGAGGAAAACGACATGACCTTAGATATGGAGGAAGCATTTCTCCGTGCCCGTCTCGAAGACCCGCACACCTTGATGCTGATTGCTCGGGTCGACGGTGAATACGCCGGAAACTGCGGTCTTGTCTCCATGGGCAATAATCTTCGTGTCCGTCACCGCTGCGGTATGGGCATCGCGCTGTATCAAAAATTCTGCAATAACGGTCTCGGCCGCATTTTGATCGAGAATGTCGTGGAGGTCGCCGAAAAGCTCGGTTATGAGCTGATGGAGCTCGAAGTCGTTGAGGGCAACGACCGCGCAAAGCACGTCTACGAAAGCCTCGGCTTTAAGCCGTTCGGTGTCCGTCCGCACGCACTGAAATATAAGGACGGTACGTATGCAAATGAAATTTTGATGGTCAAAACGCTGGATCCCAATAAAAACAAATAAAAAGCCAAAAAAGGAACTGCTTCGCTCAATGAAACAGTTCCTTTTTGTTTTTCCGATTATTACAGCTCGATCTCGAGTGCGACCGGATAGTGGTCGGAGAGATAGATGCCGCAGCGTTCTTCCGTCCACTTTGTGACCGTGTACGGTTTCTCTGCAGTCTTCGCATCGGCATAGATAAAATCGATCTTTACAGGTGTTTCAAGCCTGCCGAAATCATGGAATGTGCCGCCGATCTCCGTTGTAAGATCCTTTACCGGGAACGGCTTGTAATTGTTGCAGTATTCGATGGTCTCGCTGCCGGGCTCAGCATTCAGATCGCCGAGAATAAATACCGGCGTACCGCCGTACATCGGGCTATCCTTGGCCACACGCTCCATGACCTGCTTGATGCCGAGAATACGTGCGCTGTCGCTGACATGATCGAGGTGATTGTTATAAATACGGAACAGCTGCTTCGTGTCATTCGTCTTAAAGAGCAGGCACTGGCAGATGCGCGGGCAGTTGCTCTGGATCGCATAACGCGAGCCGGGCTCATACGGCGTTTCGGACAGCCAGAAGAAATCGACGCCGAGCAGGGTCACGGTCTCCGTGCGGACAGCCACAGCTAAGCCCTCGCCGCCGAAATCCGCGTCACGCTGATTATAGATGATGTCGTAGTCCGGCTTCAAATGTCTGCGCAGGAATGCGATGCTGAGCTCAATGCCCTCCTGGAAGCAGATCACATCCGGCTTTTCCTCGCGGATCTTTTCCAAAATACCGCCGGCGCGGTTCGGGAAGGCATTTGCACCGTCTCCGTTCCAAACGCTGCGCAGATTGTAACTCACGATCTTTAACATAAGAATCACCCATCCTTATTGATTAAGCCCTCAGAATCCGGGGCAAAATTAGCACGTAAAGTGTTATGCTTCTTCCTTCTTCTCCAAAAACAGCGGCTTCTTTGTGATCGTTCCGCCGTGACGCGGATAAGCCTTCGGCGTATATGCTGTTTTCTGCATGACTGCAATATTACGCTCGCTCTTCTCCTCGTCCGGCAGCGTGAACGAAACCGTCTTTACGACCTTGCATCCGAGAACGGAAACAGCCTTCTTCGCAAGCGCCATTTCTTCGTCAAGACCCGGGCCCTTCATCGCAGCGAAAATGCCCTTCATCTTGATGAGCGGAATACAGTACTCGGAAAGCGTGTTCATGTTTGCGACCGCACGGGCTGTGGCTAAATCGAAGCTCTCGCGCAGCTTGACGTCACGTCCGGTTTCTTCCGCACGCTTATGGAGACAAACTGCCTCGACACCGATCGCTTCACAAACCTCCGAAAGGAATTTCAGGCGCTTGTTGAGTGAATCGAGCAGGGTAAGCTCAATGTCGGGACGCAAGATCTTGATCGGCAGACCCGGAAAACCGGCACCCGTGCCGACGTCGATCATCTTCGCTCCTTTTTTGATCTCGACCGCCTTGAGCAGCGTGAGGCTGTCCACAAAATGCTTGACGACCGCTTCGTGCGGATCGGTGATCGCCGTCAGGTTCATCACCTCGTTGCGCTCAAGCAGCATATTGAGATAGATCTGAAACTGTTCCGCCTGCGGCATCGTGACCTTTACGCCGATCTCCTTCGCGCGGGCGATCAATTCTTCTCTGATGTCTGTCATTTTACTTCTCTCCTTTTTCGTTCTGTGTCGAAAGCCAAATCAGAAGGACGGAGATGTCCGCCGGTGAAACACCGGAAATTCGGCCTGCCTGTCCGATATTCTCCGGACGTACCTTGTTGAGCTTTTCGCGCGCCTCCAGACGGAGACCGGCGATCTCGGCATAATCGATATCCTTCGGCAGCAGGCGTTTTTCCAAACGGCGCATTTCTGCGATATCCTGCAGCTGCCGCTTGATGTAGCCTTCATATTTCAGTGCGGTTTCCACACTTTCGAAAATTTCTGTGGGGAAATCCGGGCGATCGGGGTCGACCGGGGTCAGATCCTTGTAGGTGATCTGCGGGCGGCGCAGCAGCTCCGCCATGCGAATACCCGTCGTAACGGGCGATGTTCCACGTGAAACCAGGATCTCATTCAGCGCATCCGTCGGAGACAGCGTGGTCTTTTCGGCACGTTTTAACTCCTGTGCCTTTCTCTCCTGCTTCAGCATGAACTTTTCCCAGCGCGCATCGGAGATCAATCCCAATTCGCGACCGACCGGTGTCAAACGCTCGTCGGCATTGTCCTGACGAAGCACGAGACGGTATTCGGAGCGCGAGGTCATCATGCGATACGGGTCAGCAACACCTTTTGTGATCAGATCGTCGATCAGTGTGCCGATGTACGAGCTTGCACGATCCAGAATAAGCGGTTCGCGGCCTAAGATCTTCAGCGCCGCGTTCACACCGGCAACAAAACCCTGTGCCGCAGCTTCCTCGTAGCCGGAGCTGCCGTTGAACTGACCGGCGCCGTATAGGCCGGGATGATCGCGAAATTCAAGCGTCGCACCCAACTGCAGCGGATCACAGCAATCGTATTCGATCGCATACGCACTGCGCATGATCTTTACATTCTCAAGACCCTTGATCGTCTTATAAAACGCGATCTGCACATCCTCGGGCAGAGACGAGCTCATGCCCTGCAGATACATTTCCTCCGTGTCCGCACCGCAGGGTTCAATAAAGAGCTGATGGCGCGGCTTTTCCGCAAAACGCACGACCTTGTCTTCGATACTCGGACAGTAACGCGGGCCGACGCCTTCGATCATACCCGCATACAGCGGAGAGCGGTGAATGTTCTCCATGATGACCGCTTTTGTACGGTCATTTGTCCAGCTGACATGGCAGACCGCCTTGTTTTCGGGCGGCACTTCCGTGTCAAAGGAAAACGGCACAACGGGCTCATCGCCGCACTGCACTTCAAGCTCGGAAAAATCAATGGAAGAACGAAGCACACGCGCCGGCGTGCCGGTTTTGAAGCGTCGAAGCTCAATACCGAGCTTTTCGAGAGAACCCGCAAGCTCCGTCGCGGCGAACATGCCGTCCGGGCCGCCGTCATAGGAGACCTCACCGACAAAGATCCGACCGCCAAGGAATGTACCGGTCGCGAGAATGACCGCCTTGCAGCTGTACTGCGCACCGAGCTTTGTCGTGATACACCAGCCGCCCTCTTCGCGGACAAGGTCAATAACCTCCGCCTGCTTCATTTCGAGGTTCGGACAGAGCTCGAGCTTGTGCTTCATCACGCGCGCATATTGATTGCGATCGATCTGCGCACGCAGAGAATGTACCGCCGGGCCTTTACCGAGGTTCAGCATACGGCTCTGCAGCGTGCATTCATCCGCCGTCTTGCCCATTTCGCCGCCCAAAGCGTCAATTTCACGGACAAGATGTCCCTTCGCCGTGCCGCCGATACTCGGATTACACGGACAGTTGCCGACCGCATCCATATTGATCGTAAAAATCGCCGTGCTGCAGCCAAGGCGTGCAGAAGCCAGCGCAGCTTCAATACCCGCATGACCCGCACCGATCACGGCAACATCAAATTTTCCAGCAAAATAATTCATACAAAAACCTATTTCTTATAAAGTTATCAAAGGGTTATATGGTGTTTCGTCCTCTGCGGAGGACGCCAAGGGCGCTGCCCTTGACCCGCAAACTTTTGAAAAAGTTTGATCAAAACCTTTATGCAGCCAATGCCGCGACCTCAACGTCGATTTCCTTCACCGGCGAAGTGAGTGTAACAGAACGAAACCTGTGCTTCGCACAGCTATCAAATACTTACGCATTTGATCCCGTGAACTCGCCGTCGGGCAAACTCGCGACGGTCTCGTCCGCAAGATCATCAACGTCGGCGCGTTCGTCGATCTCGGCGGCGTCGACGGTTTCCTCCCGGTCTCCGAGATGAGCTGGGGCCGCGTCTCCGACCCGACCGAAGTCGTCAAAGAAGGCGAACGCATCAACGTTATCGTTACTAAAATCGACCTCGAACGGAACCGCATTTCTCTCTCGTACAAAGACGCGGGCAGCGATCCTTGGAAGAAGATCGACGAAACGTTCGTCGAAGGCGACAAAGTTCGCGGTCGCGTTACGAACCTGATGGCGTTCGGCGCGTTCGTCGAGTTGGCGCCGGGCGTCGAAGGGCTCGTTCACATCAGCGAAATTTGC
>JAGAOD010000066.1 GCA_017623855.1 Clostridia bacterium
CGAGCTCACACAGATGGTTCACGGCACGGATGAAGCTGAAAAGGCACAGGCAAGTGCACGTGCTCTGTTCGGCGGCGGCACGACCATGATCGGTGACCCGTCCGGCCGTACCGACATGCGTAAAATGCTCACTTTGGAAGACATCAACCACAACGCCGAATGCTTTAAGCGTCAGATGGAGCGTTTCATCGATTTCTCCGAAGGCAAGGCAATGATGGTCAACAACGCAGATTGGCTCTTAAAGCTGAACTATGTTGATCTGCTCCGCGAAGTCGGCGCATGCTTCTCCGTTAACAATATGCTTCGTGCCGAGTGCTACAAGCAGCGTATGGAAAAGGGCCTCTCCTTCCTCGAGTTCAACTACATGATCATGCAGAGCTACGACTTCTACGCACTCTATCAGAAGTACGGCTGCAATCTGCAGTTTGGCGGCGACGACCAGTGGAGCAACATGCTCGGCGGTACTGAGCTGATCCGTCGTAAGCTCGGTAAGGATGCAGATGCGATGACGATCACACTGCTCACCGACTCCCAGGGCAAGAAGATGGGCAAGACAGCCGGCAACGCTGTATGGCTTGACCCGAACAAGACCTCTCCCTTCGACTTCTACCAGTACTGGCGCAATGTTGATGACGCTGATGTTCTCAAGTGCATCAAGCTTCTCACCTTCCTCCCGCTCGAGGAGATCGAGAAGATGGAAGCATGGGAAGGCAGCCAGCTGAACCGTGCAAAGGAAATTCTGGCTTACGAGCTCACACAGATGGTTCACGGCACGGATGAAGCTGAAAAGGCACAGGCAAGTGCACGTGCTCTGTTCGGCGGCGGCGCCAATGCTGAAAATATGCCGACAACAGAGATCACAGCCGATGATCTGACAGACGGCAGCATTGCGATCCTCGACCTCATGCTGAAGGCCGGCCTTATTCCCTCCAAGGGCGAAGGCAGACGACTCGTACAGCAGGGCGGTGTATCCGTTGACGATGTAAAGGTCACTGATATTACAAAGACCTTTACCGCAGCTGACTTTGAAAAGGGTCATGTCATCGTTAAGAAGGGCAAGAAGGTTTTCCACAAGATCATTCTGAAATAATCCCGAAATAACCAAAGGCACACAGAAGCGTCAAAAGCGCCAATGTGTGCCTTTTTATGTTGTTATATATGGAAGTATTCTCTCAAAGTGCTTTTCTCCCATCCCCTCGATCTCTCTCAGCTCACCTACATCATAAAACAAACCATAGGTCAAACGGTACTCTATAATGCGCTCGGCAAGTTCAGGCTCAATGCCCGGGAGAGCGAGAAGCTGTTCGCAGGAAGCCGTATTGATATTGAGCTTTTGTCCTTCATACCGCGGTTCCGATTCGGATCGATTTATATCACACGCACCGTTTGTGACCGAATACACCGGTATCTCTTTTCGTGCTTCAAATACACACAGTACGGCTGCAGTCAAAGCGGCAAGAAAAGCGATCAGAAACAAAACCTTACGTAAAGAAGATGTACGTCCCATACGGTTACTCCTCCGGACGCAGTGTCTTTACGAAATCCGTAAAGTAATCCGGAAGCGGCGCTTCAAACTCCATGTATTCACCCGTTCTCGGATGAATGAAGCCGATCAGACCCGCGTGCAGACACTGTCCCTGAAGTGCTGTGATCACCTTTTTCGGCCCGTAAACGGGGTCACCGGCCACCGGATGACCGATATGCGCCATATGTACTCGAATCTGATGCGTACGCCCCGTTTCAAGGCGAAGCCGAAGCTGCGTGAAGTCTTTGAACTGCTTCACCACAAAATAATGCGTGACAGCCTCTCTGGAAGACGGAGAATGAATGACCGCCATACGCTTTCTTTCCTGCGGATGTCTCGCGATCGGTGCATCGACCGTACCGTCCTCCCGAATCCTTCCGTATACGACCGAGCGATATTCCCGAGTGAAGCTATGCTCTTTGATCTGCTCGGCTAAATGCCTGTGCGCCGTATCATTCTTCGCAACGATCAGAAGACCGCTTGTGTCCTTATCGATCCTGTGAACAATGCCCGGACGGATCACGCCGTTGATGCCCGACAGGGAATCGCCGCAATGATACAAAAGAGCATTGACAAGCGTTCCGTCGTAATTGCCGGCTGCCGGATGCACGACCATACCTTTCGGCTTATTTACGACCAAAAGGTCATCATCCTCATAGACGATATCAAGCGGGATGTTTTCGGGCTTCACGTCGAGCGGACGGGCAGGCGGTATCTCCACCTCAAGGATCGCGCCGACAGGCAGCTTGGTGCTTTTCTGAATCGGCTTTCCGTTGCAGAAAACATTTCCGCCGGAGATCAGGCTCTGCACGGCGGAACGGGAAAGCTCCGGAAGCTGCGCAGAAATTACTTTGTCCGCACGCATACCGGGCTCTGTTATCAAAATTTCATGTTTCGTCAGATCCGTCATTTGCTTCCTTCAGGGCTTCTCCCTGCTCCTTCTTATCCTTGATAAACAAATACCAAACGGCAAACAAAATCGCACCGATCACAACACAGCAATCAGCGAAATTAAAGACGTACGGGAAAAACAGAACATGAATATAGTCAACTACATATCCGAAAGCAATACGGTCGATCACATTGCCGATCCCGCCTGCCGCAATGAGAACGCAGGCTGTATAAGAAAGGAATGTATGGTACTTATACCGAAATACAAATATAAGCATACCGATCAAAACAACGACCGTCAACGTAATGATCAACCAGGATAAGCCGGACAACATGCCGAATGCAACGCCGAAATTTTCAACATAGGTGAATTCCAGAAGTCGCGGAATAAACGGAACCGTACCGACAGGCTTCAGATTTGTAATGACAAGCATCTTAATAAACTGATCGACCGCAGTAAACGCAGCGATCAAAAATAAAATGAGAAAAGGCAAAGAAATTCTCCTTACAATCCGAAAGGCGCAAACCGGCAAAAAGCCGGATTGCACCTTGGATACGGTTATTTTTAAGACAATGCTTTTGCACAGCGTTCGCAGAGTTCCGGATGATTCGGATCGCTGCCCACTGTGGAGGAGTACGCCCAGCAGCGCATGCACTTCTCGCCCTCTGCCTTCTCAACAAGAACAGAAAGACCGAGTGTCTCGTCTGTATGGGTGCCGCCCTCGCCGTTAACAATAGCGGTCTGAGAAACGATGAACACTGTGGAAAGCTCAGCTTCGACGGACTTCAGGAAGTCATACATCTCACCTGTGCAGAACAGAGTGACCTTTGCGTCGAGAGAAGCACCGATCTGCTTTTCGGCACGAGCATTCTCAAGAGCCTTCTTCACGACATCGCGGATCTCGTGGATCTTATCCCACTGTGCGATGAATTCTTCGGAAGCTGCTTCACCGGTCATCTCGCTGACGAGCTTCGGCATCTCGTTATAAACAACGTGACGCGGATCGCTGTCGCTGCAGTGCGGCATGCTCTGCCAGATCTCGTCTGTGGTAAACGCAAGGATCGGAGCCAGCAGGCGTGTCATCGCATCGAGGATGATATACATCGCTGTCTGCGCAGCACGGCGCTCTGTGGAATCCTTCTTCTCGGTATAGAGACGGTCCTTGATGACGTCCAGATAGAAGTTGGACATGTCAACAACACAGAAATTGTGAATTGCATGGTATGCCTGATGGAACTCATAGTTCTCATAACCGCCGCATACCTTCTTATTCAGCTGGTCAAGTCTGTTCAGTGCCCACTTGTCGATAGAAAGCATATCGGATACCGGTACACTGTCTGTGTCCGGATTGAAATCAGCAAGGTTGCCGAGGATGTAGCGTGCAGTATTGCGGATCTTGCGGTAAGCATCGGAAAGCTGCTTCAAGATCTCCGGAGAGATTCGGATGTCAGCATGATAGTCGGAAGATGCGACCCAAAGACGGAGAATATCTGCGCCGTATTTCTCGGTGATCTCCTCAGGATCGATACCGTTGCCAAGAGACTTATGCATTGCTCTGCCCTGACCGTCAACAACCCAGCCGTGTGTTGCAACAGCCTTGTACGGAGCCTTGCCGCGCCATGCAATGGAGGTCAAAAGTGAAGACTGGAACCAGCCGCGATACTGGTCAGCACCTTCAAGGTACAGATCAGCCGGCCATTCAAGATAATCGCGCTCGTCGCATACGGCAGCATGTGTAACGCCGGAGTCAAACCAAACGTCCATGATGTCATGTTCCTTTGTGAACGCACCGCAGCCGCACTTTGCGCACTTAAAGCCCTCCGGAAGGATCTCGGATGCTTCCTTTGCATACCAGGAATCGGAGCCCTCTTCACGGAACATATCGGCCACGATCTGCATTGCTTCCTTAGAGATCAGCGGCTCACCGCAATCCTTGCAGTAGAAGATCGGGATCGGAACGCCCCAGCGGCGCTGACGGGAAATACACCAGTCGTTACGGTCACGAACCATGGAGGAGATTCTGTCTTCACCCCAGCCCGGATACCACTTAACGCCCTTGATCGCTTCAAGAGCCTCATCCTTGATCGCATCAACGGAGCAGAACCACTGGTCGGTTGCACGGAATAGGATCGGGGTCTTGCAGCGCCAGCAATGCGGATACTGGTGAATGATCTTCTGCAGAGCAAAGAGATTGCCGCTGTCTTCAAGATGCTGAGCAATGACCTTGTTCGCTTCATCCGTAGTCAGACCGGCGGAGAAACCGGCTTCCTCTGTCATTCTGCCCTGGCTGTCCACCGGAACAACGACCGGGATCTCCGGATAGTTATTATGGCAAACATTGTAGTCGTCAACACCGTGACCGGGAGCAGTATGAACACAGCCTGTACCGCTTTCCAGAGTGACATGATCACCGACGATAACAAGGGACTTGCGGTCGAGGAACGGATGCTGTGTCTTCATATATTCGAGATCGATACCCTTAACGGTACCAAGAACCTCATATTCCGTCTTACCGGCTGCCTGCATTGCGGATTCCGCAAGAGCAGAAGCCATAACAAAATATTCACCCTCAGACTTAATGAGAGCATACTCAAACTCGGGGCCGACGCAGATCGCTACGTTTGCCGGAAGAGTCCAAGTCGTAGTAGTCCAGATTACGAAGAATGTCTTGTCGAGCTCTGCGCCAAGCTGAGTAAGGATACCCTTATCATCTGTGACCCGGAACTTGACATAGATGGAATGGCACGGATCTTCAGCGTACTCGATCTCAGCCTCAGCCAGAGCGGTTTCGCAGTCCGGGCACCAGTATACAGGCTTAAGACCCTTGTAGATGAAGCCCTTAGTCGCCATCTCGGAGAACACTTCGATCTGCTTTGCTTCAAATTCCTTGATCAGCGTGATGTACGGGTTATCCCATTCGCCGAGAGCACCGAGTCTCTTAAAGGAATTGCGCTGCACATCGAGAGAGTCGAGAGCAAACTCACGGCAGAGCTTACGCAGCTCAACATCAGAGATCGTGGAAGCATTGGAAACGCCCGCTGCCTTGCGTGCCTTGAGCTCTGTCGGCAGACCGTGTGTATCCCAGCCGGGAACATACGGAGCCTTGAAGCCGGACATATTCTTATAGCGGACAATAAAATCCTTCAGAGTCTTGTTCAGAGCTGTACCGAGATGAATATTGCCGTTTGCATACGGAGGGCCGTCGTGCAGTACGAAAACCGGCTTGCCCTCGTTCTTTTCGATCAGAGTTTCATATACCTTATCCTCATACCATTTTTCGAGCATGACCGGTTCCTTCTTGGGAAGTCCGGCCTGCATCGCAAAGTCGGTCTTGGGGAGATTCAAAGTACTTTTATAGTCCATGGTAAATTATTCCGCGCCTTTCTGGTGAATTACTTTCTTTTAAACTTTCCCTTTTTCTTGCCGGTATCCTCAATACCGAACTCCAAAGTGCTGAAAAGGGACTCCTTTTCCTTCTGGAGTGTTTCGGGAATATTGCTGTATGCATTGAGATCCAGACCGATACCGTTGAACTGCTCCTTCATATAAGTATCCTTGTTATATACGGGAGCTGCCTGTACGGGAACGATCGGCTCTTCTTCGGGCTCTTCGATCTGCGCAGCGGGAACCGGAATGACCTCTACGACCGGCTCAGCGACCGGCGCGGGTGCAGGCTCAACAACCGGAGCCGGTGCAGCAGGCGTCTTTACCTCTTCCTTTTCCGGGAGATCGAACTCCGGAAGCTTTTCGATGACGGCAATGTGCTCGCGGTACATCTCGTAAAGAGAAGAACGGAACGCAGTAACCTCACGCTGCAGAGCTTCGAGCTCATCCTGCTTTGCTTCGATCTGCTTCTGATAAGAGTCGACAACATCCTGAGACTTTGTGCGTGCTTCAGCCATGATCGCCTCAGCCTTGGCGTTAGCCTCGTTTACAATGTTCTCAGCCTTTGCCTTTGCCTCACGGACGGATGCACTGCCGAGACGCTGTGCGCTCAGAAGAGCTTCCTTAATGCCGTCTTCGTCCTCACGGTATGCTTCGATCTTTGCGGCAAGAACGGAAAGCTTCTCCTGAAGCTCCGTATTCTTTGCGGAAAGCTCAGCTACTCTGGAAGAAGATTCCGATGTCCGGGACTTGATTTCTGCATTTTCTTTAGCCAGTGCAGTAACGGTTTCCAGAACATCATCAATAAACTGATCTACATCATCCGAATTATAGCCGGAAAAATTAGATTTTCTAAAGCTGATCTCATTAATTTCTTTAATAGATAACATAATAGGCCTCCTATATGTATTTCCTGCATTTTATTGATAACCGGCCCTTCTTTGTGCGCGGGCCAAGTGAATCGACAATAAATCTGCCGTAACGGCGAATCGAGATAACATCGCCTTCTTCTATTTTTTCGGATGCAGACTCGCACTCTCTGTGATTGACGGAGACATATCCTCCGTGGATCATCTGTGCCGCCTTTTCCCTGCCCGAGCTCGAAAGGAAAGCCACGAAACAGTCGAGCCGTTCGGAAGCAATCACACCGCTCAAGGGCTGAAAGCTGTGTGCCACGGGAAGCGGCTCTGCATACCCTTCTGAACTTCGAATGCCAACTCTGCCGATCTTTTCGATCTGCGAGAGGAAATGAGAAGAAAGCTCAGTTTTAACAAACAGCACTGCCCGGCCTTCCTCGATCAGGATATCACCGAGGGCGGCCCGTACGACGCCCTGTGCCATAAAGGAGCCAAGGAAATCGCGGTGGGTCAGTACGTCCTGCTTTCTGTAACTAAGCGTAAGAGCAGTGACCGGAAAAAGCGAAGGATCCGGATCCAGATAATCCGGAAACACGCCGAGAACAACACGTTCCGCCTCTTCCCAGCCACCGAAAAACATCCAGTTATGCGCATGAATGTGCTTCAAATAGCGCTCCGCATCCGCGCGTTCGGAAAGATCAAGAAACCCAAGAAACGCGGGTCGTTTTTCTCCAAGCCGAACACAGTCGGACAGGCGCGCTTCAAAAAGCTCCTGCTCCTGTGTGCCCATAAATCAGAACTTAAATCCGTTGTTCTCCAACTCATCGAAAACTTCGACGCCGCTGTAATCAACATTATACGGAGTAATGATGTATGTACTGGTGGAAACGCGCTTGATCTTACCGTCGTTGGCGTAAGCC
>JAGAOD010000007.1 GCA_017623855.1 Clostridia bacterium
AAAACATCGAATTTTTTATTAGAAGGAATGATTTATATGGCTGATATCAAAGCTTTTCACGCCATGAGATATACACCGAAGGCCGGTGACCCGAAGGCGCTCACCTGTCCCCCGTACGACATCATCAGCGAGGAACAGCGCAAGGCTTATCTCGAGCAGAACGAGCACAATGTGATCCGCCTCGAGCTGCCGAAGGGCGACGACCCGTACAACACCGCAGGCGAGACGCTGCGCACATGGCTCAGCGACGGCACATTGAAATGCGATGAGGACGCCGGCATCTATATTTACGAGGAAGAATTTCTGACCGCTGTCGACCACGGCGAAAAGAAGTCCTTAAAGGGCATCGTGTCCCTTGTCCGCGTGGAGGATTTTTCCGCAGGCGTCGTCCTGCCGCACGAGGAGACTCTGTCGAAGGCCAAAAAAGACCGTTTCGAGCTGATGAAGGCGACAAACTGCAATTTCAGCCAGATCTATTCCCTTTATGTGGACGAAAACGGCGAGACACAGCGCCGCATTGAGCGCCTGTCTCAGGGCACACCGCGCTACGAGTTCTCCGACGGTCTCGTCACGCACCGCCTTTGGGTCGTCAACGACAAGATGGCGCTTGAAGCGTTCCGCGCGGAATTCGCTTCCCGCAAGCTCTACATTGCGGACGGTCATCACCGCTATGAGACCGCGATCAATTACCGCAACTACTGCCGCGAAAACGCGGTTTGGGCACCGGGCAGCGAGTTCGTCATGATGATGCTCGTCGACATGGCACATCCCGGTCTCGTCGTATTCCCGACACACCGCCTTGTCCGCGACTTTGAAAACTTCGACGCCGAAAAGGTGCTGATCGGCTGTGTGAACTATTTCGATGTCGCGCAGCTTTCCGGCGCGGAAGCCATTGAGCCGACACTGAAAAGTGACTACGACGCAGGCAAGAAATCCTTTGTCTTCGTCTACAGCAAGGACGGCGCTCCGGCATACGCTCTGCTCACGCTGAAGGATCTTTCCGTTATGGCGGAGCTGCTCCCCGAAAAGAGTGCGGCTTCCCGCGAGCTCGACGTCAGCGTGCTGCACACACTCGTTTTAGAGCGCATTCTCGGCATCGACAAGGAGAACATGGCAAATCAGAAGAATCTCACCTACACCCGTTCCCTCGACGAGGCACTGACGAGTGTCGCGGACGGCGAGAGTCAGTGCGCATTCATTCTGAACCCGACCCGCGTTGAGGAGATCGGCGCAGTTGCCGCCGCGGGCGAAAAGATGCCGCAGAAGTCCACCTACTTCTACCCGAAGCTCATCACCGGCCTTGTCATGAACAATCTCGAAGCGCCGATCGAAGACTGATCCATACCGTAAAACCTCAAGGACTGCTGTTTTTCAGCAGTCCTTTTTCATGTCCTGCTTGTGCATATGTACCGCCTATGCTATAATCATTTTGGGGAATGGAGGAATGAATATGACAGACTTTTTGCGGTATTTTTTCGGCGTGGGTGAGGAACCCGAATTTGCCATCTTTACGTTTGCGCACCTTTTGCCCATCCTGCTTTTGTTCGTCGCGCTGTTTCTTCTCTACCGGTACAGAGAGCCGCTGAGAAGCTCCCGGTTCGAGACGAATTTCCGCTACATTCTGGGCTTTGCGCTCATCATCTGCGACATGTCCTATTACTGGAGGCTTGCCGCCGCACCGCACCTTTCAAACGGTGCGATCGAACACCTGCCGATCGGCGTCTGCCAATGGTCGGTGATTCTCTGCTCGTTCATGGTCATCGGCAAAAGTCAGAAGCTGTTTGACATCGCATATTTTTGGCTCCTGTCCGGCTCCCTGTTTGCACTGCTCACGCCCACTGTTCTTACATACTGCGGACCGACGAGATTCCGCTTCTATCAGTTTTGGCTCGAGCACACACTCGGCTATGTTGCCGTTTTCTATATGATCTTTGTCCACAGGATGCGCCCCACTCTGCGTTCCGTGCTCCGCGCATATATCGCGCTTTGGGCACTCACCGGCGTGGCGTTTTGGGTGAACGGCATGCTTCCCGGCGCAAATTATCTCTACGTCGCGCGTCCCGAAAGTGCGCCGAGCGTACTGGACATTCTGCCGCCGAACCATGCACTGCGCATCGCCGTCATCGTCGCTGTCATCACACTCATGTTCTTCCTCGCCTACCTGCCGTGGTACTTAAAGGACAGGAAACGGAAAGCGCGTGCAAGACACATCAAAAACGCATAGTATACGCAAAAAGACGCACCGTAAAATGACACGGTGCGTCTTTTTTGGAATTTCAGATAAACGCCATCCAAACCGATTTACAGACCACATGGAACAGCGCATGCGCCATCATCGCGTAGATGATACCGTATTTCCGGTACAACCGGCCGAAGATCAGACCGAAGCCGCCGTTCAGAAGAAAACAGCGGAACAGAAGGATCGGTGTCAGCGCACCGAAAGTGACAGAGGTTGCCGGCAAATGACCTGCCGCAAACAAAGCTGCCGCGAGCACGTTGGCGCTCACGAACACCCACTGAGGGATCTCTTCTTTTGCGGCCTTCCTGCAGAACACCATCCGAATGATCCACGCGATCAGAGACATGACGAACAGACGCAGCAGCACTTCTTCTATAACGCCGCCGTACAGGACGGACGCCAGCACGCCGCTCAACGTCAGGCTCGCCGCATTTGCTTCCTGTATGCCGTCCAGCATACTGCCGAAGACCCAATGATCCAGACTGAATACGACGCCGCCGACCAGTGAAACAGTGAGCGTTACAAGCAGCTTTTTCTTCTCAAGCCGAATCGGCTTCCACAAGCCGAGCTTATCCGCAAGGATATACCCGAAGAAACCGCAGATCAGCGCATACCCCATCGACTGCGCCGCACCCACGGCAACCAGGGCGCCGCGGCTTCCGAGCTCTGCCATGATCTGTGCAGCGATCTCCTCCGAATACACGTCAAGCTGATATAGACTGACGAAAACACCGGCAATCGCAGCGATCGGCAGAAGACAGAGGGCGAACAGCAGCGGTTTTTTGAGCTTAGTCACGACCGGCACCGTCCTTTTCGTCATACACCTCAACGCACAGACCCTTGCGTCCGCACTTCGGACAGGTCAGCCGGCGCATTCTCGGTGTATGATACGCCCAGAACGCTTCCTTTAAGCGGGGCTTAAACACCTCATGGCACTCGGGGCAAATGTAGGCAACATTCTTGAAATAGTAGTTCGAGACGGACACGCCGTACACGACCGCCACGATTACCCACACGGCAAAGAGCCACCAAATGCCGCGCGTGATCCACAAAATCACAGACACCCACTGAAGCGCAGTTACGGGAATGCCGGCGATCAACATGGTCCAGCGCATTCTTGAAAGTTTATTTTTCTGTTTCATGCTGTGTGCTATATCACCGATCGATTCAACGGAAAAACACTCGATACCCTTCAGCTCGCGCTTCATCGTTTCAATGATGCCGAGCTTTTTCTGCCCCTCGGTGATCTCCGCCCGAAGCTCCCGCTCCTGCTGATCAAGCAAAACGGAAATGATCTTTTCCGGATACGGGTCGGCGAACAGCTCCCCGATGCGGTTGATGGATATCCCCGCTTCGCGCAGGAAACAGATCACCCGAAGCCGTTTGAGATCGTCTTCGGAATACAGTCTTCTCCCGCCCTCCGTAAGCTCGCTCGGGACGAGGATATTTCTCGAATCATAATACTGAACCGTTCTGACGGAGACGCCGCAGAGCTTTGCGATTTCTCCCGTTGTGTACTTTGACATAGCTTTCACCTCCTTGTTAATGCCCATTCTACAGCATAACGCTGCGTCACGAGCAATACCTCACGCAGGAGGATTTTTATTATTATAGCGAAAATTACTCTCCCGCACAAGAAAAACGCTTTTTTCGCACTCGGGCGTTGACTTTTCTTCCCGCCCGCTGCATTATAAATACAGAACCGAAACCAACGCCGCAGGGAGGCCGCCATGAAAAACTTCGGAATGCCCACACTCATCGAAAACAGTACACTCGAGGAAAATATCGCGCTGTGCAAAAGGCTCGGCTTATCGTTCATCGAGCTCAACATGAATTTCCCGGAGTATCAGCTCGACAAGCTGGAAAACACGGAAAAGTTTATAAAGGCAGCCGACAAAGCCGGTATTTACTACACGATCCATCTGGACGAAAACTTAGACGTCGCGGATTTTAACCCGCTCGTGCGCAGTGCTTATCTCGAGACCGTGCGACGGACGATCCTCGTCGCAAAGCAGCTTATACCCCTTAAGAACAAATACGGTGACCCCGCACAGCCGATGCTCCTCAACATGCATACACAGCGCGGCATCTACATCACTCTGCCGGACAGAAAGGTGCAGATGTACGAACGCGATTTTCCGGAATATATTGCGGCTTTCCGTTATTTTGTCAGCTGCTGCGAGGAATGGATCGGCGACGCAGACATCAAGATCGCCGTCGAAAACACGAACGGATTTCGGGATTACGAGAAAGAAGCCGTCGAGTACATGCTCCAAAGTGAATGCTTTGTGCTGACATGGGACATCGGGCACTCGAAGGCCACCGCGGAAAAAGATGTCCCCTTTATTCTTTCCCACAGGGACAAATTAAAGCACTTTCACATACACGACGGAACAGAAGTGCCGCCCAAAAATCATTTGGCACTCGGCGACGGTGAGATCGATCTTCATGCCCGCCTGCACTGCGCCGAAGAATGCGGTGCGCGGTGTGTTCTGGAAACAAAAACCACGCATGCACTGGAAAGCTCCGTAAAATGGCTGCAGAAGAACACATAAAACAACAAAACGAACACGGCTCACAAGAAAGAACCGTGTTCGTTTTGTTGTTTTATGTATATGTAATTTCCGCTTCGGATACGCTTATTTCTTTACTTCCTTGATCTTCACGTCCAGCTTCTGCAGAACATCCGGGATGTCAATGGACTGCGGGCAAACCGTGGTGCATGCGCCGCAGGCGATGCAGTTCGACGGCATATCCTCTTCTTTCAGGCCGTTCAAATAGAAGGTGCGCGGGCTGAAGTTCATCTCGTTATACAGAGAAATAAGGTTCGGGATCTTCAGGTTCATCGGACATTCCGCCATGCAGTAACGGCAGCCTGTGCAGGGCACCATGTCCGCCATTAACGGAACGATCTGATTCAGAAGCAGTTCGCGGTCGCTTTCGCTGAGCAGTTCGCCCTCCGCAAAGGTCCCAAGGTTATCGTCAAGCTGTTCCATATTGGACATGCCGGACAGAACGACCTTTACATTGTCGAGAGCACCCGCAAAACGCAGTGCCCAGGAAGCCGGAGACCAGTCGGGATGTGCGTTTTTAAGGATCTCTGTGCACTTTTCGTCCGGATTTGCAAGTCTGCCGCCGCGTACCGGCTCCATGACGATGACCGGAAGGCCCGCCTTTTCGAGGATTTCATACTGCTGCTTTGCGTCCTGCATGGTCCAGTCGAGGTAATTTAGCTGGATCTGGCAGAATTCAAAATAATCCTTCCACTCGATGATCTTCTCTAAAAGGTCGGGCTTCGAATGAGAGGAGAAGCCGAAATGACGGATCTTTCCGGTCTTCTTCAGCTCGTGGAAGTAGTCTGCCAGCGGGACATTCGGGTCGGAATACAGATGCCAGTCCATCTCCATAATGCCGTGCAGCAGATAGAAGTCGACATACTCCATGTTCAGCTTCCTGAGCTGCTCCTCGAAGGTCTCCTTGACCTTTTCCATGGTCCAGCCACCCTGCGGCGGATGGAGACCCGGGAACTTGGTTGCAACATAATAGCTGTCACGCGGATAAATGCTCAGAGCTTCGCCGAGGATCACCTCGCTCTGTCCGCCGCCGTACACGTAAGCCGTATCAAAATAGTTGACGCCGCTTTCGTATGCCTTACGGATCAGCGCAATGGCCTCTTCCTTATTCAGCGGGCTGCCCCACTCGGTGCCGATCTGCGGCAGACGCATGGCGCCGAAGCCGAGCTGTGAAACCTTGTGACCCAAAAACTCTTTGTAGATCATTTTTGCTTCCTCCTTTGAAAAACATCGGTTGTTTTCTCAAGCTTACTCCATGGAGCGCACTCCATGTCAATAGGGAAATATTACAGATGCGGATGCTTCGGCTCGCTGAGCTTTAAGCCGCGTGTTGCAAAGTCGATGCTGCCGACGGTGGCGTCGCTGTCATAGAGCTCAAGAAGCATATCCGCCATCTGCTTTGCGGTGAAGTAGAAACCGCCGCGTGCGGCATAGTCAAAGCTGTCCAGCTCGTTTGCGGTCTGCTCGTACTCGGTTTCCGTTGTAGTCGGTGCAATGACCTTTGCGCGGAGTTTATGGCCGCCCTTGCGCATTTCAAGGTCGATTGCCTCGGAAAGCGCACTGACAAAGAACTTCGTTGCGCAATACAGAGAGCTGCCCGGCACGACAAGATAACCGCCGATGGAGGAGACGTTCACGATCTGCGCACCCTCGACGTCCTTGTAGTCGCGTGCATAGAGCGAAGAAAGGATATAGACCGCGTCCATATTCAAATGCAGCATGTTGATGTCACGTTCAAGCGTGTCGTCCGTGAAGCCGCCCTTATTTCCGCGGCCGGCGTTATTGATGACCGCTTTAATGTCGTATTCCTTCAGCGACTCATACAGCGCGACAACGGCTGCGTTGTCGGACAGGTCACAAACCTTGATCACAACATCCACACCGGGATGCTCTGCGTTGATCTCCTTCTTCAGCCGCTCCAGATTTGTTTCGCGGCGTGCGGTGATGATCACGTTTTCGCCGCGTGCGGCAAATGCCTTTGCGGTCTCGTAGCCGATGCCCGAGCTTGCTCCTGTAATCAGTACATATTTTTCCATAATCATTTTCCTCCGATCATTCATCAGTCCATTTCAAAACGCCCGTCTCTGCGGCCGCCTCATAGCGTTCGATCTTCCTCTCGAGCCACAAAAGTGCGGCGTCGATCTTCTCACGCTTTTCGAGAAGCTCTGCCCTTTGACTCAAAAGCAGGCTGAGTCTTTCCGGGATCGTTTCATCGCCCTGCTGAAAAAGCTGCACATACTGTACCATCGCCTCCACGGACAGGCCGGAAGCGCGCATGCATTTCGCAAGCTCCACCCAGCGCAGATCCTCCGCGGTATAATCCCGAATGCCGCTCGCATTGCGCGTGACCGGCGGGATCATGCCCATTTTTTCGTAGTACCGCAGTGTATCGGCGCTCACGCCGTACTTTTCGCTGACCTCACGAATCGTCACTCTGATACCTCCCTGTTTTCGTCTTAAATTTATTATAAAACTTGGAGTAAACTCCAAGTCAATAGCATTCGGAACGATTTTTTTGAAAATTCCGCAGAAGTCTTGACACCGGGAAATTCGAGTACTATACTTTATGATATCAACTCACAAGGGAGGCAGCTGAAATGACAAACCGTAAGTTTTACTTTTATTATTTTAGCAAGGGCTGCCCATCTTCTGTGAGATCCAAAGCGTAAAAGCTTTAGGCTGCATAAAATGGACAGTCCGCATTTCGTGTGCTTCAAAGGGCACATTGTATGCGGACTTTTTATTTTCCTCCGCAGCACAAAAGCCAATTTCAGAATCGAGGTCCTTTACAATGCAAATGAATTTCCACAGAAAGCTTCCCATCCCGCAGGAGGTTAAAAAAGAATATCCGCTGACCGAGCGCATGGAGCAGGTCAAGGCGGAGCTGGATAAAAATATACAGGCTGTTTTTAACGGAAGCTCCGACAAGTTTATTCTTGTGATCGGCCCTTGCTCTGCCGACCACCAAGAACCGGTCCTCGAATACATCTCCCGTCTGCGCAAAATTCAGGATCAGGTATCCGACAAGATCATTATCATCCCCCGCATTTACACAAATAAGCCGAGAACGACCGGTCAGGGCTACAAGGGCATGCTCCATCAGCCCGATCCGGAGGCTAAGCCAGATATGTACAAGGGCATTGTCGCGATCCGCGAGCTGCACCTCGCCGCACTCAGAGACTACGATTTCGCCTGTGCCGACGAAATGCTGTATCCCGAGAACTACCACTACCTCTCCGACCTGCTTTCTTACGTCGCTGTCGGTGCACGCTCCGTCGAAAATCAGCAGCACAGACTGACCGCAAGCGGCATCAGCGCACCGGTCGGCATGAAAAACCCCACCGGCGGCGACCTCAGCGTCATGATGAACTCCATCATCGCCGCACAGTCCAGCCACACCTTCCTCTACCGCGGCTGGGAGGTCACGAGCGAGGGCAACCCGTACGCACACGCGATCCTGCGCGGCTATGTGGATTACGCCGGCCGCAGCGTCTCGAACTATCACTATGAGGATCTTCTCCGGGTCAGAGAGCTCTACGAGAAGCTGGATCTCATGAATCCGTCCGTCATCGTCGACACGAATCACAACAATTCCGGCAAGAAGTATCTCGAGCAGATCCGTATCGCGAAGGATATCGTGCACAGCCGCAATCAGAATGCGGATATCAAGCACCTTGTAAAGGGTCTGATGATCGAAAGCTACATTGAAGACGGTGCACAGAGCACCGGTGAGCACGTTTTCGGCAAATCCATCACCGACCCCTGCCTCGGATGGGAAAAGACCGAAAAGCTGATCCTCGACATCGCGGATAAGCTGTAAAACAGACTAAGCACTGCACTAAGGGTGAAGAAAAATGGCGAATAAGCTGGATGAAGCAAGACGTATCATAAATGAAGTGGATGCCAAAATGGCGGAGCTTTTCGTGCAGCGCATGAGAGCCGCCGAGATGGTTTTTGAGCACAAGAAGGAGTTCGGGCTGCCGATCCTCGACCAAAAGCGCGAAGACACCGTGATCGAAAAAAACGCCGCGTTGATCGAGGATGAGGTCCTCAAGGGATATTACATCGACTATATCAAGAACGTAATGTCGGTCTCCCGCGCTTATCAGTACCGTATGCAGAGCGGGCTGAAGATCGCATACAGCGGTGTGGAGGGTGCTTTTGCGCACATCGCGGCGGGCAAGATCTTCCCTGAAAGCAGCCGCATTTCCTACAGCGACTTCAAAGCCGCGTACAATGCCGTGATCTTCGGTGAATGCGATGCCGCTGTGCTCCCCATTGAAAACAGCTATGCCGGCGAAGTCGGGCAGACGCTTGACCTTATCTTCTCGGGCACGCTGTATATCAACGGTATCTACGAGCTTGAAGTCCATCAGAACCTGCTCGGCATCCCCGGCGCCGCCGCCGAGGATATCCGAAAGGTTGTAAGCCACCCGCAGGCACTCAGCCAGTGCCACGACTACATTAAGACACACGGTTTCGAGACTGAAGAAACGAACAACACGGCCCTTGCCGCAAAAGCCGTCGCAGAAAAAGGGGACAAAGCCTTTGGTGCGATCGCCAGTGCGGAAACGGCCGAGCTGTACGGTCTCACGGTCATCGAGCCGAACATCAATACAAGCGGAGAAAATACGACACGCTTCGTCGTGCTTTCCAAGGTCCGCGCCAACACCCCGTCTCTTTCCAGCACGGTTTTGATGCTCACCGTCCGGCACGAGGCCGGATCTCTTGCAAAAGCGATCAGCATCATCGGCAAATACGGCTATAACATGACCGCTCTTCGCAGCCGCCCGATGAAAAAGCACTCCTGGCAGTACTATTTCTACATTGAAATAGACGGCAGTGTGATCGGAGAAAACGGGCAGAATATGCTTGAGGAGCTCGGCGAACTCTGCGACCAACTGAAGGTCGCGGGTACCTTCGCCCCGCACACCGAGATATGAAGGTGAAAAAATGACGATACACATGAATTTAGGCGCGGACAGTTATGATATCATCGTGGAACGCGGTGTTCTCGAAAAAGCGTCAGCGCATCTGAATCTCGACCGGCGCGTGCTCGTCGTGACCGATTCCGGCGTCCCCGCAGAATATGCCAAAGCACTCGCCGCACAGTGCAGAGAAGGCATCATCTGCACCGTAGACGAGGGCGAAGCCTCGAAAAGCCTCAACGTATTCGGAAAGCTTTTAGACGTTATGCTTGACCGTGGATTTTCACGCAAGGACTGCGTTGTCGCAGTCGGCGGCGGCGTAGTCGGCGACCTCTCCGGCTTTGCCGCGTCCGCCTACATGCGCGGTATCGATTTTTACAATATCCCGACGACATTGCTTTCACAGATCGATTCTTCGATCGGCGGCAAGACAGCGATCAATTTCGGCGGTGTGAAGAACATCGTCGGCGCATTTTATCAGCCGAAAAAGGTCCTCATCGACCCCGAGCTTTTGAAGACACTTCCCGCGCGGCAGATCTCAAACGGTCTCGCCGAGGCTGTGAAAATGTCCCTGACCTCCGACGCCGGGCTGTTCGATATTTTTGAAAACACAGATATCGAAAGCCACCTTGATGAGATCATCATCCGCTCGCTGAACATCAAGAAAAACGTCGTCGAGCAGGACGAAAAGGAAGCGGGTCTGCGAAAGATTTTGAACTTCGGACACACGGTCGGTCACGGCATCGAAAGCGCCATGCCCGCACTCTATCACGGAGAATGTGTAGCCCTCGGTATGCTCCCGATGTGCGGCGAAACTATCCGCCCGCGGGTACTCGCCGTTCTCAAAAAATGCGGGCTCTGTCGTGAGCTTCAATACGATTGGGAAAAGATCACGGATGCCGCTTTTCACGACAAAAAGGCGGACGGCGACACCGTGACCGTGATCACCGTGAACGAGATCGGGACTTTCGGGATGAACACCATGAAATGCTTAGACGTCATCGAGCTGGCAAAAGCGGTTCTTTAATACAAGCGGGTGAAAAGATGAAAAGGTACGGATGCATCGGCAAGAAGCTGACGCACAGCTTCTCGAAAGAGATCCACGCAAGGCTTGCCGATTATAAATATGAGCTCATTGAGCTGACAGAGGAAGAAATTCGCCCCTTCTTTGAAAAGAAGGATTTTGAAGCGATCAACGTCACGATCCCCTACAAGCAGACCGTGATCCCCTATCTCGACTCGGTCAGTGAGATCGCGCAGCGGATCGGCGCCGTGAACACCATTGTGAACCGCGGCGGAAAGCTTTACGGATATAACACGGACTATTACGGGCTGAAAGCGCTCATCGAGCGCGTCGGTTCGGAGCTTCACGGCAAAAAAGTGCTGATCCTCGGTACGGGAGGGACAAGCAAAACGGCCCGCGTCGTCGCGTCCGATCTCGGTGCCGCCGAGATCATCACGGTCAGCCGCAGAAAAACGGACGAATACATAGACTACGGGGATGCCGTCACCGCGCACGCCGATGCGCAGATCATCCTGAACACGACCCCCTCCGGAATGTACCCCGACTGCGAGTCAAAGCCGATCGACGTGTCCGCATTCCCTCGACTTGAAGGGGTCATCGACGCGGTATACAATCCGCTCTGCACGAACCTCATTCTGGACGCGAAAGAAAAAGGGATCAAAGCCGAGGGCGGCCTTTACATGCTCGTTATGCAGGCGGTCGTTGCCGTGGAAAAATTCCTTGATACGAAAATCGAAAAAGACATTGCCGACCGCGTGTTTGCGTCCGTGTACGCCGCAAAGGAGAACGTTGTTCTGACGGGTATGCCCGGAAGCGGGAAGAGCACGGTCGGAAAGCGGCTTTCGCTCGAGGGGTATGAATTCATCGACACCGACGCGGAGATCGAAAAACGCTGCGGCTGTACGGTCAGAGAATTGATCACCGCTAAAGGTGAAGCTTATTTCCGCGACCTGGAGACCGAAGTGATCCGGGATGCGGCTTCGAAAAGCTGCCGGATCATCGCGACCGGCGGCGGCACCGTCCTGAAGGACGAAAACATCCGTGCATTAAAGCGAAACGGCAAGCTCTTTTTCCTCGACGCAGACCCCTCCCGGCTGCACGCGGCTTCTGACAGACCGCTCTGTGACACCGAGGAAAAATTAGCTAAGCTGTACACCGAAAGGATCGACCTCTACCGCAAAACCGCAGACGTGACCGTGCCCGATCTCGGGTCTCCCGAAGCGGAAGCCGCATACATCGCCAAAAAGCGGTCGGAGCTGATCCTGTAAACACAGACTTCAAACAAAGGACAAACGATATGAAAGCAACGTTCAAACCGAGTCTTCTCAAGGGCGTGATCGATGCACCGCCCTCAAAAAGCATGGCGCACAGATATCTCAT
The DNA here is from genome assembly GCA_017623855.1 of Clostridia bacterium. Taxonomy (GTDB): domain Bacteria; phylum Bacillota; class Clostridia; order Oscillospirales; family Acutalibacteraceae; genus Hominenteromicrobium. Next base: position 12,145 of record JAGAOD010000007.1, read on the forward strand.
CGGCGCGGCACTTTCGGGGCAGGTGTGCACGCTGACGGGCATCGACTATTCCGAGGACATCTCAGCCAGCATAGATTGCCTTAAAGCACTCGGTGCAGAGGTCACGACCGATACGGACACCGTGGTCGTCGACCCGAACGGCTTTATGCAGGCAAAAGCCCCTGTCTTAAACTGCAGAGAGAGCGGAAGCACACTTCGTTTTTTCATCCCGCTTGCCCTGTGTCTCGGACGACCCGTTATACTTCGCGGCAGTGCGCGTCTTTTTGAACGGCCGCTCAGTGTTTATGAGACACTCTGCAGAGAAAACGGGTTTACCTTCGAAAAAAGCGAAAATTCCGTGACCCTCTGCGGCGCACTTAAAAGCGGCACATACAAAATGCACGGAAACATCAGCAGCCAGTTCATCACCGGTCTGATCCTCGCTCTCGTTTATTTGGGGCAGGACGCGGCAGTTGAGATCATCCCGCCGCTCGAAAGCCGACCGTACATTGATCTGACACTGTCCGCACTTCGCTCCTTCGGCGCGGACGTGCAATTCACAGACGAATATAAAATTGAGATCAAAGCCGCGAAGCTGCACGCTTTTTCCGGAAAGATCGAGGGTGACTATTCGAACGCGGCGTTCTTAGACGCATTCAATTTCCTCGGCTCCGACATCACCATCCGTAATCTGCCTCCGGACAGCCTGCAGGGTGACAGCGTATATACGCCGTATTTCGAACGGCTCACAACAGGCACGCCGACGCTCGACATTTCAAACTGTCCCGATCTCGGTCCCGTACTGTTCGCCCTTGCCGCCTTAAAAAACGGCGCAGTTTTCACGGGCACCGACCGTCTGAAGGCCAAGGAAAGCGACCGTGGCGCCGCGATGCAGACGGAGCTCAAAAAACTCGGCGGCGGGCTGATTTTCGACGAAAACTCGATCACCGTCCCGAAAGCAGACCTCGCGTACCGCGGTGAAATTTTAGACGGGCACAACGACCACCGCATCGTTATGGCACTGTCCGTGATCCTGTCCAAAACAGGCGGCACGATCGACGGCGTTGAAGCCGTCAGAAAAAGTTATCCCGGCTTTTTCGAGGATATCGAAAAGCTCGGCGCAAAGGTGGAATTAGCATGATCGTAGATGTCAGCAAAAAGATACTTATTGTCGGTCTTGGCCTTTTGGGCGGAAGCTACGCAAGGGTACTCAGGCGCTTCGGGTTTCACATCAGCGCGATCACCCTTGATCAAAGCTCGATCGACTACGCAATAAAGGAAAATATCATCGACGAGGGCACTACGGCGCTCGACGAAAGAATGATCGGCGAAGCGGATCTTGTGATCTTTGCCCTGTACCCGCACGTGTTTGTCGAGTGGATCGAAAAGAACCAGGCTCTGCTCAAAAGCGGAGCGCTGATCACCGACGTCACCGGTGTAAAGGGCAGTATCGTGTACAAAATTCAGGATATGCTCCGCCCGGACGTGGAATTTATTGCGGCGCATCCCATGGCAGGCCGTGAGGTATCGGGCGTCGAGAACAGCACGGACAAGCTGTTTTACGGCGCGAATTATATTGTTACGCCGACCGAAAAGAACACGCCCGAGGCTATTCAAACCTGCATGGAGCTTGGCAAGCTGCTCGGCTTCTCCAACGTGACTACACTCTCCCCCGAGGAGCACGACGAGATGATCGGCTTTCTCTCCCAGCTTACGCACTGCATCGCCATCACCCTGATGACCTGCAACGACAAGGAGAACATGGAGAAATTCACCGGCGACTCCTTCCGTGACCTCACCCGCATCGCCCGCATCAACGACCTTATGTGGAGCGAGCTGTTTGTCGCGAACAAGTCCGCACTTTTGGAGCAGATGGATCTGTTCATAGACAAATTTCAATCGCTCAGAACCATGCTCGAAACCGAGGACATCGACGGTATGCGCGCGATGATGCGTCACTCCACCGCACGCCGCGCTCTGTTTGACAAAAAATAACATGGCACTGTTTGCTCAAAAAAGATCCGAACGTCTCCCTCAGCGGAAATGTTCGGATTTTTGTATGCAGCCGTATTGACCTTCAAGCAGCTTTAGGGTTTATAATATAAATATGATAAATCTCTGGGAGGGATATTATGCGTTACACGGATATTGGAAAAGATATTAAGAAGCTTGGCTTCGGCCTGATGCGTCTTCCGAGAAAAGACGATCAATTCGACCTTGAGCTGCTGCAGAAGATGGTCGATATCTACCTCGGGAAGGGGTTCAGTTATTTTGACACCTCTCCGGTCTACGGCATGACGCAGTCGGAAACGATCTTCGGCAAGCTTGTCGCCGCGAGATACCCGCGCGAAAAATTCCAAATCGCCACAAAGCTGCCCATGTGGACCCTCGAAACACCGGAAGAGATCCCGGTGAAGTTCGAAAACTCACTGAAAGCGCTGCAGGTCGACTATATCGACTTTTACATGCTGCACGGACTTTCCTCCGTAGTCTCCGATCGCTTCCCGAATTCGTACCTCGACAAAGCCGACCGCCTCGGCGCATGGGACTTTCTGAAGCGGATGAAAGCAGAAGGCAAGGCAAAGCATATCGGCTTCAGCTACCATGACAGCGCCGAAAAGCTCGACGAGATCCTTTCTGCGCATCCGGAAAGCGAATTCGTTCAGCTGCAGATCAACTACGCCGACTGGGAAGACGACGTGATCCAGGCAAGAAGGTGCTACGAAGTCGCGCAAAAGCACGGTGTGGCTGTTGTCGTCATGGAACCCTGCAAGGGCGGTACACTGGTCGAGATGCGTGCGGACGTGGCTGATGTCTTCAAAACATACGATGCAAAGGCTTCTCTTGCATCCTGGGCGATCCGCTACAGTGCCTCTCTTGACGGTATCGTGACCGTACTCTCCGGCATGTCCACCATGGAGCAAATGCTCGATAACGTCGGCTACATGGAAAATTTCACGCCGCTGACCGACGAGGAGCGCAATGTGATCCGCACCGCCAAGAAAAAGCTGGAAGCCGTCGACACGGTCGGCTGTACGGGCTGCGGATACTGTCTTGAGGGCTGCCCGCAGCAGCTGCGCATTCCGGATCTGTTCCGCATTCTGAATAATCAGATCATTTACGGCAACAAGGGCGACGCATACTATCGCTACAAAAATCTGACAAGCCGCACGCCGAAGGCTTCGGACTGCATCGCCTGCGGCTGCTGTGAAGGCGCCTGCCCGCAGCATCTGCCGGTCATCTCCCTTTTGGAGCGCACAGCCAATACATTTGAAGCATAAAAAACGATCTCCGATATACCCAACCGGGCAATCGGAGATCGTTTCTCTATAGCTTCACTTTTACATATTCCCCGTCGGCGCTTTGCACTTCCACGAGTACCCATTCGGGGTGCGCGCGACGAAACCGGTTCAATTCCCGAATGAAAGCTGCCGCCTGTTTTCCTGTGATATTGACGCCGCAATTTTGCAAACAGCAAGGTGCAATCGCAGCTGTGAGGCGATTCAGCACCAGGCCCGTGGGAATCGTCAGGCGAATATCCTTGTTCGGCGGGTTCACAACAACGATTTTCATGGCTCACTCCACAAAAATACGGACAATGTCACCGTCCGCCGACTCCACCTCTACGAGGTTACCCATGGCGCCGTGTCGAACCAGTTCGATGATCTGATTCCAATCGATCTCCTTCATAGCGCTGTTCCCCGATACCTGCGGCATATCCATTCCCATTTCCAGCGCCACCTGGACAAGCGCCATGGGTAAATTTACACGAACCTTGTCCCCGTCATTGGAATCCACAACGACACGCAGCATCATATCCTTGATATCCTTACGCTGTTCCTCAGGAACCAAGGTTACCACGGGCTGCTGCTCCTGTTTCCCGGACAGCAGCTCATCCACCGTAACCCCCAAGATCTTAGCCAGTTGCGGCAGTAAAGCGATGTCCGGACATGTCAGATCATTCTCCCATTTACTTACAGCCTGCGGACTGACCTGCAGCATCTGTGCCAGATCATCCTGCTTCAGCTCCTTTTCGCGCCGCAAAGCAGCGATCCTTTTACCAATCGTCATTTCCATTTTCATTTACCTCCTTGTTGTTATGGCTTAATTATAGCGGACAAAGCACGGTATGTGAATGGATCAACGGTTGTTTTTGTCCGAAACCGCACAACCAAACAGGGATTTTTCACTCAACCAAAGGTTGTTTGCGAAAAAAACGGCCTCACTGCGTAAACTGCAGCGAGGCCTTCGTTCAATTATTTCTGTATGCCCGTTTCAAAGTGAGCAGGCCGATGACAAGCACTGCGGGGAAAATTACAGCTGTGAGCAATCCGGTTTTCAGATCACCGCCCGCCGTTTCCGCCAAGCTGCCGACTAACGCAGGGCTTACGGTAGCACCCAAGTCGCCCGCCAACGCCAAAAACGCGAACATCGCCGTGCCGCCTTTCGGGCATTTCTGCGTGGAAATGCTCAAGGTGCCCGGCCACATGATGCCGACAGCAGCGCCGCAAAGCGCACAGCCGACAAGCCCCAAGACCGGACTCGGTGAAAGAGATGCCGTCAGATAACATATCACGCAGAAGATGCCGCACAGCAGCATGACCTTCGTCAGGTCGAGCCTGTCGCTCATCTTTCCGTAGATCACGCGGGTGATGCCCATAAACACCGCAAACAGACACGGGCCGGCAAGGTCACCGATCGCCTTGGATACACCGAGCGCGGACTCCGTAAACGCGGATGCCCATTGCGCCATGGACGCCTCAGATGCGCCGGAGCAGACCATGAGCAGGATCAAAAGCCAAAACAGCGGTATGCTGAGAAGCTTGCGGACCGACAGACTCTCTCCTTCCTCGAGCAGGCGCTCGATGGGGCAAGTCATAAAATTGAAGGTATTGAGCAGTGGGATCAGCGCCCAAATAATCGTGAGGATCTTCCAGTTCTCGATGCCAAACACCGCAAAGAAAGCCGTTGAGCCCAAAATCACGCCGACCGCACCCCAGCAGTAAAAGGAATGCAGCAGGCTCATCATCCCGTCCTTATTCTCAAACGGGCAGGCCTCGACGATCGGGCTGACTAAAACCTCGATCAGTCCGCTGCCCACCGCGTAAAGCACGACGGCGATCACGATCCCCACAAAAGGAACCGGCAAAAGCTCGGGTAAAAAAGCCATCGACGCAAGTCCCAATGCGGACAGCACCTGCGACGCCGCTACGCATATTCTGTATCCGATCCTGTCCGCAAGCTTCGTTGCCGCAAAATCGACCAAAAGCTGGGTCAGATAGAACACGAAAGGGATCAGCGCGATCTTTTCGAGCGAGATCCCGTATGTACTTTTGAATGTCAGAAACAGAAGCGGTGTAAAGTTTGCGGAGATCGCCTGCGTGACAAAGCCGAGATAACAGGCGACAAGTGTCCTTTTATAATTCGGTCGTTTTTTCATAACACAAGGTATTTCGGATCACTTTCCCGCGCGGATATTCTTCACGGTCTTCTTCTCGATGGTCAGATTTTCATACACACGGAGACCGCCGTTGCCGACGGGTGCCTGTGCCAAAAGGCCGACCTTGATGACAGGCTCTGCCGGAAGATGGAAATATCTCATCATGTAGAAATTCTCGCCGTCCACGGAATAATGGAACGCAAAATTGTTGCCGACTCTGGAAACCTGCAGCCACGCCGTGTTGCCTTCAAGATCACAGCCGTTGGCGTCGTCGGAATCGCCCTTTGTGACCACGCTTACCGCCGCATGTGTACCGAAATCGGTCAGCTCATAGCAGCATTTCGCCCAGCAGGTCAGATCCTTCATGACCATGACGGAAGCCGAATCATAGGTATCCTTAAAATCGTGGGAAACCTTGACCTTGAGGACAAAGTCGCCTTCCACCTCGGTGTGATAGTACGGCGCGTTGCAGAGGGACTCGGGAAGAATGCCCTCCTCGCACTCGTCGATACTGCCGCAGAAAAAGTCCGTCTGCGCAGGTGCGTAAATTTCAATTCGGTCATCCGTCCGGTTGATCGTACTTTCGTTTAACCACTTGAATTCCATGTTAATATTCCTCCGTCTCGGTATTTGATTAAATTATATTATCAAAACAAAGGAAGAAAAAGGCACAAAAAGATCGAAACAAAGCACTATTTACCCAGCCTGCGTATTTCTCCCGGTGCATATCCGTACACCTTTCTGAATTGGCGGCTGAAATAATTGACGGAATGAAAGCCGCAATCAAAGCTGATCTCCTGCAGCGTACGTGTAGTTTCTCTCAGCAGGCGCTGCGCGTTCTGCAGGCGGTACTGAATGAGGACCTCGACCGGCGAGCTTTTCATATATGTATTGAAACAGCGTCCCGCTTCACTTCGGCTGATATTCGCCGCCTTCGCAATGTCCTCCAGGGTCACGTCTTCGGCATAATGGCTGTAAATATAGGACAGCATTTTCTGAATGCGGATCTGCGCATTCAGCTGTATGCGCGAAGCTTCCGATTTCGGCAAAGCGTCAAGATTTCGAAAGATATATTCGAAAATGCTGCTGATATTCCGCTGTACGGTCATCTCAAAGCAATCCGACTGTTCCTGCATCGCCCCGTAAATCGCATCGATCAGCCGATGGATCTCCTCAAGCGCAGGATCATTGTACCTGAACACCACAAACGGCAGCGCGTCGCATTCGAGGATCGGCTGAATATACTTTTGATAGACCGCGCCGGCTTCCGGTGCGACCACCGTACCGGAAAATACGATATTCGGCATGGGATCGGGCACGTCACCGCCTATTTGCCGGATGCCGTGAAGCATGCTGCGGTTCACAAAAATGCTGTCTCCTGCTTTGAGCGTGATGTGCTCCTGCCCGACCTGATAGTCGAGCTCACCGCTTTTCGCGGTTGCGATCTCAAAATACGGATGCCAGTGCAGCGGGCCTGAACGCTCCGGCAAGGAAGCCAGCTCATCGCAATAATACGTGACCGGAAAAAACGCATTATCGTTCGGGATCTGCTCCCTAAGCTGATGGTCAAGAATAATGGGCATAATGTGATCCTCACTCTCGTTCGGATGATAATTCTCACGGGAGCCTATACCGAAAGCCGCTCCCGATAACAGTATAGCCCATTCCTAAAACGAGCACAACAGGAACGTGATATTTTCATAACACTTGTGAATGACTCTGAATACACGGACTTCGCCCCATATTTTGAAGGAATTTTTCATTTTCCTATTGAAATACAGACGAAAATAAGATACTATACTCTCAAAATCAAAGACCTGCATAAATCGACTGCAACTGCGTAATTTCCACCTTAAGGAGGAAAATTTAGAAAATGCAACTGAGAAAAAACTTCAGCTTATCTCCACAGGCCAAGGCCATGCTCAACCTTATGGGTGTTCAGGGCTTCTTCTGGTTTGCCTGGGCTTTTGCAAACTACCAGACGGTATACCTTCAGAATAACGGCATGACCTCCTCGGACATCGGTGTGCTCAATGCCGTATGTTCCGTTGTGGGTATTTTTGCTTCCGCTATCTGGGGTATGATTTCCGATAAGATCAACTCCATCAAGAAAACCTTTATAATCGTATTGTCCCTGTCGGCGGTGACCTTTGTCATTATGCCGCTGCTGCCGGCGCATGCAAAGTACGCCACCGTGATGTTCATCGTCTACTGCGCTCTGGCAACCTTTGTCAAGAACCCTGTGGGCACACTCCTTGACAACCTCACAGTCCGCAACTGTGCCGTGCAGGGGCTCAACTACGGCCCGATCCGTGCCTTCGGCTCTTTCATGTTCACCATCAGCTCCACCCTGTGCACCATGCTGCTGAACTACATGAGCGTAAAGTGGACCTTCTGGCTGACCGCCCTGCTGGTCATCATCCCCATTGTTTTCGTTTGCTATGGCAACGACCCCAAGTTCATAAAGCCGGCAAATGCAAAGGAAAACAGTAATAATTCCAGTGACATGAAGCTGCTCTTCAAGAATTATTACTATGTCACCTTCCTTATCTTCACGGCTGTGCTCTACATCCCGCTGAGCACCGAGGGCGCTTTCATTCCGTTCCTCATGGAGGAAAAGGGCATTTCAAACACAAACTACGGTGTATTTCTTGCGGTCCGCGCTCTTATGGAGATCCCGTTCCTCTTCTTTATTGCTAAGCTAAGAGCAAAGATCAAGCTTAAATACATAGTTATTGCGGCTGTTACGCTTATGGGTCTCGAGTGCATGCTTCAGGGCTTCTTCACCGACACATTCCTTGAGATGTGTATCTTCGCCTGCTTCTTCGGGCTTGGCAACGGTCTGTGGCTGGGCTCCGTGGCCATGTATATGTATAAGCTCGCGCCGGACAGCCTCAAGGCTTCCGCTCAGAGCTTCTACGCTTCCGTGGCTTCCGCGACCTCCATCATCGGCCATCTTGCAGGCGGTTTCGCCTACGAGCTTTTAGGCGGCTCCTCCTTCTACATCGTGATCGGCGTCATCATCCTTGCCGCCGGCGGCTTCTTCGTGCTGACCCATCTCATCGGCAAGATGAAAGGCATCCCCAACCCGGCCGACGAACTCAATTGATCCATGTACATTCTGTCCCCCGCAAGACGAGAGTCCATGCTCCCGCGCTTGCGGGGGTTTTTGCGTACCAGCCCACAGCGAGCCATATGAGCTTTCTGTGGACTGTTTTCGTTTGTGAGTGTACACTTAATTTAGCACTTTACATATATATCTTGGCGGAAGCACTGTATAGATAGAGATTTCTTAGTGGATTCCATGAGCCATTTTTAGTACGAGCAGTCTTGCAACCTACTGGAGACCAAAAACCTCACTCAACCGAAAGCTGCCTGATTCTGTACAGGACTTGCGCGTTTTTCAAGGTTCGGGAAACGATGCTCAAGTGCCGCAAAGGAGATTTCCACGTCTTCGTGTACCTCATCCGGACTGAAAGCACCGAGTGTCAGCATATCGCAGTCACGCAGCACATTCCAGTTGAAAGTCAACCCAACATACGGAGTAACGCGGCCCGCCGCCATGGACTTGATGTTCATGACCGGCTTCTTGGCATTATTGATGATGGAAGCGACGGTCTCAATCTCAACCTGCATCAAAAAGCCCATGCAGTTGAAGATCTGAATATAGGTCTCGATTATGAAAACATTTTTTTGATACTGCAATATATTCCTACTTTGCTATTCTTCTAAATCCACCTTAAACACACGAAATACCGGTGGTATTTCTGCATTGGCTACAGGCATCTTGTAGGAAGCATAAAGGAATTCTCCGTCATAGTGTATTCTATATGTCAATACTCTTCCGTCAGGATCTTCAAGTGTACGCCCGATATACGTCAATTTGTTGTCGTCCTCGATTCTGGCAATGCCGAGCCCTTGTTTATCTAAGTTGAACAATAGATAACTGCCTGCTGTACACAAAAAGGACGGAGACGGATCTCCGGCAATGACGCCGATATATTTCGGTTTATCCTCGTCAGACAATTCCATATGATAGTATTCTTCCGAAAGCCTGTTGTGAGAACCGTAGATGATACCTCGCTTATCGAACCGCTTCCAATCCACATTTTTATACTGCTCACGAAAGCGATTATTTCCCGGGGTGATTCCACCGTATACGAAGTTTCCTTTTGCAGTAAGACCAAAAACGGTATTTCTTACTCCAGTCTCAACATCATACATATCAGGAAAGACTTCGGGATTAAGCTCGCAACAAGTAGAAACACAATTGTCCTCGAGGTCATAGGTATAAACGCTTATGCCGTTTTTATAAGAAGCCATTGCGATATTGATTTTTTTGCCATCCACTTCAAAGACGGTGCTGTTTTGAAACTCTCTTGTGGAGGTACTCCTCGGCTTCTCAATTTCAATATACTTTAAGATGCAGCAAAGGATGTCGGCAGTGTTACTTATTTTATAGAAATAAAATCCGTGGAAATGCATGGATACGATTAACAGGTCCTTGTATCTTGAGATATAAGTAACCTTGTTTTCAAAATTCAGTTCTTTGACCTTTTCAAGGGTCTCCTTGCTGATAATCGAAATATTACCGACAATTACGCCCTCTGCCATGTTTGTAATGCCGCCGCTGCTGTCTCTGAGAGAAACAACAAGGTATTTGCCGATATCAACGATTGACGTAGAGTGAGCACATCCCTTGCGAATATAGTTCGTTTCCGGATCTCCCGTGTGATCCGCAGCTATATCTACTTTTTTCAGAAGCTTTGGTTGGTGTTTGTTGCTGATATCATATTTACAAAGCACAGTTCCGCCCATTAAGTAGAGGATATTACCATCCTTCAAGTAGGAGTTGGTTGCAATTGATCTGGTTCCATCACAATTATCATCGTAATCTGGATATATCTCCATATATGGTGTAAAAAGCATTGTTACTCCACCTTTCAAAAACACGGTCAACCCAAAATGGTTACCGGAATAACCAACGGTTCTGGATAACCTTCAGCTTCAAGCGCAATATAAATGCGGTTATAGGCTTCGGTGTGTTCGTCAGCCCGAAGTGTGACCTTGAAGGATGGATTATGTCTGGTAAGTGCTATCCAATCGAAGTTTATGTCGTGATGGCCGGTACGGTGCTGGAGGCAGACAGCTTTCGGATAGGCTGCTGTCCAACCATGCGGTACCATAACTCTTGCTGTAAGCTGAAACAGTGTATAGATCTTATTGCTGAGTTTGACCTCAAATGTGATCTCGCCCATAGGCGAAATACGGGGTTCATCCTCAAAATGCACCATGGCTTCCAACCAGTGATTTTTGTGGCAAGTCGTGAACGGCGGGAGACTAAGAAAATGGTGGGAGTAACCGTTCGGTTCGAGATTGCTGTTCGTGGAGAAAGGAGCGCTTTCATCGTCATTAAATTCGACATAGTAACGACTATTATAGTTATCTGTGTCGAACCAGCGTCTAAAGCTGTTTTCTGCCATAAAGGTGGGCATTGTACGAATGACCATTTCTGTCAGTTCGGTACAGTCCTTAGGCAGACACCCAAAACTTGAAATATCGAGAGACTTTGTGATAATACGGTCTCCGATATATTCTTTCAGTTCATTGGGAATCGCTTTCGTTCCGCCGAGAATTCCCAAAACAGAACCGACAGTAGCACCTGTGCAGTCGGTATCATCGCCGCAGTTAATAGCGTAGATGAGAGACTGCAGGAAATCTCCCTCACCGTAGAGCAAACCGATAACAGCATATGCTATGTTTGAGGCCGCCATAAAATAGCCCAGATCAGCATTCATATTCAGAACTTTCTGACGGGTTACCTTCCAGTCGGTTCCTTTGTCATATTCTTCCATAACCAAACGCACGCTTTGTGCCACACGGGAACTTTCAGGTATATATCTTAAAGCCGTGTCAATGGCAACTCTCAGGTCATTTTCTGCAAAGGCAATACTCTCCAAAGCAGCGGTAAATATTTCAGCGGCAGTACCCTCCGAAACACCGTGATCGATGGAAGCCTCCATAATCGCATATTTTACCGCAACATTCGGAAATCCCGGAGCCAGACAAGCCCAAATCTCCGAGCGTATCCATGCACCGTTAGAAGCTTTCCAACCGTCATTGAAAAGCTCGCCCGACATAGGCGGAGTAATTCCCACAGCTGCGTTGTTACGTCCTACTCCGTACTCGTTCCATTCTGCGGGAATGTATTTTCTCCAGTACCAGCTCAAAATGTTAGCATCAAGATTCAGTGCGCCGACCTCGATAAGAGCCTTCAGCCATACGATTTGCAGATCCAGATCGTCGTTTGGAAGCGGTTCTCCCTTTGCTGAGGTAAAGCCCTTGATATCGAGGAGATTTGGGTTTCCCTCAAAAGGAGTTCCCATTGTTCCGCCTATGTTCTTGCCAAGCCAGCAAGCATAAACCTTGTCACGATATAGTTTTTTGTTGATTTTAATATCCATAAAAAGATCACCTCTTATCTATAATGATACGGATAAGAGGTGGTTAGAAAAAGCAGGATTCTTGTCTATGAAAAGTATTTATGTTTTACTTTCACGGTAGTGTTTAGGGGTCATACCCATTTTTTCGAAAAAAACTTTGTAGAATTTCGTGCGGTCAGAAAATCCGGATTCGGCTGCGATATCACTGACCTTAAGCTCAGTTTCCTTGAGGAGTCTGCAAGCAAGGTCGATGCGGCAGGAAGTAAGATATTCGGTAAAGGTACAGCCGGTCTGCTTTTTGAACAGACGGGAGAAATAAGCCGGATTATAATAATTGGCTCTCGCCGTTTCTTCCATAGTCAACGACTCGGAGCAGTGAAGTTTTATGTACTCCAAAAGCTCAGCTCCTATTCCCGGTTCCTTTCGCATAGGCAAAGCCATCTTGCGGAAAACAAGGGTTAACAGAGAATTGAAACCCGAGCGAAGCATAAGTTCTTTTCCAGGGCGCTCGGTCTCCTGTTCAGCTTTAACCAACATAATTAGACTTTCTATCTGTCTGCGCTGAGGTCCGGAAAAATGCATCATACGGTCGTTGCGATCAACAGTCTTGGCAAATTCCTTGAATCCATCGAGCTCTAGCAGCGCAAAGGCGTTCTCCACTCCTTTTAGACTCTCACTTATAAATTCGGGCTTAATGATTATATCGGCATAAATCAAATCCTTTACCACTTCGATGGCATGGGTGCTGCCATAGTTTATAAACAGCACATCTCCTGTTCTTACGGGATATTCCACACCATCAACGATTTGTATACTATGACCCTTAAAAATATAAGTTATCTCAAGAAAGTCGTGTGTGTGAAGAGCGGTAGGCTTTGAAGCATGAACGAAGCTGATGTAGCATCCTTCATCTATTTCGTATCGGTTATTCAGTGCTCTAATAGGCGGCATTTTATCACCTCAAAAGCATTTTATCAAACTATCACGATTCCCGCAATAGAAGCTCAGGAAAGAAGATAGATTATAGTTCTATTAAGAGGTGATGCGTTTTGCATCACCTCAATTTTTTCTTCAAATAGCTTATTCTCAAAAGGAGCACAACAAGCTTTTCGACTATCAGCACTTTTCATGATGCCGCACACGACCGTAACAAAACAAAAACTGCAGATTCGGCTGTATTACCTATATGCATCCACCGAAATATATGGTAAAATATTTATAGCTTAAACCGAACGATAAAATAAACGGAGGAAAAACAATGGCTGAAAACATTCGTCCCTTCACCGCCCGAAAAATCACACCCAACACATGGGTGATCACCGGCGTAGGCTGTGAGACCTACCTGTTGCTCGGCGACGAGATGGCAATGCTGATCGACAGCGGCATGTCCCCTCTCGATCTCAACGCCTTCTGCCGCACACTCACCGATCTGCCCATCGCAGGCGTGATCAATACGCACGGTCATTTCGATCACACCGGCGGCAACGGCTGGTTCAAGAAAGCGTATATGCATCCGCTGGCAGTTAAGGACGCAAAACGTCCCTTCGGCGACGCTGCCCAGTGGAAGCTAGATTACGAGATCGAGACCTTGGAAGAAGGCCGCATTTTGGATCTTGGCAGCCGCAGACTTGAGATCATCTACGATGGCGCGCATTCGCTTGGCAGCATTGCTATTCTCGATCTCGATAATTTCATTCTGTTCACCGGCGACGAGCTTGACCCCGGTCAGGTTCTGTGCAATATGAGCGGCGAACCCGTACCCGGACAGAGCGTTGAAAACCATCAGAAGAACATGCGCAAGCTGAAGGCCCGCTGGGATGAGTACGATATCATCTGCCCGGGTCACAACGGCACCCCGATCGACAAGAGCTATGTTAACGATTTCATCATCGTAGACCAGATGATCATGGACGGCGTACCCGGCCGCGAGGACATCACTTCCCCCACCCTGCCCTTCAGCCGTCCCGACGGCTGCCTCCGCCTCAACTATCTCGGCGCCCATGTCTGCTACAATGTCAACTCCATATTCGAAGATCAGCTGAAATAAACAGCAAGGGCGTGTTGCAAAATGCAACACGCCCTTGAAAATATGCAGGGACAGTTTTTGCCCCTGCATATTTCATTTTGATTATACGCGAAAGGGGCTCCAAGACCGCCCCTTTCACACTATCCCTGCCAGGAGATAGCGATCCTGTTGCATATGAATGCATTTTGCAACAGTCCCTTTTAAGCCGTAAAACGAAAAAATCAGTCGGCGGATCCTTTTCTTCACGCCGCTCACCCTCTCAGGGTTCAAATCCCGCCCAAGTAAAGAAGAGAAGCCTAACCACAAGGGTCAGGCTTCTCTTCTTGGCTATGGGCTACAAAAAAGATATTTTCGGCATTATTGAATATGAATTCGAACTCTTACATAAATCACGGCGAAAGCCGTGTATATCATCAATTCCGCAGGAATTGCATATCATCAAAACGAAGTTTTGTATATCATCATTGCGAAAGCATTTCTTATACACGCTAAAGCGTGATGATATACAGTCCTGACGGACTGATGAGATACAACAATGGCAAAGCCATTGTTGATGATATGCCATTGCTT
>JAGAOD010000067.1 GCA_017623855.1 Clostridia bacterium
CGGCGAGCCGTTCTGTCAGCCCGAGCCGCTCAAAGCGCTTGCCGACCGTGTGCACAGCGTCAAAAAGGATGTGACGGTTTACACCGGCTGGACGTACGAACAGCTTGTCGCAAAGCACGACCCGAACGTTGACGCGCTGCTCTCCGTGTGCGATGTGCTTGTGGACGGGCCGTTCATCGAAGCACTCAAGGACCCCGACCTGCTGTTTCGCGGCAGCGAAAATCAGCGGCTGATCGATATGCACGCGACCCGCAAAAACGGATATGTCACGCTGCTCGATATAAACTGAGTGTTTTATATAATTTTTAGCTGACATTTCTGTCGGGATATGTTATCGAATTCACAAATTGGAGATTGATTCCTTCAAAGATTTGTGATAGAATAAATTCAGAATCGGTTAATTACGATTAATTGCCTTTTAGGCGGAAGGAGAAATAACAATGACCACAAACAAGACAGTCCTTTCTTGGATTGAAGAGATGAAAGCTCTTGTCAATCCGGATAAGCTCGTTTGGATCGACGGTTCCGAGGAGCAGATCGAGGCTCTGCGTGCAGAGGCTTGCTCCACCGGCGAAATGATCAAGCTGAACCAGGATCTTCTCCCGGACTGCTACTATCACAGAACAGCAGTCAACGACGTTGCTCGTGTTGAGGACAGAACTCTCATCTGCTCCAAGAAGGAAGAGGATGCAGGTCCGACCAACCACTGGATGGATCCGGAAAAGGCTTACAAGATGCTCTTCGACATCGCACGTGGTTCCTACAAGGGCCGCACAATGTACGTTATTCCGTACTCCATGGGTCCGATCGGTTCCCCGCTCGCAAAGATCGGTGTTGAGCTCACAGACTCCATCTATGTTGTTCTGAACATGTGCATCATGACTAGAGTCAGCTCCAAGGTATTTGATATTCTCGGCGACAGCAACGATTGGGTTCGCGGTCTCCACTGCAAGTGCGATATCGACGCTGAGAAGCGTTGGATCTGCCAGTTCCCGGAAGATAACACCATCATCTCCGTTAACTCCGGTTACGGCGGAAACGTTCTGCTCGGCAAGAAGTGCTTCGCTCTGCGTATCGCTTCCTACCAGGCTAAGAACGAGGGCTGGATGGCTGAGCATATGCTCATCCTCGGCGTTGAGAATCCGAAGGGCGAAGTCAAGTACGTTTGCGCAGCGTTCCCGTCTGCATGCGGCAAGACCAACCTTGCTATGATGATCCCGCCGGAAGGCTATAAGGCTAAGGGCTACAAGGTTTGGACAGTCGGCGATGACATCGCTTGGATGCGCAAGGGCGCAGACGGCAGACTGTATGCCATCAACCCGGAGAACGGCTTCTTCGGTGTTGCACCGGGTACCAACATGAAGTCCAACCCGAATGCTCTCATCTCCACAAAGAAGGGCACCATCTTCACAAACGTAGGCCGCAACCTCGACGACAACACCGTATGGTGGGAGAGCCTCGACAAGAACCCGCCTGTCAATGCACAGGAGTGGAAGGGTGCAGAGGTCAACGGTCCGGAGTACATTGCTGAAGGCAACAAGCTGGCTCATCCGAACAGCCGCTTCACAGCTCCGACTGCTAACTGCCCGTGCCTCTCCAGCGAGTTCGAGAACCCGCAGGGTGTTCCGGTTTCCGCTATCATCTTCGGCGGCCGCCGTCCGGATACAGTTCCGCTCGTATATCAGTCCCGTTCCTGGAATAACGGTGTATTCATCGGCTCCATCACAGGCTCCGAGACAACCGCAGCAGCTGCAGGTGCAGTTGGTGTTGTCCGCCGTGACCCGATGGCTATGCTCCCGTTCTGCGGCTATCATATGGGTGACTACTTCAAGCACTGGATCGAGATGGGCGAAGTCCTCGGCGACAAGGCTCCGAAGATCTTCAACGTCAACTGGTTCCGTGTTGATGAAGAAGGCCACTTCATTTGGCCGGGCTTCGGCGACAACCTCCGCGTTCTTGAGTGGATCCTCAAGCGCTGCGAGAACGAGGTCGACGCTGACGAAACAGCAATCGGCTACGTTCCGAAGGCAGAGGACATCAACCTCGAAGGCCTCGACTTCTCCGTTGAGACTCTGAAGGGCATCCTCGCTGTTGATAACGCTAAGTGGGCTAAGGAAGCTGCAGGCGTTGAAGAGTTCTACACCAAGTTCGGCGACAAGCTGCCGGCAGAGCTGCGTGCAGAGCTCGAGGGTCTGAAGGCTCGTACTCAGGCTAGATCGAAACTAAATCAGCATAAAAAAGCATAAAGGTGCCGCTCCGTGATTTCACGGAGCGGCATTTTGCGTCTATAATTCATTCGGATCGAGCTCAAGCTTTCTGCAGATCATCAGAACAATGTCGAAGGATGCGCCGCCGACGCCGTTTTGCAGTAGCGTCAGAAGCGTGCTGTACGGAATATCCGCTTCGCGTGCAAATTGGCGCAGGCTCGGGTAGCGGTCCAGAATGCGGTTTCGGATCCGCTGTTCGCGTGTCATGTGTTTTCCTCGGCGATCTCGACCTTTACGCCGCATTCCTCAAGTGCCGCGATGTGATCCTCCGCGCAGTCCCAGTCCGTGATGACCGTGTCAAAGGTCTCGGCACTGCAGACCTTGATGAACGCATTCGTGCCGATCTTGTGACTCGAAAGCAGCAGACATTTTTTGCGGCTGTTTTTCAGTACCGCACGCTGGAAATTCGCCGTTTCATCCGTGCCGTTCGAGAGACCGAAGTCTGCGGTCAGACCGGCGCCGGTGAGGAAGCAGATGTCAAAATGCAGCCGGCTGATGAAAGCGGCCGCAAGGCTGTCGACGACCGAGCCGCTTTGACGCATCTTACCGCCCGCGATGTACACGTCCACATTGTCAAATGCGCGAAGTGCCTTGCCGAGATCAACGGAGTTGATGACCACGGTGTAGTGGAAATCACGCGGGAGAAATTCGAGCATGCGAAAGCCGAACGAGCCGCTGCACAGGTAGACCGTGTCGTTTTCACGGATCTTTTTCGCGGCTTCCCTTGCGATCGCGCGGTAATTTTCAAAAACGGGCATGGTCTCAAAATCGCGGTCCTTCGGCGGCAGGACATTCACCTGCTGCACGAGCAGTGCGCCGCCGTGTGTGCGCTTGCAGACGCCCTTCTGCTCCAAAATGCGCAGGTCGCGGCGTGCGGATTCGTCCGATATGCCGTATTTTTTCACGATGTCCGAGACGAGGATCTTTCCGTTTTCGCGGATGTACGCCGCGATGGCCTCTTGTCTTTCTTCCATGAACATAGTTTAACCTCCAATATGAGACAGTATATCGAATTCGACATCTATAAAATACCACACAAACAAAAGTAAATCAATATTTCCGGTAATCGGATTTCCGTTCTTTTTCGGAGAAGAGCGAGGCATACAGCTTGCCGATAAATCCTCTGCATCAAAGATTTCGGAGGGAAAGATCGTTTGAAAGAAAATCGTCAGGGGTTGGTGTATAAATCATACTTGCGCGCAGAGAGAAAAAATGCCATAATAGAAGCAGATCTTTTAAGGAGTGGTTGTATGGGTTTTACGTATAGAACAATTACAGAGGCTTTGGACTTTGCGCCGAACGTGACGAAGATCATTCTGCCCGTCGGCAAGTGCCTCAAAG
Organism: Clostridia bacterium; assembly: GCA_017623855.1. Taxonomy (GTDB): domain Bacteria; phylum Bacillota; class Clostridia; order Oscillospirales; family Acutalibacteraceae; genus Hominenteromicrobium. The sequence continues at coordinate 3,609 of JAGAOD010000067.1, forward strand.
GCGCAGCACTCGACCCCACGCAGTTTTCCGTCGCGGCGAAGCGTATTTTCAATAAGCCGAAGGATTTCGTCTGGCCGAAGTTCATGGGCGAGAAGCCGGAGGATGCATTAAAGGGCAAGAGAGCGATCGAGAGCCTTTACGTGTCCGACCTCGAGGGCAACCCGCAGGAGGACGGCAACTGCATCACGCTCAACATGGTCTGTGCGCCGATGGACAGCCTCGGTTCTACCTTGCTCTACGACGGCAGCTTTAACCGCCTTGTGGAAGTAAAGCACGAGATCGTGCAGACAAAGCCGATCACAACGGACGAGGGCATTTTGAGCGGCCTTGTTTTCGATCAGCTCGGCGGCGACCGTCTCGTGTACGGCGAATGGCTCAAATTCGGTACATTTGAGCATCCGGACGCCACGCTCGGCTATGCGCATTATGAGCCGGAGCACACGGAAAACGAGAAGCTTCCGCTCGTCATTTGGCTGCACGGTGCAGGTGAGGGCGGCACGGACCCGATCATCGCGGCGATCGGCAATAAGGTCGTGAATTTCTTAAATCCCGAGATGCAGGCGTTCTTCGGCGGCAGAGCGGCACTTCTGTGCCCGCAGACCCCGACCATGTGGATGAACGACGGCACCGGTCAGTATACGAAGGACGGCAGCTCCATGTATGTCGATGCGCTTGACGCACTGATCGACGCATATCTCGACGCGCGCGATTGGATCGACCGCGACCGCGTCTATATCGGCGGCTGCTCGAACGGCGGCTTTATGACGATGAAGATGCTCATTCATACCCCGGAGAAATACGCAGCGGCATATCCGGTCTGCGAGGCGCTCGCGGACAAGGCGATCACCGACGAGCAGATCAAGTCCATTGCGGACAAGCCGATCTGGTTCACACACGCAAAAACGGACACCACCGTTCCGCCGGAGCATTTCGTCGTGCCCACCTACAAGCGTCTGATCGAAGCGGGCGCGAAAAACGTGCACTTCACATTCTGGGACAAGGTCGAGGACCTCAGCGGCAAGTACAAGAAGCCGAACGGCGAGCCGCATGAATATTACGGCCATTGGAGCTGGATCTACACGCTCAATAACGAATGTAAGCTCGATTTCGACGGCAAGCCCGTTCTCGTTAACGGTAAACCCGTCGGCATCATCGAATGGCTCGCAAATCAGAAGAGATGATCTTGGTACGGTTCCGGAAGAGACGGTATCTATAAAACGAATGACAGGCACAGCGATTAGGTTTGCTGTGCCTGTATTTGTGTGTATGGATAGGAAGATCGTATAGTCTGCTGAATTATCCCCTTGCATTTTCGAACGTTTGTGCTATAATGAGAGGTGAAAAGGTTCGAAAGGGGATATCAATATGGTTGAACGATACGATGTTAACGAAGAATGGGCACATACCGGGATCATCAAGGCAGGGGACTTCTGCTTCCTCGGCTACTGCGTCGGAAATGTTGGCGGAACGATCGAGGAACAGATCAACGGTGCGTTTGATGATATGGAGAGAAAGCTGGCACTGGTAGGGCTTACTTTGGAAGACGTGGTTCAGATGGACTGCCTGTTTCGGGATGTGTGGAATATTCCGGTTATGGAGAAGGTCATTAAGGAGAGATTCAACGGGAAGTATCCCGTCCGCAAGTCGATCCAAACCGAGTTCGCGCATAAAGGCGGAAGCGACGGCCTGCAATTTCAGGTCGACGGGATCGCGTATTGCGGGAAATCGTCTGTCTGATTAAGCAGCACGTACTTCTGCACACAATTTTACAGTATAACAAAACGCCAAGCTGCATTTTTGCGGCTTGGCGTTTGCTGTTTTGCGGTTGCCCGGTCCATGGGCGGTGTGTGTGTCCGCTTCGCGGACCGGGAAACCGTGAGCGTAAGTGAGTGACTGAGCAGACATTCACTTGAGGGTTTTTATTCAGTTTCTTTTATTGGGAAAGTGACTTCCCATTCGCCGCGGACAATGCGTTCGGCCATGGGGAAATATCCGCCGAGGGTGCAGCCTTCCAGATCTTCCAGGCTGACCTCAAAAACGTATTCCCGGTATTCATAGTCGCTGTCTGCACCGCCGTTGTGTGTGGAAACATCGCCGCTGCAATCTGCCATGATAAACGGATCTTCGGAAAGGTCCATAACCGAACCGTCCGGACACAGAATATGCAGCATGGGTGCTTCAATGTGAAGCATTTCGCTGGAGTCCAGAATCTGTACATGCAGTCTGCCGTTTCGGTAGGCAAGACCGGAAAGAGCGTATCCGGGAATATCCTCAGAAAGGGGAATAGGATCGGCATAGGGTGTGAGGAACTCATAGTAGAATTTGCTGCCTTTGAATTCTTCGGTATTTTCGATGATCAATTCTAAGGCGCAGCATCCGCTGGCGTTGCCGCTTCTCATTTTTTCAGTCTCCGGAGACAGATCGATGTTTGTCAGATCCACGGCGGAAAGGGTGATCGGCGCGTAGCCGTATCCGGTGGAAAATGCATCCAGAGAAAAGGTAAGAAGCTCGGTTTCCGGACTTTCGGGAGTTCCGGCCTGCGGATCACCTTCAACCGTGAGCAGGAAGTGTGCAGTTCGTGTCTGCGGATCATATTCCACAATGGGTTCAGGAATAACGGCAGCATAGCTTGGGGTTAGGTGCCAGTGGTTATCCAACAGCTGAACGGTTTCGTTCAATGTTTGGCCTCCTGTTTGCATCAGATCGGTCAACGTAAAATAGATTTTTGTGGTTTCATCTTCCGCGTAGACGTCGGAAACCTCCAGACGAATGCCTGCGTCTTCGGTGGACATCCGAACCGGGGTGAAGTCTGCAGCCTGCTCTGTGGGCAGGATCTTGTACAGCCAATCGAGGTTTACACCTGTGGCGGCAAGAACCGGTATGGATACGACCGTCAGAAGCATGAGTACAGCGGCGGCAAGCGCCGCGGTGCGCAGTCTTACGGCACGCCGATGATGTTTCGGCTGAATTGCGGATACGGTGTGCTGAATGAGTGTTTCGGAAGCGTGGATCTCTTCCTGCATATTCTTGTAGTGCATTCTCATTTTTTCGGGCATAACGGTCTCCTTTCAAAAATTTCCTTTTTCAAGCATCTTCCGTCAGAAGCTTTGAGAGTTGTTCCCGTGCACGTGTCAACTGTGTGCGAACGGTTGCCGGTTTGCGGTTTAGGATTTTACCGATCTCCTCTGCGGTGCAATCCTCGTAATAAAACAGATGGATCACTGCGCGGTATTTGGGCGGCAGCATTTTCAGAGCTTCGTTCAATTCAAGCGCTTCCGGCGTAGTGAACGATATAGTGTCTTCTGTAAGATGCATAGGTCGAAAATGCTTTTTCTTTAAGTGTGATTTGGCACAGTTGATCGTGACCCGTAAAAGCCATGCTTTGCGATGTTCTTCATTTTCGAATTCCGGCGCACGGCGGACATAACGGAGAAAGACCTCCTGAAAGACATCGTCCGCGTCGGCTTGGTTACGGACATAAGCCCATGCAAGCCGATACACGGTGTCTGCGTATTGGCGAATGACAGATTCTTGATCAATTGCAGCGAACGGCAGCTCATTTTTCATCCGGAAAACCTCCTTTCACACTTAATACCCCGCAAATCCGCATAATGCTACACGGGAAGGAAATTTTTTGAAATCAATACAGCGTCTGATACGAGAAAACCGGAGGGAAGACCCTCCGGTTTCTGTGGTTTATGGGAATATACAATGATTACACGTCTGTCCACTATGTGGATCGATGAATGCTCAATGCATTCTGTCTGCTATGCGGTCGATGATGCTCAACGCATTCTGTCCGCTATGCGGTCGATGATGCCCAACGCATTCTGTCCGCTTCGCGGACCGGGAAACCCCCGGCGAGGGTTTCCCACGGTTTAACAGTCCACCGGACTGTTAAACCTCCCTTCCTGCGCTTCGGGTTTCTAAAGTGTTCCGCCCTCTGCGGAGGTCGGCAAGGGCGCCGCCCTTGACCCGCGAACTTTTGAAAAAGTTCGATCAAAACTTATATGGTTGTGTCTATTGCGGCACGTTGCCGCCGCTCGGACAGTATTCCAAAGATCGCGAGCACAGCAGCCGTTCATAGATTATTCGAACGAGTGTCAGCGAGTGACAACGCGGACCGTCGCAGCGGCAC
>JAGAOD010000068.1 GCA_017623855.1 Clostridia bacterium
CCGCCTCTTCTGACGGTGAGGTCGATCTTCGGGTCATCCGCGTCGAGCTCCATGGAAGCCACGCTCAGCGCAAAGTTGAGATCCTCGCCCGAGCGGATGCGGTAGCCGTTCATCGCATAGATCTCGTCCCCCGCCATAACGCCGGCGGCTTCAAGCTTGGAATTTTCCTGAAACTTCGAGATCTCGTTCGTGACAAACACTTCCTGCTGCGAGACGACGATCGCCATGAGCAGCACAGCAAACAGCATGTTCATAATGCCGCCCGCCGCGACGATGATGATCCTTTTCCACACGGGGCGGTTGTTGAACGCCTTCGGATCGGGGCTGTCCTCGTCCTCGCCCTCCATGGCGCAGTAACCGCCGATGGGCAGAAGCCTGAGAGCGTATTTCGTTTCACCGCGCGTGAACGAAAACAGCTTCGGGCCCATGCCGATCGCAAATTCATTGACGCGCACGCCGCTTAATTTCGCGGTGATAAAATGGCCGAACTCATGCACGAAGATGATGAGTCCGAAAAGCAAAACACCGATGACGGTGAGTAAAATTCCCTGAATGACCGTATTCAATCGAACATCTCCTTATTCAGAATGCTTTATTTCGAATATTTTCCCGTGACGAATGCGCGGGCGGCACGATCCGCCTCGAGCACATCCTCCACTGTGCGGATGGGCTCCGCTTTGAAAGTATCGACGACCGCATTTGCGATCTCGCCGATGTCGAGGTAGCCGATCTTTTCCTTAAGGAACAGTGCGACCGCGACCTCGTTTGCGCCGTTCACGGCGGCGGGCAGTGTGCCGCCCTTTTGGATCGCACGTTTCATCGCCCCGAGGCAGGTGAAGGTCCCCTCGTCCGGCTTATAGAACGTGAGCTTCTGCCAGTCGGCTAAATCAAGCTGCTTTACAGGCGACTTGACCCGGCGCGGGAACGTCAGTGCGTACTGGATCGGGATGCGCATATCCGGCACGCCGAGCTGCGCGATGACCGAATGATCCCGATATTCGATGAGCGAATGCACGATGCTCTCGCGGTGCACGACGACGTCGATCTCCTCGGGCTCCATGTCGAAAAGCCATTTGGCTTCGATGAACTCGAGACCCTTGTTCATCAGCGTGGAGCTGTCTATCGTGACCTTCGCGCCCATGTCCCAGTTCGGGTGCTTTAAGGCGTCCGCCGGCTTCACCTTTTCGAGCTCCGCCTTCGTTCTGCCGAAGAACGGGCCGCCGGATGCCGTTAAGATGATACGCTTTAAGTCTTCCTTTTTATGCATGCCCTGCAGGCACTGGAAAATGGCGGAATGCTCGCTGTCGACGGGCAAAATTTCGATGCCGTTCTCCTTCGCCGTGCGCACGACGAGCTCGCCGCCTGCGACAAGCGTCTCCTTGTTCGCGAGCGCGACCTCCTTTTTCGCCTGTAAGGCACGGAGCGTCGGGGTCAGACCGACCATGCCGACGACCGAATTTAAGACGATGTCGGCTTCCTCCTGCTCCGCGAGGGCGCAGAGGCCCTCCATACCGGAGAGGATCTTCGTGTCGGTGTCCTGCACCGCAATTTTAAGGAGCTTCGCCTTTTCGGGATCGAACACCGCAGCCGCAAGGGGCCTGAATTCGCGGATCTGCTCCTCTAAAAGCGTGATATTCGAGTGAGCCGCAAGCGCCGTGACACGGACGGCATGCTCCCCCTCGTTTTGAATGCAGCGCACGACGTCGAGCGCCTGTATGCCGATGGAGCCGGTTGAACCGAGCAGCGATAAGTGTTTCATAAAAATCTCCGTTTGCTAAAAGCCTTCCCTCCGTGAAGTCGAAGGGAAGGGCTGTGTTCGGGTTTTCAATATAAATTGCAGCGCCCTTACGGGATCATCGGGAGCAGGAGCGCCACGAGATAGACAAAGGGTGCAGTGAAGATCACGCTGTCGAAGCGATCCAGAATGCCGCCGTGACCCGGGATGACATTGCCGAAATCCTTAATGGCGCAGCTGCGCTTGATGAGCGAGAAGCTGAGGTCGCCGAGAACGGATACGAGCGAGCCGAACGCGCCGATGATGAGCAGCGAGAACTGACTGACGTCGTGCGTGCCGCCGTAGAAGAAGTTCGAGTAAACAATGCCGGCAAGCTGCATGATGAGGATGCTGCTTATAATGCCGCCGATGAGACCCTCGACGGTCTTCTTCGGGCTGATGTTCGGACAGAGCTTATGACGTCCGAAGAGCTTTCCGGCGAAAAAGGCGCCGGTGTCCGGGATCCACGCGGAAAAGACCGCGATGAGTGCATAGAAAATGCCGTGCTCGGTGGTGAGACTTCTGACGAGCACGATGCACTGCAGCGCAAGCGGGATCATCACCGTCATGGAAATGGCGACCGCGATGTCCTTAAACGACACGGTCTTATGGTTCCACAGCATCGCGCAGAAAATGCAGGCAAAGTATGCGCCGTAGATCACGAGATTGACGTCCTGAAAGTCGAAAAACTGCACGGCAGTTGCCGTGAGCAGGCTCGGGATCATGACAAACAGGCGGCGCTCGAGTCCTGCGGCCTTCAAGACCTCATAGACGGATACCGCGGAAACAAGCGCGACCGCGATGTTCAGCGCCAGCGGAAAAGAAGTATTAAAAAGTACGATCGCCAGCATGAAGATGACGAGCAAGGTTCCGGAAAAGACTCTTTCCTTCATTTCTTATCCCCTTTCACCGCTTTAGTCAAACACCGCCGAACCGCCGGTTTCTGCTTCTGAATTTCTCGATCGCCTCGTCCAGATGCTGAGGCTTAAAATCCGGCCAGAGAATGTCAAAATAGGCAAATTCGGTGTACGCACTCTGCCACAGAAGGAAGTTCGAAAGCCGCTCCTCACCGCTCGGGCGGATGATGAGATCGGGATCGGGCTGACCGGCCGTGTAGAGCTCACCGGAGATCATTTCCTCGGTGATCTCCTCCGGCTTCAGCGCGCCGCTTTCCACGCGGGCAGCCAAAGTGCGCATCGCGCGGGTGATCTCCGCCCTGCCGCCGTAATTCATGGCAAGGTTCAGAACCATGCCGTCCTTCACGGCGCTTTCCTCCTCGACGCGGCGGATGAGCGCCTGCAGCTCGGGAGAGAATGCGGAAACGTCGCCCAAAAAGCGAACGCGGATGTTTTCGTCCATAAAATCACTGAGCGCCTCCTCCAGATACTGGCGGAAGAGCCGCATGAGCGCGGAGACCTCCTCCGCGGGGCGGTTCCAGTTCTCCGTGGAAAACGCGTACAGTGTCAGATATTTAACGCCGATGGACGACGCGTACCGCGTTATGGTGCGGAAATTGGCCGCGCCGGCGGTATGACCGGCGGAACGCGGCAACCCGCGCTTCTTCGCCCATCTTCCGTTGCCGTCCATGATGATGCCGATGTGCTGCGGAACGCCCGCAGCACCCGGTGTTTTCTTATCCAATGCCATTTTATGCAGACCCTTTTTCTGTATTCCTTCTTACAGAGTGAGAACTTCCTTCTGCTTTGCAGCGGAGCGCTCGTCGATGACCTTGACGTTCTTGTCGGTGACTTCCTGGATCTTCTTCTCGCCCTGCTTGAGGTCGTCCTCGGTCAGGAGGCCTTCCTTCTTCATGGTCTTCATCTTTTCGATCGCGTCGCGGCGGATGGAGCGCAGTGCAACCTTGGACTCTTCAGCCATCTTGCTGACGTCCTTGACGATGTCCTTACGCTTTTCCTCAGTCAGCGGCGGGAATACGAGACGGATGACACGGCCGTCGGACTGCGGGTTGATGCCGATGTCGGAGGTCTGGATCGCACGCTCGATGGCACGGCAGACGGAGGAATCCCACGGCTGGATGTTCAGAACGCGGGCTTCCGCGACGGAAACGGCTGCGAGCTGGTTGATCGGCGTCGGTGCGCCGTAATAGTCGACGGTCACTCTGTCGAGAACGGCCGGGTTTGCGCGGCCTGCGCGGATCGCAGCATAGTCGCTGTCGAGTCTTGCGATGGTCTTGCCCATTTTGCTTTCAGCCTTAGCGATGACTTCTTTCATGATATATACTCCTCGTTATAGATTATAGTTTTTGTTTCGGGTTTTACTCAGGCGTTCACCGGGAGCTGCTTCCGTAGTGCATCCTGCTCCTCGGCAGGGGGAGTGTGAGGGGGGCGGACCGGAGCCCCCTTCGCGTATCAATCAAATAGGATTGAGAACTTGAAAAGTTCGAAATCCTTCATCAGCAATCAGGATCAATGAGCCGGATTGCTGATGACCGTGCCGACATTTTCACCGGTTACTGCGCGGACGATGTTTTCCGGATCTTCAATGCTGAAGACGAAGAACGGGATGTCTCTGTCCTTACAGAAGGATGCGGCGGTCATGTCCATGACCTGCAGGTTCTTGTTGAGGATATCCATATAGGTGATCTCGTCGAAACGAACCGCGTTCGGATTCTTCTTCGGGTCACTGTCGTATACGCCGTCGACCATGGTCGCCTTCAGGATAACATCCGCGTCGATCTCCGCACCGCGCAGTGCTGCGCCTGTGTCCGTGGAGAAGAACGGGTTGCCCGTGCCGCAGCCGAAGACAACGACTCTGCCCTTTTCAAGATGACGGACAGCGCGGTTTCTGATGTACGGCTCTGCGACCTCCTGCATGGCGATCGCGGTCTGCACGCGAACGTCAAGACCGACCTGCTCGAGACCGTCGGCTACGCCCAGCGCATTGATGACGGTTGCCAGCATGCCCATGTGGTCCGCACGTGTGCGATCCATGCTGCCGCTGCTTCTGCCGCGCCAGAAATTGCCGCCGCCGACAACAATGGCGACCTCACAGCCCATATCTACGATTTTCTTGATCGGCTCACAGATCTTAACGACCGTGTCAAAATCAATGCCGTGTCCGATCTTGCCGGACAGGGATTCGCCGCTGAGTTTCAGTAAGACTCTTTTGTACTTCAGGCTCATATCAACATCCTCGTTTCCTGTTTTATTTTCAGCACGCCCCGCAGCGCGCAATTATACTGATTATCATTTTACATGACGAGTCGTGATTTGTAAAGTGGAAAGTTGAAACTGATAACTAAACTGATACTTCTGTTACGAAATTGAAACGTAAAATTCATCTTGTGTTCGTTTACTTTTCGGGCGGGTTCTGTTACTATGGATTTATACCGAATTCTGTATGATAAGGGGATTTATAATGAAAAAGAA
>JAGAOD010000069.1 GCA_017623855.1 Clostridia bacterium
ATGACGATTCAGGGCCTCAGCAAAATGGAAAAGAAAATAAGCCGCTCCATCAGTCCGGAGAATTTCACGGGCGAAAAGGGAAAGGGCGGCATGTGCCCGCTCGAGGAGGGCTCCGCAAAGCGTGCGGCGCGCGACCTCGGCACCGGATGGAAGGTAAATCCGTACATTATCCTGCAGCCCGGCGAAACGTTCACGATCGCCGACATTGAGGGCAGCGGCATCATCGAGCATATCTGGCTCACGCCGACGGGACGCTGGCGCAACACGATCCTCAGAATGTACTGGGACGATCAGGAAGTCCCGAGCGTGGAATGCCCGATCGGTGACTTTTTCTGCATGGGCTGGAACGAGTACGCGCAGCTCAGCTCACTTGCGGTCTGCGTCAATCCCGGCAGTGCCTTTAACTGCTACTGGCCGATGCCGTTCAGAAAGCGCGCGAAGATGACACTGACGAATATCGCGGAAGAGCCCGTCACGATGTATTATCAGATCGACTATTGCCTGTGCGAGGTCGCGGAGGACGAGGTGTATTTCCACGCGCAGTTCCGCCGTGTCAATCCGCTTCCGTACAAGGAAGTGTATACCATTTTGGACGGCGTCAAGGGCAAGGGCAAATACGTCGGTACATACATGGCGTGGGGCGTCAACAATAACGGCTGGTGGGGTGAAGGCGAGATCAAGTTCTATATGGACGGCGACAGGGAATATCCCACCGTCTGCGGCACGGGTACGGAGGACTATTTCTGCGGCTCGTATAATTTTGAAGACCCGCACACCCACGCAAATTACAAGCCGTTCACAACACCGTACGCAGGCCTGCATCAGGTCATCACACCGAATCAGCTGTATCAAAGCCAGTTCCGCTTTGGTCTGTACCGCTGGCATATCACCGACCCGATCTATTTTGAGAAGGAGCTCAAGGTGACCATTCAGGCGCTCGGCTGGCGCGAGGGCGGGCGTTACCTGCCGCTTAAGGACGACATTTCGTCCGTCGCGTTCTGGTATCAGACACTGCCGACGGCTGCGTTCCCGCCGCTGCCCGACAAGGACGCTTTGGAGGTTATTTGATGAATAGAGCACAACTGCTTGACCGACTGTCAAATTTACCTTTTGACAAAAAGGAATACTGGCTTGCAGCTGGTGGTGCTATGGTACTATACGGCTTTAAAGAGGACACGAGAGATATAGATCTTGGCTGTAGTACTGCACTGGCAGATCTCTTGTTTCAGCAAGGCTTTCAGACGACTATTTTGTCGGATGGATCAAGAAAAATAGTTTTTGCAGAAGATATAGAGATTTTCGAGAATTGGCTGCAGGATAAGGTCATACTGGAAAAAGGGTTTCCGGTAGTTTCCGTGGACGGTTTGATTCGAATGAAAGAAGCATTAGGTCGGGAAAAGGATATTCGGGATATCGAGCTGATTCAAGACTGTATTGCAAGAAACAGTACGAAGCATAAAGTAGTTATTCGATATGCCATCGAAATGGATGCGTTGGCGCTTGCAAAGCTCGGGCGTGAAGCGATGGGCTATGCGGAATCCACGGATGCGCTCGTTTGCGAGAAGCTCAAAAAGGCGCTTCAAAAGGACTATGAACGCGTTTTTGTCGCGGAATGTGGCGGCGCGGTTGCGGGATTCGTCCACGCGGAGCAGTATGAAGTGCTGTATTATCCGACCATGGTCAACATTTTGGGGCTTGCCGTCGGCGAAGCGTTTCGTCGGTTCGGCGTTGCGACGAAGCTGATGGCTGCCGTGGAGGAATGGGCGAGAGCATGCGGCATAAATGAGATCCGGCTGAATTCCGGCATCACCCGCACGGGCGCACACGAATTCTACCGCAAAAACGGCTTTGATGACGAAAAAGGACAACTGCGCTTTTTGAAGACGCTTAACTAAATGCAGGGAGGACATACAAAATGGAAATGAACATGGAAATTTTGACTGCGATCCTCGATGCGTATGCTTATGAGATCGTCTTTGTCGACCGCGAGCATATTGTCCGCTTCCTGAACAAGGCGGCGAAGAAGCGCTACGGCAATGTCGTGAAGATCGGCAGCAGCATTTTTAACTGCCACAACGAGCGTGCAAAGGTGAAGATCGAGGAATTCCTCGCGCGTGCGGACGCGGGCGAAGAGAGCGAGATGTTCGAGACGCTGAACGGCTCGACCGGCGAGCGCGAGTTCTTCGTGCCGGTGCGCGACGCCGAGGGCAAGGTCATCGGCTATTTCGAGCGCCACGAAAATGCGTGGACGAGAGAAAACCCGGACGAGCCCGTCGTCATTCATCCGATCTATTAAGAAAAGCGAAAGGACCGCATCCCACGGCTTGGGAATGCGGTCCTTTTATGTTTTTAGGTGTGATTAGGCTTCCGCCATGACAGCGGCGATGTCGGCGCAGAGTGCGTCCACATTTTCGTCCTTTGTTGCCCAGCTGGTGGCAAAGCGGATCGCGCTGTGGGTTTCGTCCACGCGTGCCCAGTAGGAATAGCCGTACTTTTCGCCGAGCTTTGCGATCGCGCTGTCCGGGAAAATCGGGAACTGCTGGTTTGTGGGGGAGTCGGCGAGGAAATCACAGCCCGCCTTTCTGCAGGCGTCCGCAATGCGGAAGGCCTGTGCAATGGCCTTTTCGCAGATCTTGAAGTAGAGATCGTCCGTAAAGAGCGTGTCAAACTGAATGCCGAGCAGACGACCTTTTGCAAGCATGCCGCCGCGCTGCTTGATGTGGTAACGGAAGTCGGTCTTGAGTGCCGGGTTTGTGATGACCACGGCTTCGCCGAGCAGTGCGCCGCATTTTGTGCCGCCGATGTAGAACACGTCGGTGTATTCGCACAGGTCGCGGAGCGTCACGTCGGAAGCCGGTGCGGTCAGACCGTAACCGAGACGTGCACCGTCAAGGAAAAGGTAGAGACCGCAGCGGTCGCAGGCCTCGCGCAGTGCCTTGAGCTCTGCCTTTGTGTACAGACCGCCGTTTTCGGTCGGATGGGAGATATAAACGAGCTTCGGCTGAATGATGTGCTCGAAAGCCGCGTCGTTGATGTGTGCGATGTGCGCAGCCTCAACCTGCGCGGCGTTGATCTTACCGTCCGGTGTGGCGGGCAGTGCGAGTACCTTATGGCCTGTAGCCTCAACGGCACCGGTCTCGTGCACATGAATGTGGCCGGTCTCCGCACTCAGCGCACCCTGATGCGGGCGCAGAATGGATGCGATGACCGTCGCGTTTGCCTGTGTGCCGCCGACGAGGAAATGTACGTCGATGTCGTTACGTCCGCAGGCGGCGCGGATCTTCCTTCTGGCAGATTCGCAGATCTCGTCCTCGCCGTAGCCGACAGTCTGCATCATATTGGTCTCCAGCATGCGCTCCAAAATCTTCGGATGGCAGCCTTCGGTGTAGTCACAGTTAAAATAGATCATTTTTATCCTCTCCATAGTACAGAAAATAGCCGAAAACAAGTTTTTCGCCATACAAATATAACACGCGCCCGCAGCTTTGTAAAGCATACGGGCACGAAAGTTAAGGCTTTTTGATTTTGTACGGATAAGGCTCGGGGTGATCGGTCAGCTCTAAAATATAGTCGGTGGAGACTGTGTAATACCGAGAAAGTCGAATGAGAAGCTCAATGGGGAGCTGACGCACGCCGTTTTCGTACTGAGAGTATGTGTTCTGCTTAATGGAAAGAAAGTCTGCAACCTGCTTCTGTGTCAGGTCGCGGTCTTCTCGCAGGTCCCGCAATCGCATACCTCATCCTCCTTGCTCTTTTGTGACTTTATTGTACACTTCTCAAAATGAGATATTGACATTTATCTCATATTGAGATAATATTTAGTGGGAGAAACTTTTTCTGTTAAAGGCAAATAGTAAGGAGAGGGTTATATGAGTTGCTCGTATTACACGTTTAGACAGGGAGATTACTATTGTACTAAAAAGGGAGATTATGTGAATTCGGACGTATATTATAAATATTGTCGAAATTATGATTATGATGATTGTCCGATCTATAAGGGGAATTCGTCGGGTACTTGCTATTTGACGACTGCTTGTGTTTGTGCCAAGGATTTACCAGATGATTGTTATGAATTGCAGACTTTGCGAAATTATCGAGATACTTGGCTTAGAAACACACAAGATGGGCTTCATGCCATAGCTCGTTACTATGCAGTGGCACCGAAGATTGTCGCAGCAATCAACAGAAGAGAGGATAGTAAATCCGTGTATGATGCTGTTTTCGAGAAGATGGTGCGTCCATGCGTGAGCCTCATTGAGCAAAAGAGGTATGAAGAAGCATTTTGTTTATATAAAAGTGTTACATTTGAATTGGAAAATATGTATTGTTAAGGAGGCGTGTCATGGGATTGTTTGGTAAGTTGTTTGGAAGAAATGAGCAAGTGCATACAGAAAACTTTGAGCAGTTTAAGTATGACGTGCAAAAGATAATAATCATTGCGATGAAGTTACTTCGAGGTAATCCGGATGGCGGTTTTTTGAAGATTTTTCTAGATAAAAATGAAACTGAAGTGGCAGTGGTATTGATGGATACCAGTTGGGGTCGGTATTGTAGAGAACACTGGAATTCGGACTGGCAGCGTTTTTGGATGGGTGGGATTGTAAAACTCACTTCTGATGAAGTGGAATTTCTTTCACGCTTTGCAAAGATTTCGGAAAGTAATCATACAGAAATTGGTTCTGATGTGGATATTCGCTTAGTTTGTTCATATCCAATTCCCGTCTCGTCCTGTAAAAAATGGTGTACTGATTATTTCACGCAAAATTACTCGGACTATAGGTTAGAGGTTGAATCTAATGATATTTCGCTTATCGTGTAAATAAACAGACGTTGAAGAGCTTATTTGTCTGTGGCTAGAAAATCAGACCGAAATGCACTGCTATGCGCGGACGCAGACGGAAATTTTAGCTGAAAGATCCGAGAAAAAGTGAGTGAATAACCCATAAAAATCTCTTGTGTTTTTGACCACAATATGCGGTTTCGGAACTTGCATATTGTGGTCTTTTTTTATGCCGTTTTCTATTGACAACGGGTGCAGTTTATGATAGAATACAAAGGCTGTAAAGAAAAAAACTTTACAGACGGTGGGCGGAGCGACAACGGCGAAGCCCGGAAAAGGATGGTCGTTATGGCAAAGGATCTGCACATCACCTTCCTGCTGGACTTCTACGGCGATATGCTCACGGACAAGCAGCGCGAGGTCGTTGAATGCTATTATAATGAGGACCTTTCTCTGGCGGAGATCGCCGAAGAGAAGGGCATTACAAGACAGGGTGTCCGCGACGCGATCAAGCGTGCGGAGCAGCAGCTTCTCGAAATGGAAGAGCGGCTGGGCCTTGCAAAGCGCTTCCATACGGTTCAGGAAGAGCTGGCCGTCATCTGTGACTGTGCGCTGCAGATCGAGGCCGAAAACGAGAAAAACGGCGGCAACGCAGTGATCCACGAGCACGTGGAGGCGATCCTGCGCTCCGCAGAAAAACTGGTTGATTAAGTACCGCTCCGGCGGAGAAGGACGGACACATGGCGTTTGAAGGTCTTGCCGATAAGCTCGGCAATGCGTTTAAGAAACTGAAGAATAAGGGTAAGCTTTCGGAGGCGGACGTTAAGGAAGCCATGCGAGAAGTGCGCCTGGCACTTCTGGAAGCGGACGTTAACTATAAGGTTGCGAAGGACTTCACAAAGCGCGTCACGGACCGTGCCGTCGGTGAAGCCGTTATGGAAAGTCTTACGCCGGCACAGATGGTCATCAAGATCGTTAACGATGAGCTGACCGCGCTGATGGGCGGCAGTGAGGAAAAACTGAAAATGCCCGCACACCCGCCGGCAGTCATTATGATGTGCGGTCTGCAGGGTGCAGGTAAGACCACACACAGTGCAAAGCTCGCGAAAATGCTGAAGAGCCGCGGCAACCGTCCGCTGCTCGTTGCAGGCGATATTTACAGACCGGCGGCGATCAAGCAGCTGCAGGTCGTCGGTGAACAGGCCGGTGCACCCGTTTTCGAAATGGGCACGGAGGATCCCGTGAAGATCGCACAGGCAGCCATCCGCCACGCACGCGACTACGGTCACGATTATGTGATCATCGATACCGCAGGCCGTCTGCAGATCGACGAAGTGCTGATGGATGAGCTCAAAAACATTAAGGCGGCCGTCAACCCGACGGACATCCTGCTCGTCGTCGACGCGATGACCGGTCAGGAGGCCGTCAACGTGGCGAAGACCTTTGACGATCTGCTCGATATCACCGGTGTCATTCTGACAAAGCTCGACGGTGACACCCGCGGCGGTGCGGCGCTCTCCGTCAAGGCGATCACCGGAAAGCCGATCAAATTTGCCGGTACGGGCGAAAAGCTCGCGGATCTGGAGGTTTTCCATCCGGACCGTATGGCAAGCCGAATCCTCGGCATGGGCGACGTGCTCTCTCTCATCGAGGATGCACAGAGCAAGCTCGACGAGAAGGTGGCCATGCGCACGGCTGAGCGCATGATCCAGAATAAAATGGACTTCAATGACATGCTGGAGCAGTTCAAGCAGGTCAAGAAGATGGGCCCGATCAAGGGCATCCTCTCGAAGCTCCCGGGCATGAACAATGCAAAGCTCGACGAAATGGACATCGATGAGCGCATCATGGACAGAAATGAAGCGATCATCCTCTCCATGACGCCGCAGGAGCGCGCAAACCCCGACCTGCTGCAGGCTTCCCGCAAGCGCAGGATCGCGGCGGGCTGCGGACTCAAGGTCGAAGACGTCAACCGTCTGTGCAATCAGTTAAAGCAGATGCAGAAGCTGATGAAGCAGTTCGGCGGCAAGAAGGGCAAGAAAATGCTCTCCCGTATGGGCGGCATGGGCGGCTTCGATATGAATAATTTCCCGCAGTTCTAATTTTTCAGAATATTGCCGACGTTCGTTGGTTAATAGATAAAATCATTATTTTTTATATTATTTGGAGGAATTCATCATGGTTAAGATCAGACTTCGCAGAATGGGCGCAAAGAAGGCTCCTTTCTACCGCATTGTTGTTGCTGACTCCCGTTATCCGAGAGACGGCCGCTTCATCGAGGAGATCGGTTACTACAATCCGATGGAAGAGCCGAGCGTTGTAAAGGTTGATCCGGAGAAGGCTAAGGCTTGGATCGAGAAGGGTGCTCAGCCGACAGACACTGTTAAGGCTCTGTTCAAGAAGCACGGCGTTATCTGATTCGATTCCGTTCGCTCTTTGAGAAAGGAAAAGATCAAAAATGCAGGAACTTCTGAAAATTATTGCGCAGGGTCTCGTTGAAAAGCCGGAAGAGGTTTCGGTTACTATGGACGAGCCCAAGGACGACGGCTCCGTGGTCTATCATCTCCACGTTTCCGAGGAGGATATGGGCCGCGTCATCGGCAAGCAGGGACGTATCGCCAAGGCGATCCGCGTCGTTATGCGTGCCGCTGCTACACGGAGCAATGAAAAGGTCATCGTTGAGATCGACTGATCCTGAGGGCGTACGGTTTCCGTACGCCCTTTTGTGTTCTTATCCCTGAAAGGAAAATGGTGAGAGTATATGGTAAAGCAGTTTTTGGAAGCCGGCAGGATCGTCGGTACGCACGGTGTGCGCGGAGAAATGCGCGTGGAGCCGTGGTGCGATTCCGCCGAGTTTCTTAAAAAGGTCAAGCACCTGTATTTTGACGAGGGCAGGAAGGATGCCGGTCTCACGGCTTCCCGTGTGCACAAGTCGCAGCTTCTCATTAAGCTCGAGAGCGTGAACAGTGCGACGGAGGCAGATCTTTACCGCGGCAGGATCCTGTATCTCGACCGCAAGGATGTCCGTTTGCCGAAGAATCGCTATTTCATCGAGGATCTGATCGGTCTGTCCGTCGAAGACGACGATACGGGCAGAGTGTACGGCGTGCTGCGCGAGGTCTTTCCGACCGGTGCAAACAATGTCTACCGCATCGTAAACGAAAAGGGCGAGGAATTCCTGTTTCCGGCGGTCGATGCGATGATCGCGAAGACGGATATTGAAGCCGGAAAGCTCCTTGTTCGTCCCATCCCCGGTATATTCAACGATGAAGGGGAAATAATCCATAATACAGCGGAGGAAAACGGCGATGCGGATTGATATCGTGACCCTGTTCCCCGAGATGTGTGAAAATCTTCTGAAGGAGAGCATCATCGGACGCGCCCGTTCCCGCGGTCATCTGCAGGTCTGCTGCCATCAGCTTCGAACGCACGGCGAGGGCGTGCACAAGCGTGTGGACGATTGCACCTTCGGCGGCGGCAAGGGCATGCTGCTCATGGCGGATCCCATTGCGAAGTCGTTTGATGCCATCGTTGAACACACGGGTGTAAAACCGCATATTCTGTATATGTCACCGCGCGGCCGCGTACTGAACCAGGAAATGGTCAAGGAGCTGGCGGCACATGAAAGCCTCATCATCCTGTGCGGTCACTATGAGGGCGTGGATGCCCGCGTGCTCGAGGAATACGATGTGGAGGAGGTTTCCATCGGTGATTTCGTTCTGACCGGCGGTGAGCTCCCGGCGGTCATCCTCACGGATGCCGTTTCGCGCATGCTGCCCGGCGTGCTCTCCGAGGATGTCTGTTTTGAAGAGGAAAGTCATTACGACGGTCTGTTGGAATACCCGCAGTATACCCGCCCGGCCGAGTGGCGCGGACGCGCCGTCCCAGATGTGCTCCTGAGCGGTCACCACGAAAACGTCCGCAAGTGGAGACGTGCGGAATCGCTGAAGATCACACGTAAAATGCGGCCGGATCTCTATGAAAAGGTGCAGCTTACAAAGGAAGACAAACGTCTTTTGGAGCGCGAATAACGCGCACTCGAGAAGAAAGCTACGAAATGTTTTCAACAATTCGGTCGAAATGCACAAACGGGGTGGCTCGGGTGCGTGGGCTCAACGGGCATGTATCCAAAAATGGGCCGATTTGCTTGACGGCTTGACAAATTATGCTATAATAAGACGCAAGGTAGTTTTACCACTTTCGTTTTTTATTTGAGAAAATCCAGACATCACTGATTATTACAGGAGAGTGAATTACATGTGTGTTAAGAAAGTTATGGTGCAGAATCAGGTAGGTCTCCATGCAAGACCGGCTACATTCTTCATTCAGAAGGCAAACGAGTTCAAGTCTTCCATTTGGGTGGAGAAGGAAGAGCGCCGCGTTAACGCTAAGAGCCTTCTCGGCGTACTGTCCCTCGGTATTGTCGGCGGCACTGAGATCGACATCATTGCTGACGGCGCTGACGAGCAGGAAGCTGTTGACAGCCTGGTAGCGCTTGTCGAATCCGGCTTTGCTGAATAATCAATCTGTAAGACGTAAGACAGCGCCTATCGGAGCGATCCGGTAGGCGTTTCTTTATTTATGCGGAAGGAGGATGAAAAATGGTCGTTTTGACAGAGGAGAAAAAGGAGCATATCCGCGAGCTCAGGCGGAAGGCGATGAAGCTGCCGCTGCATCCGGGTGTGTACATCATGCACGATAAGGATGACACGATCATCTACATCGGCAAGGCGAAGGCGCTCAAAAACCGCGTCAGCCAGTATTTCGGCTCGGACCGAAATCACGACGAAAAGGTTCGCCGCATGGTGTCGAACGTGGAGTATTTTGAGTACATCCTCACCGACAGCGAGTTTGAGGCGCTCGTGCTCGAGAGCAGCCTCATCAAGCAGCACCAGCCGAAATACAACATCCTTCTGAAGGACGATAAGGGCTACAGCTACATCAAGGTGACGGCCGGCGACTGGCCGCGCATTTCCGAGACGAAGCAGGTGCTCGACGACGGCGCGAAATATATCGGCCCGTATCTTTCCGCATGGACCATCAAGGATACGGTCGAGGAAGCGAGGAAGATCTTCCGCCTGCCTGATTGCAGCAGGAAATTCCCGCAGGATTTCGGCAAGGGCAGACCCTGCCTGAACTATTACATCAAGCAGTGCTGCGCGCCGTGCCGCGGCCGCGTCAGTGCGGCGGAATATCAGGAGGCCGTGCAGGAAGCGCTCGATTTCATCCGCGGCGGTACGAGTGACTCCGTCCGTGCGCTGACGGAGAAAATGAACGAAGCGGCGGAGAATCTCGACTTTGAGCTGGCGGCGCGTATACGCGACCGCATCGCGGCTATAAATAAACTGAAGGAAAAGCAGAAGGTCGTGGCCTCCCGTGTGGAGGAGCAGGACGTTATGGCGCTCGTGCTCGGCGACAACAAGGTGAGCGTGCAGGTGTTCCGCTTTTCGGGCGGCAGGCTGTATGACCGCGAGTCCTTCATTCTGAATGCCGACGCGGAGCCGGAGCAGATCCGAAGCGAATTTTTGACGCAATATTATGCCATTCGCGACAAGATCCCTCCGGTCGTGACTTTGGACGGCGCAGTCAATGACAGCGAGGTCATCGAGGAATGGCTGACCCATAAGGCGGGTCGCCGTGTGCATATTCACATTCCGCAGAAGGGCGATCAGAAGCATCTTGTGGATATGTGCCGCACAAACGCTGCCGAGGCGCTCGCGCAGGCGACGGGGCGTTCCACGGGGCGTGAGACCTCCGCGCTCGATGAGCTTCGTGAGCTCTTAAACCTCAAAAAGACGCCGGAATATATTGAGTCCTACGATATTTCGAATTTAGCCGGCGGCGAAAACGTAGCCGGTATGATCGTGTTCGAGAACGGGCGCCCGCTGAAAAGCGCGTACCGCAAGTTCAAGATCCGGACCGTTGCGGGGCAGGACGACTACGGCAGCATGCGCGAGGTCATTTACCGCCGGTTCACGGAATATAAGAATGCACAGAGCGAGGAAGGCTTCGGCCGTCTGCCGGACCTGATCCTTCTGGACGGCGGCAAGGGACACGTTGCGGCGATCCGTCCGCTTTTAGCCGAAATGGGCATCGACGTGCCGGTCTACGGCATGGTCAAGGACGACAAGCACCGCACCCGTGCGATCACGGAGGAGGGCGCCGAGATCGCGATCAATTCGAATCGCTCCGCCTTTACGCTCGTCTCCACGATACAGGACGAGGTGCACCGGTTCGCGATCGGCTTCCACCGGCAGCAGAGAAAGAAATCGTCCGTTTCGACAACACTGACCTCGATTCCCGGCATCGGTGAAACGCGCGCCCGGGCACTGATGAAGCATTTCCGTACGGTGCGTGCGGTGAGCGAAGCGACACGGGAAATGCTCGAGGAAACACCGGGCATGAACGCACCCGCCGCGAAGGCCGTATATGCGTATTTTCATCCGGACGAGGTCAATATTGACGAATAATGTCCGACTTTTTGCGACGATTTCCATGTTTTTACCCGTAAAAAGCGGTTGACATACGGGGACTTTAATGGGATAATTTATACTGTTAAATTGTGTTTATACAGGAAGGCGTGTTTGCCATGCGTATCATAACCGGATCACGCCGGGGGAAAAAGCTTAAGACGCTTGAGGGTAACGCCGTGCGTCCGACTTCGGATCACATCAAGGAGTCACTTTTCAACATCCTGCAATTTAATATCGAAGGCAGAGTGTTTCTCGACCTGTTTGCCGGCTCCGGTCAGATCGGTCTGGAGGCATTGAGCCGCGGCGCCGAGCGCGCCGTTTTTGTGGACAGCGCAAAGGCTTCCTGTGCCGTTGTCGAGGACAATATCCGCACAACGGACTTTTCCGGAAAGGCGACCGTGGTCCATTCGGATTTCAGTGCATTTCTGATGCGGACCCGTGAGCAGTTCGATATTGCGTTTCTGGATCCGCCGTACCGTACCGGTACGCTGGAAAAGGCGCTTCTGGCTGTTGTCTCACACATGAACCGCGGCGGCATCGTTGTTTGCGAGCATCCGACGGACGAGCCCTTGCCGGACAAGGCCGGCGAATTCGTTCGCGTGAAGGATTACCGCTACGGAAAGATCTTGCTTACCGCTTACCGCCATGAGAGCATGGTGTGAGCTTTGAGATGGGGCGAAACACATGAGAATTGCAATCTGTCCGGGCAGCTTTGACCCGGTCACGCTGGGTCATATGGATATCATCACCCGCGCGTGTAAAATTTTTGATAAGGTGATCGTTGCCGTGCCGGTCAATCCGGATAAGCGCGCGAGCTTCACTGTGGAGGAGCGCATGGAAATGCTGCGCATCGCGACACAGGGCATGAACGTTGAGGTGGACTGCGTTACGGGTCTGCTCGCCGATTATGCAAGGGAGAAGCAGGCGGTCGCCATTGTTAAGGGTCTTCGCGCTATGACGGACTTTGAATACGAGTTCCAGATGGCGCTTACCAATAAAAAGCTGAATTCGGAGGTGGAGACCATGTTCCTTCCCACAAGCATGGAGAACATGTTCCTCAGCTCCAGTATGGTCAAGCAGATCGCCGGCTTCGGCGGAGACATTTCACATTTTGTACCGGAAAGTCTGCTCGACAGAATCAATGAAAGACTCAGCCGGGAAGTGCGGGACTGAGCGCACCGGCCGAATAAGAAAGGAATGGAAAATCCAATGAGCACAAATCAGGCAGCAATTGAAGATCTGATCGACGAATTATACGACGTACTGGAGAAGGGCTGGTCCATGCCGCTGATGGGCGGTAAGTCCTTCGTGGACACAGAGGAAGCAAAGCAGATCCTCGACGAGATCCGTGAGGCGATCCCGGCAGAGATCCGCAAGGCAAAGGCGATCGTTGCAGACCGTGCACAGATCATCAGCGAAGCACAGCGCGAGGCTGAGACCATCGTACGCGTTGCTGAGGACAAGGCAAAGACCCTCGTAAATCAGGAAGAGGTCGTTCGTCAGGCACAGGCAAGAGCAAACGACATCATGGCACAGGCACAGGTCAAGTTCCGCGAGATGCGTCAGGCATCGAACGATTACGTGGAGGACATCATGCGCCGTGCAGACGACACCATGGCACAGGCACTCGCGGAGCTCAGAAAGACCCGCCAGTCCATCAAGTCCACACAGCAGAACAACCAGCAGTAAGATTTAATAAGACGGTAAATGGGGGTGTTGCGTTTTTGCGGCACCCCTTTTTTCTGCCCTTTTCCGGTTTGTAACCGTTTTGGCATCGACCGTTCGGGCACAAAACGGACAACGGAAGAGGATCCGAAAAATGTGTAGGTTTTCTGCACAAAAGCTTTGTAAATCTTTTGTAAAGATTAGTTGCAATTTTGTAACCAAATCCTTGACGCGACCCCGCATATGGTGTATACTATTGGTAAGTTGGGCAATAGGTTCGTTGCCGGCTGATCCGGGCTGTTCCTTCTCCCCCGAAATTTTGAACGGAAGCATGGAAATTCAATTTCGGGTTGATTTTGCGCGTGCAATATCGTATAATGTAGAGGTATAAGTGGCAAAACGTGGTGCGAAGTGGCAAACCGCGGGAAAGGAAGACGGCCGGCTATGCTGATGGGCGAATATAGACACAATATGGACGCAAAGGGTCGTGTGACGGTCCCGTCCGGATACCGCAAAGAGCTCGGCGAGACGTTTTACGTTTCGAAGGGGCTGGACGGCTGCCTGACGCTGTATTCCGAAAAGGAGTGGCTGCGGCGCGTGGAGCGTATCAACGCCTGCCCCGAGGCTGAGGTCAAGGATATCCGCCGTTTTGTTTTTGCCGCTACGGAGCAGGTGACCTGCGATAAGCAGGGCAGAGTTCTGATCAGCCCCGTCCTGCGTGCGCATGCGGGACTTACGAAGGATGTTACGGTGATCGGCACCGGTCTCACCGCAGAGATCTGGGACACCGGGCGCTGGATAAAGTACAACGAAGAAATGAGTATTGCGGACATAGAGGCTGATATGTCAGCGCTTCAGATTTGAGTATGCAGGAAATTGTCTTCAACCATAAGCCGGTCCTGTTCGAGGAGACCATCGACTCTTTGAATATCGATCCGGAAGGTACATACATAGACGGTACGGCGGGCGGAGGCGGTCATTCGAGCGCGATCCTCGAACGGCTCACGACCGGAACACTGCTGTCCATAGATCAGGATCCCGATGCGATCGCGGTCGTGACGAAGCGTCTCGCGAAGTACCCCGGCTCCGTGATCGCAAAAGGTAATTTTTCCGAGATGACGCGTCTCGCAGTCGAGAATAACATTACGGCTGTGGACGGTGTTCTGCTGGATATCGGCGTTTCGTCGTATCAGCTGGATGCCGCCGAACGCGGATTCTCCTATCACGCCGATGCCCCGCTCGATATGCGCATGAGCAAGAGCGGCACATCCGCGGCAGACCTTGTAAACACGCTGTCCTGGCAGCAGCTGGCTGAGATCATCAGCCGCTACGGCGAGGATAAGAGTGCGGCGCGCATTGCGAAAGGCATTGTGGCGGCGAGAGAACAGAAACCGATCGAGACAACGCTGGAGCTTGCGGAGATCATCCGCGAGAGCGTCCCCGCGGCGGTACGCCGTGCGGAGGGACATCCGGCACGAAGGACCTTTCAGGCACTCCGCATTGCCGTCAACGGCGAGCTGGATGCGCTGAGAGCCGGTTTGGAAGCGGCGTTTTCGCTTCTGAAGCCGGGCGGCAGACTTTCGGTCATCACCTTCCATTCGCTGGAGGACCGCATCG
>JAGAOD010000070.1 GCA_017623855.1 Clostridia bacterium
AAACGGTGAGACCGAATTTTCCCACATTCCGGACTGGTACAGCTGGCAGCGCGAATGCGTCAGAAAGGAGATCGAAAGCGGCGAATATAAGCTCGACACGAAGGTCGATATTGCCGTGCAGGTCAATTTGGACGGCGTTTGTATGATCGAGCCCGGCAGGCTCGTCCATAACGAAGAGGGCTTCCACCTCACGGGCGGGGGCGGCAAGCTCGATTATTTCCAGCCCGCCGCGACCTCCCACACGCTCTACTCCGATTATTACTGGTACGAGATCGCGGATGTCATCGGCATCGGCAACAACGAATATTCCTACTTCTGCTTCCCCGAAAGCCATGTCAGCGTCACAAAAGCACGCCTCGCGACAGAGGAGCTTTATAAGCTTCATAGGGAGAGGAAGAAGGCAAGAACGAACAGGACAGCGGAATAAACAGTTTGAGGGGTACACGAAAAAACGCCGTGTACCCTTAAAAATTTCTTCTGTCCGCATACAGCGGTTGATTTTTGCGGCTGTTAGTGTTATTATTAACTGTACTCTATACGATAAGGAGGGCGTGAGGAAGTGAAGAGTAAGATCACTGTGATCTGCGGTCATTACGGCTGCGGCAAGACGAATCTCGCGCTGAACCTTGCGGTGGAAGCGGCGAAAAGCGGACGACGCAGCGTCATCGTTGACATGGACATCGTGAACCCGTACTTTCGCTCGTCGGATTACGCGGCGTTTCTCGAGAAGCACGGCGTGAAGCTCATTGCGCCGGTGTTCGCGAACACGACACTCGACACCCCCGTGCTGCCGCCGGAGATCTACTCGGTGTTCAGCATGGAGGACACGGACGTGTTTATTGACGCGGGCGGCGACGATGTCGGCGCGACGGCGCTCGGCAGACTGAGCGCACAGCTCACCGAGCACGGCTATGAGATGCTCTATGTCGTGAACCGTTACCGCATTTTGTCCACAAAGCCCGAGGAGACGGTCGCACTGCTTCGCGAGATCGAAACCGCGTCGCACCTCACGGCGACGGCTGTCGTCAACAACTCGCACCTCGGTGTGAACACGACGCCCGAAACCGTTTTGGATGCCGTGGATTTTGCGGAGAAGGCCGCAGAGCTTTGCGGGTTACCGCTTCTTTACTCAACAATCCCCGACTTTGCAGCCGGCTTTGAAGGGAAGGCCGACTTTAAGGTCGTTCGGAGATATGTGCACTTCGTCTGGGAAGACGAACCTGATTTTTAGTTAGGAGGAATCTTTATGGCAAGGATCATCGTGGATGAAAAGGTGTGCAAGGGCTGCTCCATGTGCATCAACGCGTGTCCGAAGAAAATTATTGCGCTCGCAAGGGACAGACTCAACGCAAAGGGTTATCACCCGGCAGAGCTTATTGACGAGGCGGCCTGCGTGGGCTGCGCTGCCTGTGCGACCATGTGCCCCGACACGGCAATTACAGTTGAACGCTGACAGGAAAGGATCGATATATTATGGCAGAAAAGGTTTTGATGAAAGGAAATGAAGCACTGGCTGAAGCGGCTATTCAGGCAGGCTGTCATCATTTCTTCGGTTATCCGATCACGCCGCAGACAGAGCTTGCCGCCTACATGGCAAAGCGCATGCCGAAGATCGGCGGTACATATCTGCAGGCGGAGTCCGAGATCGCGGCCGTCAACATGGTACTGGGTGCTGCGGCAGCCGGTGTCCGTGCAATGACCTCCTCGAGCTCCCCCGGTATCAGCCTGAAGGGCGAGGGCATTTCCTACATGGCAGGCTCCGACCTCCCGGCTGTGATCATCAACGTCCAGCGCGGCGGCCCGGGTCTCGGCGGCATTCAGCCGTCCCAGGCGGACTACTGGCAGGCCACGAAGGCACTCGGCCACGGCGACTTCCAGGTCCTCGTTTACGCACCGTCCACCGTTCAGGAGATGGTCGACCTCGTCGCTACCGCTTTTGATAAGGCGGACGAGTACCGCATGCCGGCGATGATCCTCGCAGACGGTATGCTGGGTCAGATGATGGAGCCGGTCGAGCTGCCCGAACAGAGCGGCAAGAAGCCCATCGAAAAGCCGTGGGCAGCCTGCGGTCATAACGGCGAGCGCAAGCACAACATCGTAAACTCCCTGTACCTCACCCCGAATGCACTCGAAAACCTCGTCCGCGAGCGCTATGCACGCTATGAGACGATCAAGGCAAACGAGCAGCTGGCGGAGGAATACAGATGTGAAGACGCCGACGTGATCGTCGTCGCATACGGCGCATCGAGCCGTGTGGTCCGCAGTGCGGTCAATAAGGCTCGTGAGGAAGGCCTGAAGGTCGGTCTCGTGCGTCCCATCACACTGTGGCCGTTCCCGACGGACGCGGTGAAGCGTGCGGCAGCACAGGCAAAGAACCTCCTCGTTGTTGAGATGAGCATGGGTCAGATGGTCGATGACGTCCGTCTCGCATCCGAATGCAAAGTCCCGGTACACTTCTACGGTCGCACCGGCGGCATCATCCCGACCCCGAAGGAAGTTTTAGACGAGATCAAGAAGCTCCTGTGATCAGACGAAAGGACTCGATATAAAATGGCAGTAGTATTTAAGAAACCGTCCACGTTGACGGATGCGCCGCTGCATTA
>JAGAOD010000071.1 GCA_017623855.1 Clostridia bacterium
AACCGCGGTACATTGTGCCTCGGTTAATATAAGCGGCAGGAAAACAAAGGGCAAAAAAGCCGGCGTATCTGTGGTGTAAACCGGAAGAGTAAATTCGGGAAATTCACCGGCAGGTCGAATGAGGCAAAATGAAAAGCCCGAAACTTGAATTGCATATCGGCGAAAGCCAAATTCTTTGAAAAATGCACGCCACATTTCAGGCTTTCAAAAAGTCGGGATCGAAAACGAGTCCCAAAAAACAGGCGGAAAAGCATATAAACGATCAAAGAAAAAGATATCACGATTCAAACCAAATTTAATATAGATGTAAAACGTAAGTAAACATCAATTCAATTCATAAAAATGGAGTTGTTTCCCATGTACGCATAAAGCGCACAGTAAGGAAGATCAAAAACCAAGAATTCATCTTTGAGGATAATCCCATGTACTAAGAATTTTCCGACAGCTTTTGTCGGCACATTTCGAAACATACGAAGAGAAGAATTTTTTGAGGATACTCCAATGTACTAAGCACATTGTAAAAAGCATGATCATGGCATAGCCATGAGAGCAAACATCATAATTTAAGCTACAATTCTTTTTGCATTACGCATATGTGATCACTTCACACAAAGGCACGCTGCAGAACCGCAGCGTGCCTTTTGCGTCTATAGGGCGCGAAACGGGGGAATTGTCACAGAGAAATAAATGTGGTATACTATTTACTGCAAGCTTTTATACTGAAAAAAAGGAGCATACAGTATGGCTATAGATTTTGAAAAAGTATATGACGTTGCCGTTGTCGGTGCCGGCCCTGCGGGTCTGACTGCCGCACTTTACTGCGGACGTGCGGGCTTTGATACGCTCGTGCTCGAAAAGCTCTCTCCGGGCGGACAGATGGCGACAACGAACGAGATCGAAAATTACCCCGGCTTTCCCGGCGTGACGGACGGCTTCACGCTCGCAATGAACATGAGCGCGCAGGCGGAGCAGTTCGGCGTAAAGCAGGACTATGCCGAGGTGACCGCTCTGCGTGTCGAGGACGACATCAAGCTGCTCGATACGGCTATGGGCACGATCCGTGCAAGAAGCGTGATCTTAGCCCCCGGCGCGGCGCCGCGTCTTCTGGGTCTTCCGAACGAAAACGCACTCAGGGGCAAGGGCGTTTCCTACTGTGCGACCTGTGACGGCGCATTTTACAGAAAAAAGACGGTCGCGGTCATCGGCGGCGGTGACACCGCGGCGGCGGACGCCGTGTTCCTTTCCTCGCTCTGCGAGAAGGTGTATCTCGTGCACAGACGCGACACGCTGCGCGCCTCGAAGAGCTACACCGCAAAGCTCGACAAGCCGAACATCGAGTACGTCTGGGACAGCGTCGTGGAAGAAATTCTGGAGAACGGCCGCGTCTGCGGCATTCGTGTGCGCAACGTGAAGACGAATGAAACGAGGGAGATCGAGCTGCAGGGTCTGTTCATTGCGGTCGGCAATATCCCGGCGACGGACTTCGTGCGCGGCGCGGTGGAGCTCGACGCGAACGGCTATTTCACGGCCGGTGAAGATACGAAAACGAACCTGCCCGGCGTGTTCGCGGCCGGTGACTGCCGCAAAAAACCGCTCAGACAGATCGTCACTGCGGCGGCGGACGGCGCGGTCGCAGCGTATGCGGCGGAGGAATATCTGTCCTGATCCCGCACAAAAAGCCCGAAATCACGGGAGTTTTCCGCAGAAACATTGACGAAACACGCAGTTCGGGCTATAATGAAAAAATAAAGTATTTTACGGCCGACCGGCCTGGGGGTCATTTGAGAAATGACGAGAGAAAAGAAGCGGAGATCCTCCTTTGAGGACATCTCCAGCGACACGGCGAAGCAAGCGTTAAAAAAGAATAAAAAGCGGCAGAAGCGGCTTGGCGCGGTGATCGTCCTGTGCTGTCTGTTTTCGCTCCTTTTCCTCTTCGGCTGCGGTCTTGTGGGTGTTTCGGCGTTGGTGCTGAATGACCTGACGACGACGGTCATCCCGCAGGATGACGCAAGTCTCGGGATCCCGACGGAAAGTGAGAAGCACGAGGCGGTGAACCTTGCGGTCTTTGCTGTGGAGACGGCGCGCCCGGGCGAGGCGCTCGTCGGCAGCTGTGCCTACGCGGCGGTGCTTTCGGTGAACACGGACAGCAATACCGTGAAGATCGTTTCCATCGATGCGAGCACATGGGTCGACATCGGTGATGCCTGTCCCGCGGAGGACGGTTACGGTACGCTCGGCATGAGCTATGCGTACGGCGGTCCGGCGTGTGCGATGCGCGCACTGAACAGCACGCTGGGGCTCGACATCCGCGACTATATTGCGGTGGATGTGAACGATTTCGGGGCGATCCTTGAGATATTCGGTCTCGAAATGCCGGAAAACGGGAGCGTTCTGAAGGCTGTGCTGAACAAGGTGTCCGAGATGCCCGCGAAGGCGTATCCGCATGTTGTGTCGGAGCTCTCCGGCATGACGGAGACCTCGCTTTTCGTCGGAGACGTGCTTCGTCTGTCCGGCTTGTTCTCCGACCCGTTTACGGTCGAGCGTTTTGAAGTGCCCGGGGCATTCGTGCCGGGTGAATGGCAGGAAAGAAACGGTTCTGTGGCTGCGGTGATCAACAAATCGCAGGCAGCCGGTGCCGTGTACGATTTTCTGTATACATTTTCGGCAGCCAGCAGCCGGGGAGCGGAAAGCAGCCCGGAGCCTGTAGTCGCTGCGGAATGATCCAATCTGTGCGGACAAAATGTCCGGAAAGGAAGATCCGGTATGAAAAAACCGATTTTAGTAGTTATGGCAGCGGGCATGGGCAGCCGTTACGGCGGCTTAAAGCAGATCGACCCGGTCGGCAAGAACGGCGAGATCATCATGGATTTTTCCATCTATGATGCGCTGAAGGCCGGCTTCTCCCAGGTGATCTTCATCATCAAGGAAGAGCTGCTCGATGATTTCAAGAGCGTGGTCGGTGACCGCGTTTCGAAGTATATCCCGGTGGAGTACGTTTTCCAGAAGCTGACGGACCTCCCCGAGGGCTTTACGGTGCCGGAGGGCAGAGTGAAGCCGTGGGGTACCGGTCATGCGGTGCTCACAGCGCGGGAGAAGATCGACGCACCGTTCGTTGTCATCAACGCGGACGATTTCTACGGCGGCGAAGCGTTTAAGAAGATCGGCGAATTCCTCGAAAACACCGAAGCGGACGGCGATAAGGCACACTGGGCGATGGTCGGCTATCACCTCAAAAATACGCTGACCGAAAACGGTCACGTCGCGCGCGGCGTCTGCGTCGAAAAGGACGGCGTGCTTGACACGGTCGTCGAGCGTACGCGCATCGAAAAGCGCGAGGACGGCCCGGCGTTCACGGAGGACGGCGGCGAAACATGGACGGCACTCGATCCGGACGCGATCGTCTCGATGAACCTTTGGGGCTTCACACCGGACTTTGTCGACGAGCTCAAAAAGGGCTTTGAGAATTTCCTTAAGAACACCATGCCGGAAAAGCCGCTGACCGCGGAATATTTCCTGCCGTTCGAAGTTAACGATCAGATCCGCGCAGGTCATGCGGATGTCCGCGTGCTGCGTTCCGCGGATAAGTGGTACGGCGTAACATACAAGGAGGATAAGCCGGTCGTCATGCAGGCACTCGCCGACATGATGACGGACGGCACATATCCGGATCCGCTTTGGAAATAACCGAAAAAAGAGAGAGGGGCGGCATTATGGCACGTATTACGGATGACGAGATCCTTTGGGAAGACAGAAAGCATTGGCTTTGGTTTCCGTTTTCCTTTACGAAATATTCCCTGACGGAGGACCGTCTTTACAGCCAGCACGGCTTTTTCAGCACGCATTACGACGAGCTGCTTTTGTACCGTGTAACGGACATTTGTCTCACCCGCACGCTCGGACAGAAATTATGCGGCACGGGCACCGTTACGCTGACCTGCCGCGGTGACTCGCAGCGCGTTGTGGAGATCCGCAATATCAAGGATTCCGTCGCGGTCAAAAACAGGATGTCCCGCATGATCGAGGAGATCCGCGAGGCGCGTGCGGTCGTCGGACGCGAATTCTACGAGGACGGCGAAGAGGAAATCCCGCACGACGATTTCGTATTATAATTCAAAAGTATTGCAGGCGGTGGAGTGAATGCTTCACCGCTTGTCATTTTTTTAGCGAATTTGACCTTTACCCCCTTGCGGAAAATACGAAAAAAAGATATAATATAGAAAATCGGTAATCTGGCATTTTGCGTGACGCGAAAGGCTTTGCTTTTTCTGCGTTCAGGCGCTGGCTGCCAAATAAAAAATGGAACCGAAAGGAGTACCACTTATGAATTATTCTAAAGAAGTGGAAATGATGTGCACTGTAGCCAAGGGTCCGAAGCACGGTCCGGCTCCGATCCCGGAAGAGGGCAAGTGGGTACAGGCAAAGGAAATCAAGGATATTTCTGCTTACACACACGGCGTAGGCTGGTGCGCACCGCAGCAGGGCGCCTGCAAGCTGTCCCTCAACGTTAAGGACGGCATCATCGAGGAAGCTCTTGTTGAGACGATCGGCTGCTCCGGTATGACACACTCCGCTGCTATGGCTGCTGAGATCCTCCCGGGCAAGACTCTGCTCGAGGCTCTGAACACTGACCTCGTTTGCGACGCGATCAACACCGCTATGCGCGAGCTGTTCCTCCAGATCGTTTACGGCCGTTCCCAGTCTGCTTTCTCCGAAGGCGGCCTCGTTATCGGCGCAGGTATGGAAGACCTCGGTAAGGGCGAGCGTTCCATGGTCGGTACCATGTACGGCACAAAGGCAAAGGGCGTTCGTTACCTCGAAATGACAGAGGGCTACTGCACAAGAATGGCTCTCGACGAGGAA
>JAGAOD010000072.1 GCA_017623855.1 Clostridia bacterium
GAGAGCACGCGAGATATGGCAAAGAATTTCGAAAACTATTCGTTCAACCGCGCCGAGTTCGCTCCCCATTCCGACGGAAGCCTGTATCTGATCCGCATATACAGCGATGCCGTGCTGGAGAAGATCGGGCTGTATCCCCTCATCAGCGAAGAGACGGCGAAAGCGCTCCTGCTCGACGGTCAGTTTTACACAAGCGTCACGGAAGCATTCCCCGGCGAGAATGCCATTGTGAAATGCGAACTCATGTACCGCGCCGGCAGTAAGGATAAGATTCTTCTGCCGTTCTACCGCTTCTATGTACTGCTCGAGAATGCGCCCGGCATGCATCTGTATCCTGACGGTATAGAGACATACGGTGCGTACTACGTGCCCGCCGTCGATCCTGCCTATCTGCAGTAAAAGAAACGAGGTGCCAAAAGGCACCTCTTCTTTCTTTTCAAAATCCCACACTCCCTCTTGTAAAACGGGCAAAGATGTGTTATACTGTTATTTGTATGAATTTTTGGAAACGGACGGATGAATATGACACTCGAACAAGAAATCAACCGCCGGCGGACGTTTGCGATCATCTCGCACCCCGACGCCGGTAAAACGACGCTGACGGAGAAATTCCTCCTGTACGGCGGCGCGATCCAATCCGCAGGCTCCGTCAAGGGCAAGGCGTCCGACAAGCACGCCGTCTCCGACTGGATGGAGATCGAGAAAAAGAGAGGTATCTCCATCACCTCCTCCGTTATGCAGTTTGAATACGACGGATTCTGCATCAATATTCTGGATACCCCCGGACACCAGGACTTCTCCGAGGACACGTACCGCACACTGATGGCGGCTGACTCTGCGGTCATGGTCATCGACGCGGCAAAGGGTATCGAGCCGCAGACCAGAAAGCTGTTCCGTGTCTGCGCCATGCGTCATATCCCGATCTTCACCTTTATCAATAAAATGGACCGCGAGGCACGTGACCCGTTTGATCTGCTCGACGAGTTGGAATCGGAGTTCGGCATCGGCACGTATCCGATGAACTGGCCGATTTCCTGCGGCGTTAACTTCAAGGGCGTATACGACAGAAGCAAAAAGGCGATTGTCACCTTTGACGATGCACACCGCGGCCGTGAGCGTCTGCGCGGCATCGAATGTGATATCACGAACATCGAAAAGCTCGATGAGCTCATCGGTCCGTACCGCAGGGAAGAGCTGGTGGAGCAGGTTGAACTGCTCGACGGCGCGTGCTTTGACTTTGATCTGGATAAGGTCAGAAACGGCACGCTGTCTCCCGTTTTCTTCGGCTCTGCGCTGAACAACTTCGGTATTGAGCTGTTTTTGGAGAGCTTCCTCAAGATGACGACCTCGCCGCTGCCGAGAAAGACCGGCGATACCGTCGTTGACCCGTTTGACGAGGGCTTCTCCGCGTTCGTCTTCAAGATTCAGGCAAACATGAACAAGGCACACCGCGACAGAATCGCATTCATGCGTATCTGCTCCGGTAAGTTTGAAAAGGATACCGAATACAAGCATGTGCAGGGCGGCAAGAATATCCGCCTGTCCCAGCCGCAGCAGATGATGGCGGCATCGCGTGAAGCGATCACGGAGGCGTATGCCGGTGACATCATCGGTGTTTTTGACCCGGGCATTTTCTCCATCGGCGATACCATCTGCGACAAGAAGATGAACATCGAGTTTGAAGGCATCCCGACCTTCGCGCCGGAAC
>JAGAOD010000073.1 GCA_017623855.1 Clostridia bacterium
CCTTGTGGCTGCAGGTCATTCTTGCGGCGGCGGTGACGCTCGTGCTGCTCATTTCGACCCGTCCGTTCGTTAAGCGTTTCCTTCAGAAGAAGGAGACCCCGACGAATGCCGACCGCGTGATCGGTCAGACGGCGGTCGTGACGGAGCGTATCGACAATGTCTTAGAGCAGGGACGTGTTACCGTGCTCGGCAGTGACTGGCGCGCGAAGAGCGCGGACAGCGAGCCGATCGACGCCAGTGTGCGTGTCAAGGTGGAAAAAATTGAGGGCGTCAAGCTCATCGTCACACGTGAGTAAAACGAAAAACAAACACATAATAAATACATAAAGGAGAAGAGTTATGGAATACATCATCATTCCGGCATTGATCATCATTGTCATCGCAGTTATCATCTCGAACATCAAGATCGTCCCGCAGGCGAATGCCTACGTTGTGGAGCGTCTCGGCGCATTCCATGCGACATGGGGCACCGGTCTGCACTTTAAGATCCCGTTCATCGACCGCGTCGCGAAGAAGGTCTCCCTCAAGGAGCAGGTCATCGACTTCCCGCCGCAGCCCGTGATCACGAGCGATAACGTCACCATGCAGATCGACACCGTCGTTTATTTCCAGATCACCGACCCGAAGCTCTATGCATACGGTGTTGAGCGCCCGATCTCCGCGATCGAAAATCTGACCGCCACAACGCTCCGTAACATCATCGGTGACATGGAGCTCGACCACACGCTGACCTCCCGTGACATCATCAACTCGAAAATCCGCGTCATTCTCGACGAAGCCACCGACGCGTGGGGCATCAAGGTCAACCGCGTTGAGCTGAAGAATATCATCCCGCCGAAGGAAATTCAGGATTCCATGGAGAAGCAGATGAAGGCTGAACGTGAGCGCCGCGCGAAGATCCTCGACGCCGAGGGCGAAAAGCGCAGTGCGATCCTCATCGCCGAGGGTCAGAAGGAATCCGCCGTGCTCCGCGCTGAAGCGATCCGCGAGACGAAGATCCGCGAGGCACAGGGTGAAGCGGAAGCGATCCTCTCCGTCCAGCGTGCGCTGGCTGACTCCATCAAGCTTTTGAACGAAGCCGCACCGAGCGAGGGCGTGCTCACGATCAAGAGCCTTGAAGCCTTCGAGAAGGCAGCGGACGGCAAGGCGACGAAGATTATCATCCCGTCGAACATTCAGGGGCTTGCCGGTCTTGCGGCAAGCCTCAAGGAAGTCATGGACACAGAGACACCGAAGAAGTAAACAAAAATTGCCCCGGTTTTCCAAGCGGAGAACCGGGGCTGATTTTTTTAGGAGAACCGTCCGCGGTTGTCGCAGTAGACGCGGAGGAACTGGGATGTTGTTTTGCCGTTGTAGGTGACGGTGGTGCAGCCGTAGACGATGTCGCCTGAATAGTAGGCGTATTGCTTATCCACATGCACGTTGGGGTTCAGCCGCTGAACGGAGATCGACGCGGATTGCGGTTTCACCACGCGCCCGTCATAGCGGAACACGGAGTCCACCGTAACGCACATCAGCGGCATGCCGTTGTCGTCGCGGTATACGGCGGTCTTTTCGCCCTCATAAATGTTGCCGTACGAGTACGTGGAACTTATGGAGACCTCCGGGATATCCGGAACATTGCGCAGCGCGTAAACGGAGACGATCAAAATCGCGGTGAGCAGGACGGGAACCGCGATGAAGACCGGCACGAGCTTTCTGAGCAGGGGGCGCGGCTTCACATTGCCTGTGTTTCCGCTGAGCTCCGCGGCGATCGTTTTCGGGGAGCCGAAATGCGCTTCAAGGTTCGAAAACTCAAGATCACCGGAAAATTCCTCGGCGAAGTCCAGAAGATCGATCTTCAAAAGCTTTAAGACCGCTTTTTTTCTGCGGCGGGAACCGATGAGCTCCTTTCGCACCGCGCGGATATATTGTTTAATCAGTCGATTCGCATTTTTCACTAACGATGCCCTCCCCGGCGAAAATATTGCGTATGCCCAAGTGGATGTTTTCGTACTCCTCGCGAAGCTCTTTGAGCCGATCGATCCCGGCCTGTTCGATGTGATAATTGATGCGCATGCGTGTGCGGCCGGTTTTCGTCTTTGCGAAGGTCTCGTGTGCGGAAATGCAGCCCTCGTCGGTCAGACGGTACAAAACGGGATAGAGCGACCCCTCCTGTACGGTCAGGAGACCGCCGCTGCGTTCGCGGATGAGCTGCACTAACTGATAGCCGTGTGCGTCGCCTTCGCACAGCAAAAACAGGGTCAGCATTTCGACAGAGCCCTTTTTGAAGCTGTCAGTAGCCAAGAGAGATCACCTCCTCATAATTCTTCACACATATCATACCACAGATAGCAAGGAATCGTCAATACTTAGAATTCCTAAGTAATTGTTGACAGCGATAAAATTCTGTGTTATAGTGAAAGTGAAAAAAGATCATTCAGTCTCTGCGGGACATTCGCAGAGCCGGTGAAAGGAGTGTTATGTTTGAAAAAGGTGATTTGTTTGGTGCTTTGTGCGGTACTGCTTTTGACGTTTGCGGGCTGTGCCCCGTCCATGGAGCAGGTGGAGATCGCAGACGCGGTGGAGGCACGGCTTGTGGAGGCGATCGGCAAGCCGAAGGCGGAAGTCATGGGTGCATTCGGTCTCACCGAGGAGGATCATTCCGAGCAGTGGCCGAGCATGTATGTGAAGGAGTTCAACTGGTACGGCATGCCGATGGAAACAGAGATCGGCTTCTCTCAGGATATGTGCAACACGATTTCTGCGAAAGCTACGCTGCCGGATGACGAAAATACCCTCAACTTGATGAAGGATTGCCTCGCGATGCTTGAAAAGCAGTTCAATGCGCCGTACAGATATGATCAGCAGAGTCTGAGCGAAGGCGACGGGGGATTGGCAATGTATGAGATCCCGGACGAGGAGACCTTCTTCAAGACGCTTTCCGAAATGACGAACGGCGGCGTCGGCTTCCGTTATAATCTTGCGGGAGAAGAAGTCGGGCCGGAGGCGCCGGTGCAATATGTCGATATTTTATTCTCGAAATCGGAGAAAGAGCCGGGACAGATCCGCATTTCCACATGGCTGCGGGACATTTCCCAGTTTGCTGATTAAACTTGTTTTTTTAGGCCGAAAGGAGCGGTTCTGTTGAAAAAGTTATTTTGTGTTTTGATGTGTGCGGTGCTGCTCCTCGGTTTTGTGGGCTGCGGCGATGAGACGGAGGAAAACACGGTGGTGACGGCAGTCGATACGCGGATCGTCGAAGCGGTCAGCCTGCCGCGCGAAGAGGCTCTGCAGGTGCTGGGGTTGACGGATGAGAACGAAACCGGAAGCACATCGTCCGTTCATGACGTGGAAATGTCATGGTGCGGCATGATGATGAAAACCGAGATCGGTTTCTTCGAAGGCAAATTCAATGCCGCGATCGGTACGGCGACCTTCCCGTATGATGCGGATTTTGAAGAGCTCGGACGCAGCTGCCTTGCTGCCCTTGAAGAGCAGTTCAATATGCCCTACGGTTATCATGAGATCGATTATAACGCCTACAGCGGAACGGAGGAGATCGCGTCCGCGGATACGGCGTTTGCATGGCTTTCGGAGACGGAGGACGGCGGGTTTGAATATCGGTACAGTCTGACGGGGGAAAACGACGGCACCGGAGACAACGGCCCGTACGTCAATATCACATTTATGCGATATGCGCAGGAGCCGGACAATGTCCGCGTCATCATTTCCGTAAACAATCCGATGCGCATGGGGATGTCTTGACATAGCAATAACATAAGCCCGGTGCGGCGCTCTGTAATGAGGTGACGCATCGGGCTTTTGTCATGGAAATGACTGATACTAATTAGTATCAGTTAACCACTTAAATTCCGCATATCATCTGCCGGGTCTGTTGCGTAATGCAGCAAACCCGGTTTTTCTTCGTTTTGGGGTATAGTATTATTATCACCTTATCATCAAAACGGAGGTCGTATTTATGAAAAGCTTTAGTGGGTTTCGGGCGTATCTCATTGAGGAAGAGAAAAGTGCGCTGACGGTGGAGAAGTATCTCAGGGACACG
Organism: Clostridia bacterium; assembly: GCA_017623855.1. Taxonomy (GTDB): domain Bacteria; phylum Bacillota; class Clostridia; order Oscillospirales; family Acutalibacteraceae; genus Hominenteromicrobium. The sequence continues at coordinate 4,046 of JAGAOD010000073.1, forward strand.
CGGAAATTCCTTCTGTGGCTCGGGGACAGGGCGCTGACAAAGGGGGAGACGCTGAAATACAAAAGTGAGCTGACCGAAACGTATGCGGTCGCGAGCGTGAACAGCATGCTGTCATCCGTGAACACCTTCCTGTCCTTTTTGGGGCGGGGCGACTGCAGGGTCAAAACCGTGCGGCAGCAGCGGCGGGTGTTCGTTTCAAAGGACAGAGAACTGACTCGAACGGAATACGAAAGACTCATAAAAGCCGCAAAGGGCAACAGGCGGCTCTGCCTCTTGATGCAGACGATCTGCTGCACGGGCATCCGCGTTTCGGAGCATCGGTTCATCACCGTGGAAGCCGCAAGAGCGGGGTATGCCGAGGTGCGGCTGAAGGGCAAGCTGCGCACCGTTTTCCTGCCGAAAAGGCTCTGCAAGGCGCTGCTTGCATACGCGAAAGAGCGGCACATCCGGACGGGGAGCGTTTTTGTGACGGCGGCGGGAAAGCCGCTTGACCGCTGCAACATTTGGGCAGAAATGAAAAAGCTCTGCACCGCGGCTTCGGTGCAGAGGGAAAAGGTGTTTCCGCACAATCTAAGGCATCTGTTTGCGCGGATCCATTACAGCATGGAGAAGGACATTGTGCGTTTGGCGGACATTTTGGGGCATGCAAGCGTTGACACCACCCGCATCTACACCATGGAAAGCGGCGAGGTACACCGCAGACAGATAGAAAAAATGCCGCTGATACTCATCACATAATAATGATTATGTGGTATTCAGCGACGGACTTTACACATATTTACAAGACTACTCTAACATAAAGCTCTATAAAAAGCAAGCCAAAAATGCAGGAAATTTGGAAATGGGCGCAGCAAAGCCGGCTAAGGATCAATAAACCGTCCTTGGCCTTTGTTTTGCTGCCTTTCTATGGATATCACAAGGGTTTATCAGGATATTACAAGCTTTATTCCCATAAAAGTGCAGCCGTCAATACTACATAATCATTATTATGTGACAGCTTCGCGCAAAGGGGGCATGGGATGACACTGCAGGACTATTTCCTCGAGCATCCGCACACGGCGGCTGTCCGGTGGCATCCCGAGAGAAACGGCTCGCTGACGCCCGACGCTGTACCGGTCGGCTCGCATAAAAAGGCGGTCTGGCTCTGTGACAGGGGGCATGAATGGGAAGCTTCGGTCGTCTCGGTAACGGGAAGTCAAAGCGGCTGTCCGTACTGCACGGGAAAGCTTGCGATCCCCGGTGAGACCGATCTGAAAACGGTCAGACCCGATGTGCTCACCGAGTGGGATTTCGGGAAAAACACGCTCGACCCGTCCGCGGTGCTGCCGTCGTCCCACGAAAAGGCGTGGTGGACGTGTGAAAAGGGGCACTCGTGGCAAGCCACGGTGTTTTCCCGTACAAGGGAAAAAGCGGCGAAATGCCCGTATTGCACCGGTCGGCTCGTGCTTTCCGGGTATAACGACCTCGCAACGCTGCACCCGAAGCTTATGGCAGAATGGCACAAAACGCTCAACGGCGCACTGCATCCCGAAAATGTGACGCCCGGCAGCAACAAAAAGGCTTGGTGGGTCTGCCGCGAGGGGCATGTGTGGCAGACGGCGATCTATTCCCGCACCCGCAAAAAGGCGTCCGGCTGTCCGGTCTGCATGGGTACGGTAAAGCCGAAGGAAAAAGCAAAAAATAAGCCGATCCGCCCGCCCGGACAGATCCGCTTTAATATAGGAAAGGAACGAGAAAATGAATTTGAAAAAGAAAATCAAAGCGTTTTTCAGTTTTAAGCGCCGCAGCGATGGCGGCTTTACTTTGGTAGAGCTGATCGTAGTTATTGCTATTTTAGCAATCTTGGCAGGCGTAGGAACCGCCGGTTACTCCGGTTACATCAAGAACGCAAACAAAAATGCTGACAAGGTACTCGTAGGCAATATCATGAGAGCGATCGAAACAGGAACGAATTCAACAATGTTCGTGAATGATGATTCGTTTAAGTTGGGAAAACTGTCTTATCCTGTCGGTTTTGTAACCTTGAGCACGAACGGCACTTCTGTAGTCACGTCGCAGACGGAAGTTTATCCGGCGACAGAAGGTGTATGTAATTTTGTGGAAGCAACGATTGCTGTTCCGGTTGCGTCAAGCGTACAGGTAAAATGCAACAAAAATCACAATAAGTCGCGTGATATCTATTCCGTGCAAAACGTTACAGTTCGATACTGTTCTTCCCATACAAAGGACGAATTTGAACCTTATGTATTGTCTGCTGACTTAGCTACAGACTTTGCCACCGGTTGGAGCGGAACTGGTTGCTCTGCTTTGACCACTTGGGGTTGTAACCCGACCTGGACTCCTACAGCTACACTGACTATACCTCAGAACAGCCTCTATAGTAGTAATCAGAGCAAATTGTATACAGAGCATACTGCATCTGGCATGTGCGAAGCGGCATATGCTAATCAGTACGACACTTTTGGAGAGTCTGTAGTTGGCGTAGCGGCGGCCGGCGATCCGTTACTTGATTCTATTACAGCTGCTTTTGGCAGTGATCTTTCTGCACTTCAGTTGAGCTATGATGAGTGGACTTCGGAAGAAGGTTCAAGCTATGCTTCTTTTTTCACCGGTGCTCCCCAGCTTATGGAAGATATGGAACAGTTATCAGGAATGCTGTCAACCGCAAGCAAATGGAGCGGTGTAGCAAGTATGATCGGTTTCAATTTAGGAATTTCACAAACTTATGATACTGATCAAGATGTTCTGACTGGTGTTTCTCAGACTATCTCAACATCCCATACACTGGAGACATGGTCTGCACAATGGAATAATAATTCCGCAATGACATGGGATTCTTATGGCTTCAATTTGGAGGGACGTGAAAACTATTCCGCGGTTCGTACATGCTATAACAGTGCCTTTGCTTCTTACATGGAAGCCAATGGTGAAAGTGAATTTGCTGACGTTGTTCGTTACTTTAACACACAAGAGGTTACTCTTTTTGGAACGACAGTTGGTCTTCCCGGTTTGGTTTGTACAGATGCTTTTGTGGATCCTGACTGTCCGTTAAAGAGCAAATTTACACAAGCCGGAGCTACAGAAGAAGATTTTGCCAGAATTGCGGGGCTTTATGAAGAATATGTCTCTTCCGGAGCATGTAAAGCAAATGGCGATGTTATCTATGATACGATGAACACCTTTGGAGAGACTTCTGATGCGGCAATAGCATATACCAAAATGAACGGTGGTACGCTGTTTGACTACTATAATAAGTACGTAGATGAAATGGCAGAACTGTATTCTCAAGCTCAAACAGCTGCCGGAGACGGCATTGTAATTGTAGTTGTAGTCGAAGACGGAAAGCTGAACTTCCAGGTTTCTCCCGCAGCTGCTGATCCCCGTAACGATTAAATAAATATCCCGGCTTCAAGCCGTGATACATAAAATTTTCAAATCGAAAGGAAATGAATCCAATGAACATGTTCAAGAAGAAAGACGGTTTCACACTCGTTGAGCTGATCGTCGTCATCGCAATTCTCGCAATCCTCGCAGGTGTAGCCGTTCCGGCGTACACAGGCTACATCAACAAGGCAAACTCCGCTAAGGATATTACCGCGCTGGATGCAATTAAGACAGCGGCTCAGGCAACTTTGGCAACCAGTGGCACAGTTACTTCCATGACAGTTTCCGAAACCGGTGATTCTGTTAAGGCTGCTGTAAACAACGGCACAGAAACAGAGCTTAATACAAATAATAATTTCAAGCTGTATTTAACTGGTGATGCAGCAGGTACTGTTGATGTTGAATTGAAGACAGGTTCTTCTGCTACTTGGAATTCTACCAGCGGCGAGTGGACGATCTCCTAACATACCTTCATCATGCAAAATCCTCCGGGGGTTCCCGGAGGATTTTCTGCGTTTTGGGCTCAGTTAAACTTCACCGGGGTGACGTTGGTGTTTTGGAACGGATTGTTTGACGGGGAGGGGGCGGAGAGGCTGAAGTACATTTTTGCCGCCTTTGTCGTGCCGAAGTCGCGGTTCGAGCCGGTCTCCTGCACCTTATTGAACGCTTCGCGGAACATCGCGTTGTGCGCTTCCTCGCGGTTTAAGAGAAAATCGATCGTCTCGCGGACACGCTTGTCGCCGATCTGCCGGTAGAGATATTCATACGTGACCTTGGCGCGCTGCTCGGACGCGATATTCGAGAGCAGGTCGGCGCACAGATCGCCGGTGACCGTCACGTAATCCGCCGTCCACGAATAACCGGACGCGTTGATGAGCCCCGGGTTGAGCCCTAAGATCACATGACTCTGGATCTCCCCGGCGGGAACGGCTGCGGCGTCGACGTCGTGCCCGTTTAAGAGATTGATCGTCTGTGCGACCATTTCCATGTGCCCTAATTCCTCCGCAGCAATGTCGAGGAACAGATCCTTGATCTCCGGATCCTTGATGCGAAAGCTCTGCGACATATACTGCATGGCGGCCTTCAGCTCACCGTTGCCGCCGCCGAGCTGCTCCTGCAAAAGTGCCGCGTACTGCGGGTTGACGCGCTCCACGCCGACCGGGTGGAACAGCTGCTTTTCGTGTTTGAACATGCAATGCACTTCCTTTCGCGGTTAGCATGTACCCCCCGCGCAAAATTTATGCTTGTGTGCGGTAAAAAGTGCATGTATAATGGACTTAGAATCGACCGGTAAAGCCGGTTTGGGAGGAAAACTGTATGGAAAAGGTACGTTTCGGTATTTTGGGCTGCGGCAACATCGCAGCGAGATTTGCGAAAGCACTGAATAAATCTCCGGTCGCGGAGCTCTATGCTTCTGCGGCAAGAAGCGCGGAGAAGGCGGAAAAATTCGCCGGGACACACGGCGGCAAGGCGTATGCGGGCTATGAGGCACTCCTCAACGACCCCGAGGTGCAGGCGGTGTACATCGCGACTGTTCACACCACGCACGCAGAGCTCGCCAAAATGGCGATCGAGGCCGGTAAGCCCGTCATCTGCGAGAAGCCCTTCTTCACGAACGGCAAGGAAGCGAAGGAGGTCATCGCACTTGCAAAAGAGAAGAATGTCCTCATCATGGAAGCCTTCTGGACGAGAACCCAGCCGGCATATCAGAAGATGATGGAGTGGATCCGCGAGGGGAAGATCGGCGAGCTGAGAATGATCCGCGCGGCGTTCTGCTTCCCGATGCCGTATATGGACGCCTTGAAGGAGCACCGTCTGTGGAACCCGGCACTTGGCGGCGGTGCGCTTTTAGACGCCGGTGTGTACCCGTATGAATACGTCACGGGCATCATGGGCTGTCCGCCGAAGGAGCTGCAGACCATGGTGGACCACGCCGAGACGGGCGTAGACCGCACCGTCACGATGAACATGAAGTTCGAAAACGGCGTCATCGCAGACTGCCTGACGTCCATCGGCGGTTATATGGACAGCGAGTCCGTCATCAGCGGCACGGGCGGCTATATCAAGCAGTATTATTTCCTCGGCAGCCGCAAGACCGAGCTGTATCAGGGCAGAGAGGGCCTTGTTGAGACCTTCGAGGATCCCGAAGAAGAGGGCTTTGTGCATCAGATCGCGCATTTCGCGGAGCTTGTCCGCGAGGGCAGGACCGAGAGCGACGTGAATCCCTTGAGCCTCACCCTCGACTTTGCCGAGAAGGCGGATATCATCCTCAAGAAGAGAGACCCGAACCAGCCGACGAAGTTCACGTGTGCAGAGCTGAAATCGCACGAGGAGACGCTCCGCTTTGACTCCTTCACCGCGAAGGACGCCTTAAAGCTCGCCGAAACGATAAAGACGCTCAGCGCAGAGGACGGCAACGCGGTCGCGGTGCAGATCGAGCTGAACGGCTTTGAAGTCTTCCGCTCCATGCCCGAGGGCACGACCCGTTACAATGATCTTTGGATGCAGAAGAAAAAGAACACGGTGCGTCTGATGAACAAGAGCACCCTGCGTCTTTGGACGGACATGGCGGCATTCGGCTTTAAGCGCCCGATGGAGATGGCGCCCTCCAGTGAGCTTGTTTTCTGCGGCGGCGGCTTCCCGATCCTTCTGAAGGACGGCAGCCAGATCGGCGTTGTCGCGGTTTCCGGCCCTGCCGGTGACGAATATGAGCACGGCATCGTTGTCCGTGCCCTCACGGAAATGCTGAAATAAGCAGATTTCTTTTTATAAATGAAACGGCGCGGATGGAGGCGGCTATGCGGATCTATTACGAAAAGACGGATGATGCTCTGCGTGCGGGCGCGCTGCATGATGCGGCCTACGCCTTGCTGCGCCGTGTGCTTTCTGAGGACTTCGGCGTCGCTTCTGCGGACATCCGCAAGACGCCCGAGGGCAAGCCGTATCTCGCAGACGGCCGTGTGCGGTTCAGCTTGAGCCACACGAAGGGGCTTGTTTGCTGTGCCCTGTCGGCGGACGGGGAGGTCGGCATCGACTCTGAGCGCATCCGTCCGGTATCCCTGCGCGCCGCAGAGCGCGTCTGTACCGAACGCGAGCTCCGGGATATCCGTGCGTCCGAAGACCCGGAGAGCCGCTTTCTCGTGTACTGGACGCTGAAGGAGAGTATATCCAAAAAGCGCGGCGTCGGCCTGCGGGAGAATTTCCGGCAGTACGAGATCCTCTGGGACGGCGAACAGCCCGTCTGCGAGGGGCACAAGCTGCAGATCCAAAAAACGGACGGCTTTCTGATCGCCGCCGCGGAATAAATCGGGGACAGCCCGCATAAACATGGTTACCGTATAGAAACTTAAGCGTTGAAAGGACGGTTTTTAATGGTAATCTCTGTCGGTGCGAACAAAAAACGGATCCTCGCGGTGCTGGTGCTGGTCGCACTGGCAGTGGCGGCTTTCTTTCTGATCCCGTCTGAGCCCGAGCCGCCGGTGTATTCGGCGGTGACGAACGAGGAGCGCGTCGCCTTCCTCGCTTCCTTCGGCTGGTCGGTGGAGGAGGAGCCCATGGATGTGCGTGAGGTGATCATCCCTGCCGAATTCAGCGACGTGTACTCGGCGTATAACGACATGCAGTGTGCGCAGGGCTTCGACCTGAAGCCGTATGCGGGCGAAAAATGCACGCAGTACCGGTATATCGTGACGAATTATCCCGAGACGGACGGCACGGTGCTCGCGACGCTCCTGCTTTTCGGCGACCGCATCATCGGCGGCGACCTTGCGTCCGATGCCGCAAACGGCTTCATGCACGGCTTTGCGCCGAACAGTGAGCCGTACCGCATGCCGCAGGGCGCGGTATCATAAACAAAGGAATACATATATTAGGAAAGTAAAATGAGACTCGACAAATTTCTTGCAAATGAGAATATCGGCAGCCGCAAAGAGGTGGGCGTCCTCGTTCGTCACGGGGGCGTCACCGTCAACGGACAGGCCGTGAAGAAGGCGGATATGCAGATCGACCCCGAAAAGGATGAAATCTGCGTAAACGGCGAGCCCGTTAAATACAACAAATTTATATATCTGCTGATGAATAAGCCCGCGGGCGTGCTGACGGCAACGCGGGACAGCCGTCAAAAGACGGTGCTCGACCTTGTGCCCGAGGAATTAAGGCGGAAGGATCTGTTCCCCGCGGGGCGTCTCGACAAGGACACGACCGGCATGCTGATTCTAACCGACGACGGCGATTTCGCGCACAGGATGCTCGCGCCCAAAAGCCACGTGATGAAGCGGTATATGGCTGAGCTCGATCTTCCGGCGGAAAAAGCGGACATCGAAAAGTTTTCGGAGGGCATCGTCAGCGGCGAGGATCATTTTGCACCCGCAAAGCTTGAAATTTCCGAAGAAGACCCGCATATTGCGTGGGTGGAGATCCGTGAAGGGAAGTTCCATCAGGTCAAAAGGATGTTTTCAGCATGCGGCAAG
>JAGAOD010000074.1 GCA_017623855.1 Clostridia bacterium
AGAAGTCCCGCAAAAATACCGAGCCCCATCGCCGGGACGGGCTCCTCACGCATGGACATCGTCAGCACCGCGCCGAGCACGAGCAAAGGCTTTGCGCCCATGAGCTTCGGCAGCAGCCCGGGGATCTCCTGCAGTGAAAACAGCAAAAGGAGTTCTGCCGCATACAGAGCAAAGCGCACCCATTTTTTCTTATCCGTCATGCGGTTTCCCTCCCCGTTTTTCCGATTTTGTTATTCGTTTCCCTTCTGTACCGTCATTGCCGGATCTTCCTGCACGGGCAGGTTCGCGTCAAGCTCACCCTTACCCTCGAAGCCGGTGACGACAAAGACGTCCGACACATTTATAACGTCGACATACGGCACGACGACCGCATAGTAGCTGCCGTCCGGGTCGCGCTCCACGTACTCCGCACGCCCGACCAAAAGATCGGTCGGGAACATGCCGCCCGTACCCGAGGTCGTGATGACCGTACCGGCACGCACAAGCGTATCGTGCTCCAGATAACGCATGCGCACGCGTCCGTTCTCCGCAAAGCGGATATCACTCGTGATCACGCCGCTTTCGCCGTATTCCTTTGCAGAAACACCGATCTGCGTTTTTTCGGACAGGATGGACCGGACGCGGCTCGAGGTCGCATAGACCTCCTCAACAACACCGACGATGCCCATTTCCGTGATCACGGCATCTCCCGCGGAAACACCGGAAACGTAGCCGCGATTGATCGAAAACCCGTAAAAAACGTCACCGGGATCGCGCCCGACTACCTGCGCGGCGGTCAGATCGAGATCGGGCATGGCATCCTTTACGGACAGTATGCTCTTATAGGACGTATTTTCTTCCTTCAGATCGTAATAATCCACAAGCTGCTCGCGCAGTTTGCGGTTTTCATCCGACAGCTCCAGATAGAGCGTTTTCAGCTCCTCCTTTGTCATGCCGTCCAGATTGATAAACTCCTTGGCACCCTCGGTCATGCCCGTTCCCGCGGACAGGAGCGGCGCCGTCAGCGTGCCAAGCGCATCGGAAACGAACGGGCCGGATGAGCCGAGACTGTACACCACAAGGCCGATGCACACAACGATTGCGATCACGATGATCTTAAACTGTCTTGCAGAAAGTCTTCCCACGGGCCGTCCTCCTTCCGGATAAATTTACAAAAGCTTACTCTTCCCCGTTCTGTCTTGCATTTGCAGGGATATACGCGCTGCCCTCAAGCGTTTTGCCGGCACCCTCCGCCACACAGTCGAGCGGGCGCGCCGCAACAAACACCGGAAGACCCGTCGCCTCATGGAGGAAACGGTCGAGACCGCGCAGCATCGCACCGCCGCCGGTCACGGTGATACCGGTCTCCAGAAGATCCGCCGAAAGCTCCGGCGGGGTCTGCTCCAGAACGCGGTGAATGGCTTCAAAAACGGATTTCAGCGGAATCAGAAGCGCTTCACGGACTTCATCCGCGGTGACCGTGACGGTCACCGGCTGTCCGTTCGCCGCACTGCGCCCGCGCACATCCGTGGAAATATGACGCATATTTTCGAGCGGATACGCCGTACCGATGCTGATCTTGATCTCCTCCGCGGTTCGCGATCCGACGATGACGCCGTGCTTTTTGCGGATCTGCGTTGCGATCGCGTCGTCAAACATGTCACCCGCCACGCGCACGGATTCCGCGACGATCGGGTCGCCGTAGGAGATGACCGCCATCTCGCTCGTTCCGCCGCCGATGTCGAGGATCATGCAGCCGCGCGGCTCTTCGACCGGCAGACCGGCACCGAGTGCCGCAGCCATCGGCTCCAGGATCAGATCCACCTTGCCCGCACCCGCCTGACGCGCCGCATCCTCGACCGCTCTGCGCTCCACCTCGGTCACGCCGGACGGAATGCAGAT
>JAGAOD010000075.1 GCA_017623855.1 Clostridia bacterium
CTGGATCAGTATGTCCAATACTTTAACTCTGAACGTTTTGCTGCCGCCTTGGATTACAAAACCCCAATCCAGTACAGGACTGAATTGGGGTTCTGAAGCTATGCTTTTTTATTCGTGTCTACTTTTACTTGACAGATGCAGAAAATACTTTTTCGACAGTCTCTTTCTGTATATTAAGCCTTACAGCTTGATACCGATGAGATCGTACACAACGGCCGATGCCAGCACCAGACCGGCTGCGGCAGGCACAAAGGGCAGGCTGCCCGGTGTCTGTCGGCGAGACTCATGCACGCCGTCCGTTTCCACCTCGCCGCGCGGTGTGATCGGTTCCTCCTTCGAATAGACCACCTTCACACCCGTGATCCCGCGCTTTTTGAGCTCGCGGCGCATCACGCGTGCCAAGGGGCACACGCTTGTTTTTTCGAGCTCTGTGACCTCAAACCGCGTCGGGTCGAGCTTATTGCCCGCACCCATGGCACAGATAATCGGCACTCCTGCCGCACGGGACGAAACCGCAAGCTGGATCTTGCCGGCAACCGTATCAATGGCGTCCACCACATAGTCGAATTTCGTGAAATCGAATTCTCCCGCAGCTTCGGGCACAAAGAACGTGTTGTAGGTGAACACGCGGCACTCGGGATTGATGTCGAGCACGCGCGCCTTCAGCACATCCACCTTCGGCTGTCCCACCGTACTGTGCAGTGCGATGATCTGCCGGTTGATATTCGTCAGGGAGATATCGTCGTTGTCGATCAGATGCAGCTCACCGACGCCGCTTCGCGCGAGCGCCTCTACGGTATATCCGCCGACACCGCCGACGCCGAACACAGCGACGCAGGAATTTTTCAGTTTTTCTGTAGCCTCTGTGCCGAGCAGGAGCTCGGAACGGGAAAATGCATGGATCATTTCAAAATACCGCCTGTATTCAGGATCGCCGTACTGTAGAGGAACAGCACCTCGTCCGCAGTCGAGAGCTCCGTCTGCTCGCCGAGGATCGCGGAGGAAACGTATCTGATATCTATAATAGTGATTTTTTCGTAAGCCGTCAAGAGCCACGGCGCAATACTGCTGCCGAAGGAATCGCGGAAAAGCACAAGATGCTTCCCGTTATCCGTCTGCGTATTTGTGACCTCAATGATCGGCGTCGCGCCGGAAAGGAACACATCATACCGGACGAGCGACTCCGTCTCGGGGACATATACCGTGCTGACCCCGGGATGAGCAAGGTCGCGAACGACCGCACTCTCCGTCACATCATTCACACCGTATGTGAGTTTATCTTCCGCATCCGTCGGCTTTGCGTAGCGCCCTCTGAGAACGCCGTGGAACGCGCCGTCCAGCGTTATCCACTCGAAAGTGCTTTCCGGCAGCGTACCGCCCATGCCGGAAACAAGCGCATCCGCCGTGTCCCCGAGCTTGTCCTGCTGCCAGTGCGTGTCCGTGCGGTAATAGTCCCCGAGCGAGAGCGTATCGGTGATGTCGATATATTCGCCGCCGAAATTTTCGGAAACGAGCTCCACAACATGCTCGGTGTCGAGCTTCAGACAGGGCTCATCCGTAAAATCGGCTTTGTCGGGCACGATCGAAAAATACACCGGCTTATCCGCAAAATACGTGTCCGTGATCCACTGCATTTTTGCCGTGTTATTCAAAATCGCCTGCTCGTCCATGGGCCATGCCGGCTCGAACAGATAGCCTTCCGCCTCAAAAACGCCGCCGGAATCGGGCTGACCGAGCACGTCGACACGCAGCACGGTATTCAGCGTGCGGAACGCTTCGCGCAGGGCGAAATGATCCGTCACATATTCCGTAAGTCCGTTAAAGAAGCTGCCGTCAAGGACGGTCTTAGCCGTACATTCGGGAAACGCTGCAAGCTCTCTGCGCTCCGTCTCCGAAAGCGTCTGCTTCGGGAGAAAAGCCGTAAGAAGGCAGCCGAGGGAAACGATCAGAACAAAGACCGCGACCGTTATAAGATTCGTGATTTTTTTCATCTTCATAGCCGCACCTCCTCAGAACTGCCAGTACAGGAACGGGTTGAACGAGCCTGCAACAAGGAATGCCGTGGACGCGATCAGAAGCGCAGCCGTGACAACAGGCTGCATCACGGACAGGAACGCTTCCCCTTTCGGGTTTTTGCGCAGACGCGCGGCAAAATACCGCACGGTGGGCATCGCGCCGATGATAGCTGCCAAGAGGATCACACCGCAGCCGCGCAGTGCATAGAGCGCTTCGCCGTTCCACAGCGGTGCACCGGTCAGACCGAGCATGCCGCCGAACTGATGCACGGCATCCGCGGGAGACATCGCACTGAACACAAGGAAGCTGAACAGTACGACGACCGTCACGTAAATATGGCTGACCACACGCGGCGCCTTTTCGAGCCATTTTTTGAGAAACAGACGCTCCATGATGAGAAAAGCACCGAAATACAGACCCCACAGGACGTAATTCCACGCTGCGCCGTGCCACAGACCGGTCAGAGACCACACGACAAGCAGATTTCTGAGCTGCTTCCACAGCACACAGCGGCTGCCGCCGAGCGGTATATAGACGTAATCGCGGAACCACGTGCCGAGCGTCATATGCCAGCGGCGCCAGAATTCCGCCGCCGTGCGGGAAATGAACGGATGGTCGAAGTTCTCCGGAAAGTCGAAACCGAACATCTTGCCGAGACCGATCGCCATATCGCTGTAGCCGGAGAAATCGAAATAGATATTGAGCGCATTACAGACCGCATACAGCCAGTAAAACAGGACGCTTTCGGTCTGTGCTGCGGCGAAATCGGCGGTGCATTCCGCCAAAACATTCGCGATGAGTACCTTCTTGCCGAGACCCACGCTGAACCGCAGTGCGCCGGCGGCAAAGCTGTCCACCGTAATATTCTTGACCTTCACCTGCTCGCGTACGTCACTGTAGCGCACGATGGGGCCGGCGATGAGCTGCGGGAAAAAGGTCAGATAGGACGCAAAATCTATGAGACTGCGCTCTGCGGGAATATTCCCGCGTGTGACATCAGCAACATAGCTTGCCGCCTGGAAGGTGTAGAAGCTGATGCCGATGGGCAGGACGATGTGCATAAGGGAAAAGCCCGCACCGAAGCGGTTCAGCGTATCCAGGAAGAAATCCGTGTACTTAAAGTAAGCCAGCAGACCGAGGGACAGCACGCAGCTGCAAACAAGCGGCAAACGGGACAGCTTGTGTCCGCGCAGCTTTTCCGCCCAAAGGCCGAAGCCCCACGCGGAAACCGCCGCCAGAATCAGAAGCGGCAGATAGCGCGGCTCGCCGAACGCATAGAAAAAAAGGCTCATAATGAGCATGGCGATATTTCGTCCCTTTGTGGGCAGAAAAACACCGAGCAAAAGCGCCAAAGGCAAAAAGAAATAAACAAAAGGTAAGCCGGAGAAGACCACTTTACCCCTCCTTAAAGAAAAATCGGCCCCGCAGGTTCTGCGAGGCCGTTCGAATCAGGATCATTCTGCAAGAGAAAGGAATGCTTCTGTGTACTTTTCGGAGTTGTTTGCCATGACCAGCAGAACAACATTGCCGATGCTCTCTACGCGAACGTCAGAGTCCTCAACGCCAACGCAGACCCACTTGCGCGGATCGGCATTCGCCTTGATATCCTTCTTCAGAGCTTCCACGTCAGTGCCGTCCTTTACGCGAACAAGGCATACGGAGAACGGGTTAGCGTTCATCATCGGCTCACTGAAAACTGCCTCTTCTGCGTCCGGAATTTCCACGCCGAAGTAGTAGATCATGCTCTCAGCATCCATTTCCATAGTGACCGGGCCGTAAACATCGGAGTCCACGAAGTCACGTGTTTCTGCGTCGAGGTCAGCTGCAGCGTAGATTGCGTCAACGATCTCCGGAAGTGTGCCGGAAACAGTCTGTCCGCCTGCTGCGCCTGCCCCGCAAGCTGCAAATGTGAATACCATGATGAGGGTCATCAAAAGTGCGATCCATTTTTTCATTTTGTTTTTACTCCTTATGTTTCGTTCTGTTGAACGATTATTATCTTGAATTATTGTGAAAATTCACTACATTCCTTATTATACACAGAAAACCTTAAAAATCAATGCCTCAAAACCGAATTCAGCATTTTGTAAGAAACAAGAACCGCCGCACAGCACCCTTTTATGCTGTACGGCGGTTAAATTCACTTAATTCGCCAAATCAGGCAGATCAGCCCTTCAGCTCCACGCGGCGGATCTTACCGCTGATGGTCTTCGGGAGCTCATCGCGGAATTCAACGATACGCGGATACTTGTACGGAGCCGTATTCGTCTTGACGTAGGTTTGGATCTCCTTCTTGAGCGCCTCCGTGCCCTCCGTGCCCTTCGTCAGCACGATGGACGCCTTGACAACCTGACCGCGGATCGGATCCGGAGCGGAAGTGACCGCACATTCCAGAACGTACGGCAGCTCCATGATGACGGATTCGATCTCGAACGGCCCGATGCGGTAACCGGAGGACTTGATGACGTCGTCGGTACGGCCGACATACCAGAAGTAGCCGTCCTCGTCGCGCCATGCGGTATCACCGGTGTGATAAACACCGTCGCTCCACGCCTCACGCGTCTTTTCCTCGTCCATGTAGTACCCCATGAACAGACCGCAGGGCACCTTCTTGTCGGTACGGATGACGATCTCACCGGTCTCACCGATGGGAGCGGGTGTGCCGTCCGCGAGGATGAGATCCACGTCGTAAAGCGGGCTCGCCTGACCCATGGAGCCGACCTTCGGAACGGAACCTACGGGGTTATAGATGGAAAGTGTCGTCTCGGTCTGACCGAAGCCCTCGTAGATGGAGAGACCGGTCGCACGCTTCCACTGCTCGAAGACCTCCGGATTCAGAGCCTCACCGGCAGTGGTGCTGTATTCGATGGTGGAAAGATCGTAACGGCTGAGATCCTCCTTGATGAAGAAGCGGTACATGGTCGGCGGCGCGCAGAAGGTCGTGATGTTGTACTGCTTGAACATCGGCAGGATCTCATGCGCATCGAACTTATCGAAGTCAAAGGTAAAGACGCCGGCTTCGTTCATCCACTGACCGTAGAGCTTGCCCCAAAGTGCCTTGCCCCAGCCGGTGTCGGAGATCGTAAAGTGCAGACCGTCGGGATTGACGTTGTGCCAGTATTTCGCCGTGATATAATGACCGAGTGCATACTTATAATTATGCTGTGCGATCTTCGGATAACCGGTCGTACCGGAGGTGAAGAACATGAGCATCGGGTCGCTGCCGCAGGCGGACTCGGCTGTGCGCTCGTAAACGTCACTCTGCTCTGCGATGCCCGCGTCGAAGTCCAGCCAGCCATCTCTTGCACCGTTTGCCATCATCAGAAGGTCGACGCCGCACTTCTCCGCTGCACGCTTTGCTTCGTCCGCGACCTGACCGTCCGCCGTGCAGACGAGAGCCTTGACGCCGGCTGCCTTGAAGCGGTAATCAAAGTCATGCTCCATCAGAAGGTTCGTCGCCGGGATGACGATCGCGCCCATCTTATGCAGTGCCAGAATGGAGAACCAAAACTGATAGTGGCGCTTGAGGACGAGCATAACGCGGTCGCCCTTTTTGATGCCGAGGGATTCAAAATAATTTGCGGTCTTATTCGACATGCGCTTCATGTCGTCGAAGGTGAAGCGGCGCTCAACATGATCCTTCGTCAGGTGGAGCATGGCAAGCTTATCCGGTGTCTTCTCCGCAATTTTATCGACAATATCGAAGGCGAAGTTGAACTTCTCCTCGTTTTCAAATTCGATCTTTTTCAGGATGCCGTTCTCGTCCAAGGTAGTGTGGATGAACGGGCTCGAAACATTCTCGCGCTCGCCGCGGGCAAGCTTTGCCTTGACGATGCCCTCGAAACGGTCCTTCTCCGGCACGAGCTCTTCGCCCGGACGCATGACGATCGCGTAGAATTCGCATTCCTCGCCGCCGATGGCGATCATGCCGTGGGGTGTGCCGCTGTTATAGTAAATGGTGTCGCCGGCCTCCAGCTCCTCGACATGGGAGCCGACCTGAATGCGCATCCTGCCCTTTACGATGATATCGAGCTCCTGACCCTGATGGGTGGAAAGCTTGATGGCGACATTCTGCTCCGCCTCATTATACGGCATGGTGACATAGAACGGCTCGGCGGTCTTCTGCTTAAAGAGCGGCGCCAGGTTCAGATACTTAAAGCCGTGACGGCGTGTGATCGGCAGACCCTCGCCGCGGCGGGAGACCGTGTAGGAGGACAGCGTCGGGCTGACGCCCTTGATCAGATCCGTCGGGTCGATGCCGAAGCGTTCCGCGCACTTAAAGATAAAGGTGAAGCTGAAATCGCTCTCACCGCGCTCGTATTTTCTGTAGTCTTCCACGGAGACATTGGTGCGCTGCGCCATTTCTTCCTCGGAAAGGCCCATGATCTCACGCATGGTGCGGATTCGCTCGGCTACCTCTGCAAGCTGGGTTTTAAGGTCGGTTTTTTCGGTCATGGGTGTGTTTGTTTCGTTTGCCAATTCTCTCAGTCCTTTCCTGTACTGTATTCCAAAAGGCGAAGCGGACCCGGGTCGGATCAACAAAAAACTCCGTCTCAAA
>JAGAOD010000076.1 GCA_017623855.1 Clostridia bacterium
AGCGTCCACCATTTCTTCCGGTGTGCTTCTGCCGCACAGGCTGCATTCGCTGTCGTGTACATGCGTGTCGTATTTATAGAGCTTTTCCATAAGTTTACCGCCTTTCCGGATATCTTGAATTTTGAAATCGGTTATTTCTTTTTCAGCGGACGCTCATTTCCGTTTTCGTCCACAAGCACCATGCTTTCAAGCTGTGCGCGCAGGCTTCTGCGGTACGCGGCGATATATTCGGCACGCAGTGCTTTCTGCTCAGTGGCTTCCGCTTCGGTCAGACCCTCGGTCTTTGCCTTTTTGGCAAGCTCGTTAATGCGGTCCAGTTTCATTTGTTCCATAACGCTAAGTCCTTTTCTTGTAATTTAAGCCCCGGCTTCATCCGAGACGAGATTTTTTGCCCACATGCCGGATCTGAGCAGGATCGTGCCGATGATCACCTTGACGACGTCAATGAACTGTACGCAGAAGAAAATGGTGATAATGGGCAGTGCGGTGTAGCGGCAGAGGAAAAATGCCAGCGGCAGCGGGAATACCCATGTGTAGAGACAGTCAAACAGGAATGTGATGACGGTCTTGCCGCCGGAGCGGATCGTAAAGTATGTAACGTGCACGTACGCGTGGATCGGCAGCGCGAGCGCATCGACGAACAGGAGCTGTGTGGTCAGCTCGCGTACGGCGGGCTCGGTGTTGTAGATCAGCGGGATGAACGGTGCGGCGATCGCGATCAGCACGCCGATGCCGATGTGCAGTGCGGTCGTGAAGAACAGAAGACGGTTATCCGTGCGCTTTGCTTCCTCGATCTCGCCCGCGCCGAGCTGCTGGCCGACCATAATGGAGACGGCGTTGCCCATCGTGAACATGACGATGCAGAACAGGTTCCATGCCGTTCCCGCAATGTTCGTAGCCGCAACAACGGTCAGACCGCGTGTGGAATAGCTCTGGTTGATGATCGTGGTGCCGAGGCTCCAGAACACTTCGTTGAGCATGAGCGGCGTGCCGGTGAGGATGATCTTTTTCGCGATATTGCCGGGGATGCGCAGGCTCTTGTATACGCCGCGGATGAACTCGAATTTATCCGGGTTCGCATGGGCGACAATGATCAGATAAACAGCTTCCACGTAACGGGAAACAACGGTCGCGATCGCGGCGCCTGCAACGCCGAGTGCCGGCAGACCGAGCTTACCGAAGATCAGAACATAGTTCAGGACGAGGTTTGTGAGGATCGCAATGACGCTCGCGGCCATCGGTGCAACGGTCTCACCCGTTTCACGCAGTGTGCTCGAGTAGGTCTGCGAAATGCCGAACGGCAATATGCCGAAGAGCATGACGAACAGATAAATTTCCGCTTCCGAAAGTGTGAGCTCAAGGCTGCTGCCGGAGCCGTCGTCCGTCAGAAAGAGGGAGATCAGCTCGCTGCCGTATACGGCCATCGCCGCGATTGCGGCGGCGCTGACGATCACACTGAAGATCATCTTAAAGCGGAAAGCGGCGCGTACGCCCTCGTGGTCACCCTTGCCGAAAAACTGTGCGCCGAAAATGGATGCACCGGCGAGACCGCCGAATATCGTAAGGTTAAAGATAAACTGGATCTGGTTGACGATCGCAACGCCGGACATTGCCTCCGTGCCGAGACGGCCGACCATGACGTTGTCGAGCAGGGAAACAAAGCTCGTGATCGCCTGCTGAATGATCATCGGGATGAGCAGTACCATGAGCTTGTGGTAGAACGCTCTGTCACCGATGAAGGTTTCTTTAAATTTTTTGAACATACTGTTCCTCCTGATGTTAAAAAGTTACGCTTGTATCGGCGGCTTGAGCGTCTGATACAAATGCGGTATAGTTCGGAATACAAAGGTCGCAAATCCTGCGGAACTCGGCTTCTTCTTCGACGGAAAGAGATGCCGTCAGAAGACCGACGACCGGGAATCCGGCATTTTTTGCGGTGCGAACCGCATAA
This sequence comes from Clostridia bacterium, assembly GCA_017623855.1. Classification (GTDB taxonomy): domain Bacteria; phylum Bacillota; class Clostridia; order Oscillospirales; family Acutalibacteraceae; genus Hominenteromicrobium. The sequence goes on from JAGAOD010000076.1 coordinate 1,952, forward strand.
AGCGCGTCCTCGAACACAACGCATTCCCCGGGAGACACACCGAGGTCGAGGGCGCATTTTAAGTAAATATCCGGATGCTCCTTGCTTTTGCCGATCGTGGTGCAGCTTTCAAGCACGTCGAGATTTTCGATCATACCGAGCCGGCTGAGTGCGGGCGTCAGTGTGGAGAGAGTGGACGCCGTAGCCAGTGCTGTGCGGATATTTTCGCGCTTCAGCATACACAGGAAAGCCGAAGCGTTTTCAATTTCCGGAATACTCGTGCGGTATTTTTCGGCGGACATTTCGACGATCTCCGCTATGATCTCCTCGACGGTACCCTCGGCACCGAGCTTCTCCTTGTAATAAGCCGCACATTGCTCAAGGCACATTGCGTTCATGACCTTGCTGAGTCCGGGCGGCGCATAGATACCCTTGAAATCGGCATAGTCGTATGTAATGCGGTTCCACATCGGCATGCTGTCCACAAGCGTGCCGTCCGCATCGAAAATGGCGGCCCGGATCGGCTTTTGAAGCCCGAGCAGCGTTTTCATAGGCGTCCCTCCCGTTTCATAAAATAAAAAGACCCGTACAATGTGACGATCCATAAAGAATAGTATCACATGAACAGGTCTTTTTCAAGGTCTGAGAAACGAATTACTGCATGCCGAGTGCCTGCTTGATGGCGTCGATGCCGCGCTGTACTTCCTTGCCGAGCATTTCGGCTACGCCTTCGGAGGATTCGCCGTCCTTGGCTTCACCGGTCAGCAGGAAGAAGACGTAGTCATTTTCGGTATATACCTGCGCAGCCTCGATCTTTGCGGCGTGATCCGTAAAGGCTGTGTTGCCGGAAAGCTTCTTTTTGTATTCGTTCAGCTTCTTTTCGACCTCAGCAGCCTTACCGGGCTTTGCCTTTACGGCGATGAAGGTGTCCGGGCTCTTGCCGCCTGCGACGTTTTCGGCAAAAACTTCTTCATACAGCGTGTTGTCGAGACCGAGCTCGGTCCTGATCTGTTCCTCGCTCAGCTGTGTGTCGGGGAAGTATCGGTCACCGTATACGCCCTGCAGTGCCTCACGGAAGGGTGCAAAGCTGCCCATACCCGCGTTCTCGGCTGCGGAGGATGAGGAGGAGAGGGAGGACTCGGAGCCGGAAGCGCCGGAGCCCGGCAGGGAGGATTCACTACCCGTGCTCTCGGTACCGGACGCGGAGGAAGCGTCCGGCAGTGCGGAGACCTCGGGGGACGCGATCGGTCTGTTTGTTGCGGAAACAGTGGAGGAAGCGGACGAGCCGCTGTCCCGACCCATACAGCCCGTGAGACTCAGTGTGAGACAGACTGTCAGAAAAAGCGGAATGATTTTACGTGTCATGGTCGTTCCTTTCTTTTGATTACGGCTCGCGCCGATGTACAAAACGCACGGATGCTGTTCCGGCGTTTATGGGACTACTATTCCACAAAAACGAAAAAATAACCGCACATTGAAAAACTGAATAAAATAGTTTATACTAAAAATAAAGATCAGGCGGAAGGGGCGGTGCAAAAATGCCGAGATACAAAAAGAAAGAAAAGCCGAGACATGCACGGCACTTGTCCGTGTTTACGTCCGTTTTTCCGCTTTTGACCGTCATGTATGCGGAAACGGTCTTCTGTCTGTTTTCGGATATGTCCCTGACGGTCTATAAGATCCTGTTTGCGCTGAGCCTCGGCGGCATTGCTGCGGCTCTCGGACACGTAACGCCGTCTCGCGCAGTGAACTGCGTTCTTCAAACGGCATATACGGTGTTTTGTGTCGGCTTCATTGCGGTGGAGTATCTCTGTTATCAGACGATCGGCTATTATTTTACGCCGTTTTCAAATGTATATCCGCTGCCCGGACGCGTATTTCTGAACTCGACCGCACAAAGCGAGCTTTTGTTTGTGCTCTGCATGGCGCTGCCCGTTTTGCTGCAGCTGACGGCTCAGAACATCCTGCTGTTTCGCCGCAAGAGCGCCCTTTCCGCTCTGCTCGGCGGGAACGCGATGGAACTTTTCGGCGCACTGCTGCTTTCCGTGCTCTTTGCATTCGCTTCGGTCTCCTTAGCGGTGCATGACGACACGGGCGCGCCGTCTCCCCAAAGGCAGATCGCCGATGAATATGTGCCCGAGGTATCCGTTCAGACCTTCGGCGTCCTGCCGCAGACTTTGCTGGATCTGAAATTTAATGTTCTGCATATTCGGGAAACGGACACGGTCCATAATTTTATCGTGGCGGAGAATGGGGAGCATATAGAGCTGTCCGAAGAGGAACTCGAGAAATGGAACAGAGAAGGTTAAATTTCCTTTAATTTCACACGCTTTTCCTTGACAGCATCCATTTACAGAAAGTACAATAAATTATAATACGGAAGTGTTTTTATTCATCGTATGATTTGATTTTATAAGGCGGTGTTCAGCATGAACGATCAGAATAAATCGCCGCTGCAGCGTGAGTTTGAACAGTCGGAGACTTATAGGGTGATCAGCAAGGTCGGAGGCCGGATGGCCCGGGAACTGAACCGTGCAGGCGTGACGGCGGATAAGGTGAGCGAGACCGTTCATCAGGTTGAGCAGAGCGTGAACCGTGTGGTCGACACGGTCAGCCGGGAGTTTTCGGGACAGAACCGTCCGAACAAGAACCGATACAGCTCGACGGCTTATCCGAATACATCGCGTTCTTCGCAGCCCGTGCGTCCCGTACCGCCGCCGCAAAGGCCGGTGCAGCAGAGACCGCAGCCTGCGCGTCCCGTACCGCCGCCGCAGAAGCCGCAGATGGTCATGCGCAGAAAGCCGAGCAATGCAAAGTATTGGATCACCGGTATTGCCTGTGCGATGTATGCCATGTCGATGCCGATGTACGAGTGGTTTCACCTGATCCCGCTTGCACTGATCGGTGTGGGCGCTTACGTTGTCGGCCGTGCACTGTTCCGCGGAAAGAAGTATTTTGTGCCTGCAGAGCCGCCCGCACCTGCGCCGGTCCAGAAACCGGAGCCGAAGCCGGAGCGCACGGAAAAAAAGGTGAATACGGGCAATCCCGAGGTGGACAAGATCATCGCCGAGGGCTACGATTATATCAAACAGCTGCGTGCAGCGAATGACCGCATCGAGGATGCACCGATGAGTCAGCGCATGGATCGCATGGAAGCGGCGTGCGAGGATATCTTCGCCTATATTACGGAGCATCCCGAAAGTGCCCCGCAGATCCGCCGTTTTATGAATTACTATCTGCCCACGACGCTGAAGCTTTTGAACAGCTACGATAATCTGAGCCGCCAGCGCGTGAAGGGCGAAAACGTACGCAGTACGATGTTTGAGATCGAGGGCATGATGGAAACGATCGCCGGCGCTTTCGAAAAGCAGCACGACAGTCTCTTTGAGGAAGCGGCGATGGATATCGCGGCGGACATCAGCGTCATGGAGTCCCTTCTGGAGCAGGAAGGACTTTCCGGTGACGGTGAGCTGCCGAAGGTACAGACATCCGGCGGTGCGGCGGAAACGTCCGGTGCAGTGCCGACGATCCGCCTTGACCCGAATGAAGCAGAATAATTTGAGGAGGTTTTGACCATGACGGATATCAAATTGACACAGGAGCTGGAAGCACCCGATTTCGATGCTGTTCCCACACTCACACTCGACGGCATCGAGGAGCCGAAGCCGGAAGCCGCAGCTCCTGCAGAGCCCGCCGTTGTAAACGAGCCGGTGCTGACCCCGGAGGAGCAGAAGATCGTGGACGAGTTCGTTGAAAAGATCGACATTTCGAATTCCGCGGTCGTCATGCAGTACGGCTCCGGTGCACAGAAGAAGATCGCAAACTTTTCCGACACCGCACTCGCCAATGTGCGCACGAAGGATCTCGGTGAAGTCGGCGACCAGATCTCCGATCTCGTTGTCGAGCTGAAGGGCTTCGATATCGGCGAGGAGGAAAAGGGATTTTTCAGCTTCTTTAAGAAGCAGTCGAATAAGATCGAGGGCCTCAAAGCGCGTTACGACAAGGCTGAGGTCAACGTCAACAAGATCGCGAGCTCTCTTGAGGGCCATCAGATCCAGCTGATGAAGGATATCGTCATGCTGGATAAGCTCTATGAGATGAACCTCGCGTACCATAAAGAGCTCTCTATGTACATCATCGCCGGCAAAAAGCGTCTGGAGAGAGATCGCGCAACGAAGCTGCAGGAGCTGAAGGCAAAGGCACAGCGCAGCGGTCTTGCAGAGGACGCACAGGCGGCAAATGACTTTGCACAGCAGTGCGACAGCTTCGAGAAGAAGCTGCATGATCTCGAGCTCACCCGCATGGTTTCCGTGCAGATGTCCCCGCAGATCCGTCTTGTTCAGAACAATGACCGTCTGATGGCGGAGAAGATCCAGTCCACGATCGTGAATACGATCCCGCTGTGGAAGAGCCAGATGGTGCTGGCGCTCGGCGTTGCACACTCCGAGGACGCGATCCGTGCCCAGCGTGAGGTGACGGACATGACAAATATGCTCTTAAAGCAGAACGCGGAGCGTCTGAAGATGAGCACCATCGAGACCGCACGCGAGACAGAGCGCGGTGTTGTCGACATGGAGACCCTGCGCACGACGAACCAGTCGCTGATCACAACACTGGACGAGGTCGTAAAAATTCAGGAAGAGGGCAAGGCACGCCGCCGCGCCGCAGAGCAGGAGCTCGGCCGTCTGGAGAACGAGCTGAAGCAGAAGCTGCTCGACATCCGCTCCTGATCCGTGTGAAAACTGAGCGGCCGACGATCCTTTCGCCGGTCGCTTATGTATATCCCCTTTTGAGAAAGGTTGGGTCATAATGAAAAAGAAAAGAGAAAAAGTCAAGGGACGCGCGAGAGCCATCGTCTGCATGATCCTTCTGATCGTTCTGAGCATCCCGCTCGGCGCGGGCTTTTCGCTCATACGTGAACGCGACGCGGTGAGAGATCATTATTATATTTTGATCGAGGATCTTGCCGATTGCAGAGACGAAGCCGTGAATATGACAACGCTTGCCGGAAAATATATGGAAGCGGACACAAAGGCACTCGAGGCAGTTAAGGAATGGAACCATCAGCTGGGCGTTTCGGAAAGCCCGGCGGAAAAGGCAGCCGCTTATACGGAGCTTACGCAGAGCGTAAATACGCTTTATAATCAGCTCGGTGAAATGGACATGACCGAGGCGGATGCCGAGTATCGGGAAGAGATCTACGCGGACTATATGCTGTATGTGGATCTGATCTCTTACAGTGAGTACAGTGTGGAAGCGATGAAATTCAACGAGAAATTTCTGAATTCGCCTGCCAAAACGATCGGTATGCTGTTGGGCGTGACGGAACTCGAGCCCTTTGCATAAAGGAGAACAGCTATGACAAAACGAAACCCTGTGTACCGTGCGGCGATATGGCTTTTTGTCTGTATCTTGGCGGTGTGCGTGTCCGTGCCGGCTTTTGCGGCGGGCATCCCGGATGCGCCCGAGTCGTACGTGCTGGATGAAGCCGATGTGATCAGCGATTCCACGGAGCGGTACATCAACGAGAAAAACAACGCATTGGCAGAAGCCTGCGGCGCACAGATCGTGTTTGTTGCGGTCGATTTTACCGGCAGCTATTCGACGCACGATTATGCGTACGAGCTTTTCAACAAATGGGGCATCGGCGACAAACGTGAGAATAACGGTATGCTCTATGTGCTTGCGGTCGGCGCGGAGGATTACTACGCCCTGCCCGGCTCCGGCATCCTGGACGTGCTGTCCGGCAGTGCACTCGATGATCTCCTTGTGGATTACATGGAGCCCGATTTTGCCGACGGCGTCTATGATGCCGCGGTGCGCAAGACCTTCGACCGCACACTCGGCATTTTGGAGAGAAAATACAGCGTCAGCTATAAAAATGAAACGAAACCGATCCCCGAGGCCGGATACACCGGCTA
>JAGAOD010000077.1 GCA_017623855.1 Clostridia bacterium
GTCGTTCGTTACCTCACTCGACAGCAAAATGAGTACACCTGCAGGTCGCGTTCTTCGGGATGCTCCCGAAAGAGAGCCGAACAGTGGACGGCGAACGTCCGCGTAGTCGTTCGTTACCTCACTCGACAGCAAGTTCGCGGAACCGAATGCATACGAAAGTCCCCGATTATTCGGGGGCTTTTTTGTTAAAGTTTTGATCGAGCTTTTTCAGAAGCTCGAGAGTCAAGGGCAGATCCCTTGGCGTCCTCCGCAGAGGACGAAACACCTTAGGGATCACCGTCAGGTGGACTGTTATTCGTGGGAAAACCTCGTCGGGGGTTTCCCGGCACGGCAATACGCCGTCGCAGTAAATCGTGATCAAACGATTTTTTTGCCGAAACTGCAGCTTTCACCGTTGCATAACGCCGAAATAAGCAATATAATAGCGTTAGGTTCAGCCTGACATAAAAGAAAAACTGCAATTCGGAGGAAATGAATATGATCAATGCTTGTGTGATCGGTCTCGGCCAGCGCGGCCGCGGTCTGGTTCGTGATGTCTTAATGAAGATCGACTCTTTGCGCATCGTTTCCGTATGCGACGTATATGAGGACCGTGTCAACGATATCCTTGAAATCCTGAAAAACGGCGGTCAGGAGGCAAAGGGCTTCACGGATTATAAGGAAGCGCTCGCTGTGGAAAATGTGGACGCCGCTTTCGTCTTCACCGGCTGGGAGGGTCACGCATCCATCGCGATCTACGCCATGGAGCACGGCATTGCCGTCGCGAGCGAGGTCGGCTGTGAATATTCCCTCGAAAACTGCTATAACCTTGTCCGCACGCAGGAAAAGACCGGTGTTCCGTACATGTTCATGGAAAACTGCTGCTGGGGTAAGGACGAGCTTCTCGCAACAAGCATGGCGAGAAAGAACGTCTTCGGCACCGTCGTGCACTGTGCCGGCGCTTATGCGCATGACCTGCGCAATGAGATCTCCTACGGTCTCACAAACCGCCACTACCGTTTCAGAAACTATCAGAACCGCTGCTGCGACAATTACCCGACACACGAGCTCGGCCCGATCGCGAAGCTGCTCGACATCAACCGCGGCAACCGCATTCTGACGGTCTCCTCCTTCGCTTCGAAGGCGGCCGGTCTGAAGGAATACATCAAGACGCGCGACGACGCGACTCCCGAAATGCAGAACGCCGAATTCAAGCAGGGCGACATCATCACGACCGTGCTGACCTGCGCAAACGGCGAAACGATCCTTCTGCGCCTCGACACCACCCTGCCGCGCTCCTACAGCCGTGACTTCACGGTCCGCGGCACGAAGGGCCTCTACATGCAGGACACGAACACCGTCTACCTTGACGGCGAAAAGGAATACTGGGAAACACCGGAATTCGTCCGCAACAACCTCTGCAACGCGAAGAACTACGAAGAGGAATATCTGCCGAAGATCTGGAAGGATGTCACACCGGAAACTCTCGCCGCAGGTCACGGCGGCATGGACTGGTTCGCCTACAAGGCTTTTGTCGATGCGCTCGAAAACGGCACGCCGATGCCGATCGACGTATACGACTCCGCCACATGGCAGGCCGTCGCCGTGCTTTCCGAGATCTCCATTCAGCAGGGCGGCGCACCGCAGGCTATGCCCGACTTCACAAACGGACAGTGGTTCCACCGTCCGCGTCTCGACGTCTGCGAGCTGTAAATTCTCATTCAAAAAGGCTTGCTCACTTTTCGGTGAGCAAGCCTTTTGAGGCTGTCGAAAAAGTATTTTCTCCCGTTGGTGCTGTTTGCACCAACAGAGATACATTCAGAAACAACGTTGTTTCTGAATGTATCTCCTGAACATACGCGAAAGGGGCTCCAAGACCGCCCCTTTCACACTATCCCTGCCAGGAGA
>JAGAOD010000078.1 GCA_017623855.1 Clostridia bacterium
AGCTGCGCAAGAAGGAGGTCCAGCTTCTGGATCTCACTGCGCTCGTTGCCGGCACACAGTTCCGCGGCCAGTTCGAAAGCCGCATCAAGGGCCTTGTGGATGAGGTCAAGCAGGACGGAAACATTCTCCTTTTCATCGACGAGGTGCATAATCTCGTCGGTACGGGCGATTCTGAAGTCAGTATGAATGCCGCCAATATCCTGAAGCCCGCACTTTCCCGCGGTGAGATTCAGGTCATCGGTGCGACGACCTTCTCCGAGTACCGCAAGTATATCGAGAAGGATGCCGCTCTGGAGCGCCGTTTCCAGCCGGTCACGGTCACGGAGCCGTCCATCGAAGACTCCGCGGCGATCATCCGCGGCATCAAGGGCTATTATGAGCAGTATCACAGCGTTACGGTTTCCGATTATATCGCGAAGCGTATCGTTGTGCTGTCCGAGCGCTATATCAGCGACCGTTATCTGCCGGACAAGGCGATCGACCTGCTCGATGAAGCCTGTGCCTGCGCCGCACTGCGCAATCAGAAGATGGTCGAGTTTGACGAGACCGTCATTCAGCTTGAAAAAGAATCGAAGAAGCTTGAGGAGATCGAAAACGCCGAAACGGTGGATTACGAGGCACTCGCTCAGGCGAAATATCAGGTGGCGGCACTCGAGAAGAAGCTTGAGGGCTTTGGACCCGAGGAGATCACCGCTGCCGTAAACGAGGGTGACCTCGCTTATGTCATCGAGCTTTGGACCGGCATCCCGGCGTCGAAGATCGAACAGAGCGAGCTCGGAAAGCTCTCTCAGATCGAAAGCAGACTGAGCGAAAAGATCATCGGTCAGGAGGACGCCGTAAAGGCCGTTTCCGCCGCGATCCGCCGCAGCCGCGTGCAGATCAACCCGCGCCGCCGTCCGGCATCGTTCATTTTTGTCGGTCCGACCGGTACGGGCAAAACGGAGCTTGTCCGCGTTCTGTCGCAGGAGCTGTTCGACTCCCCCGAAACGCTGATCCGCCTCGACATGTCCGAGTTCATGGAGAAGCATTCCGTTTCGAAGATCATCGGTTCGCCCCCGGGCTACGTCGGTTATGACGAAGCCGGTCAGCTGACCGAGAAGGTCCGCCGCCGTCCGTACTCCGTGCTCCTGTTCGATGAGATCGAAAAGGCACATCCGGATGTTATGAACATCCTGCTGCAGATCCTCGACGAGGGCCGCATTACCGACGCACACGGCAGAACCGTTAACTTTGAAAACACCGTCATCGTGATGACCTCGAACGCCGGCAGCAACAGCCGCGAGGCGCTCGTGGGCTTTAACCGCACGGCGTCCGACGTGAACCGCGAAAAGACGATGCGCGCGCTGTCCGAGTTCCTGCGTCCGGAGTTTTTAAGCCGTATCGATGAGGTCGTGATTTTCCGTGCGCTGGATGAAGCGGATTACAGAAAGATCGCCGTGCTCATGCTGAACGAGTATGTCACGACGCTTTCCGAGCGCGGCATTGCACTGCGCTGGAGCGATGAAGCGGTCGAGTGGATCGCCGCGAAGGCGATCGGCGGAAAGAGCGGCGCACGCGATATCCGCAATACGATCCGCCGTACGGTCGAGGATAAGATCACCGGCCTGCTTGTTGAACACGGCGAGGGCACGATCACCGGCATCGCCGTTGTCGTCAAGGACAACGAGATCTCCGTTGAGTCGATCTGAATATAAAATCAAAAAAGCCGACGGTTCGCTGTCGGCTTTTGTAACTTAGAAGAGGGAACCCCATGCACAGTAAAAATGATTTGAAACGGCAGATCAACGAGGTCTGGCGATTGAGTCTTCCTGCTATATTAACGCAGATCACGACGATCGCAATGCAGTATATTGATTCAGCTATGGTCGGAAATCTCGGCGCGAATGCTTCGGCGGCGATCGGTCTTGTTTCCACGAGCACATGGCTTTTAAGCGGTATGATCTATGCGGTCTCGGCGGGCTTTTCCGTGCAGGTCGCGCATGAGATCGGCGCGGAAAACGACATGGGAGCGCGTAACGTCGTAAAGCACGGCCTGTGGGCGGCGCTTGTCGTGTCCGGGCTCACATGTTTGATCGGTGTCCTTTTAAGCAACCCGCTGCCCGTGTGGCTCGGCGGCGAAGAAGCGCTGCACCGCGATGCGTCCCTGTATTTTCTTGTGTTTGCGCTCACCATGCCGTTCATGCAGCTGAATGCGCTGACGTCCTCCTATCTGCAGTGCTGCGGCGATATGGTCACGCCAAGCGTTCTGAATGCGATCATGTGCGTGCTCGATGTCGCGTTCAATGCGGTATTCATCCCGATGTACGGCGTTTTGGGCGCAGGCATCGGTACCGGGCTTGCCTGTACGGTTATCAGCCTTGTTATGGCGTATTGCTGCTGCATACGAAATCCGCGTTTGCGTCTGCGCCGTGAGGAGAAGACACGCATGGATAAGGAGATCCTGAGAAAAGCCGTGCGGATCGGTCTGCCGGTCGCCGTGCAGGAGATCGTCATGTGCGCGGCAAATGTCGTCGCGACGATGATCATTGCCCCGCTCGGCGCAGTGGCGATCGCGGCGAACTCGTTTGCGGTCACGGCGGAAAGTCTTTGCTATATGCCCGGTTACGGTATCGGTTCGGCGGCGACTACGCTTGTCGGCAGAAGCATCGGCGCAGGGGACGAGAAGGAAGCGAAGCGCTTCGGCAATATCTGTACGGTCATGGGCATGGCGTTTATGACCGTGACTGGTCTTGTGATGATGGCGATCTGTCCGCTTGTCTTTCGTATGCTGACGCCTGACACTGCGGTTCAGGCACTTGCGGTCAAAGTACTGCGCATCGAGCTTTTGGCGGAACCGCTCTTTGCGGCGTCCATCGTCGCGGCAGGCGCTCTGCGCGGAACGGGCGACACCTTGGTCCCGAGCCTTATGAATCTCGGCAGCATCTGGATCGTTCGCATCGGTCTTGCGCTCCTGCTCGTCGGCCCGCTCGGCCTGACCGGTATGTGGATCGCCATGGCCGTCGAGCTCTGCGTCCGCGGCCTTCTGATGCTCTACCGCCAGAAAACCTCGAAGTACTATAAGGTTTCGAATAAAACGGCTGAAAATGCATAAAAAGAGGTGGGCAAATGCCCACCTCTTTAATATTGCTTATCCTTATCCTTCTGTGTAAACGCTGCCATACCGCGGTATTGGAGTGGGGTGCAGCCGTATTGTTTTCTGAAGCAGCTGATGAAATGGCTCGGTGAGGAAAAACCGGTCTGCGCGGCGATCTCCTCCACGCGCTGCCGGCCGAACTCCAAAAGCTGTGCGGCAATCATCAGCCGGTACTCGTTCAGGTATTCGTGCGGCGTGTAGCCGGTCTCCTTTTTGAAGGTTCGGATGAGATGTGCCGGCGATACAAAGAGCGTGTGTGCAGTCTCTTCTACGGAAAGATGTGCGTGAAAATGATGCTCCATGTAGAAGATGGCGCGGCCGGAGAGCGACATGTTTTCCGGCGGCTCACTCAGGCGCAGCACGACGTGATGCAGAAGCCCGCTTAAGTTCTGAGAAATATGAAGCTCAGCATTGTGCTCGCGCTTCGAGCACAGGCGGATGAGATCCTCAAGGCGCTGTGCGTAGTTGAATCCCGGTTCAAAATCTGTCAGATAATTGCCGTTTGCGGCAATGGTGTCGAGGAGGTCGGTCGCAACGTGTCCGGCGGTATGGAGCCAGTAAAACTCCCAAAGTCCGTCCTTCGGCGTGCCGTACCGGCAGGGTGTGTTGCGCGGGATGAAGGTGATCGTACCCGCGGGCAGTGCGTATTTCTGTCCGTTGATCGTCAGCTCTCCGCAGCCGCGGACCGTGAAAAACAGCAGATGGTTTGGGTTTCCGTTCTCGTAGGTGTAGCGGTACAGGTCGTTGCACTTGTGCCAGCCGACTACATGCAGAGAGAACAGATTTTTACTTAGCAGGGTAGGGAGCATGTTCGCAATGCGAACCTGTCCGAAGTCGCCGTTTGTACTGTACATGATGATCACCCCGATATCAAAAAATTGATCAAAAATTACAAAAAAGGGACTGCGTGGCGAAAAGGTGTTGCAGGATCATTTCTTTTGCGCTATGATGAAGTCAACAAAAGCAAAGGAGCTGCTGATATGAATTCTTGGGAACGCATTAAGCGTATGTATGAACACAAGGAAGCTGACCGCGTGCCGATCATTGACGATCCGTGGGCAGGCACCATTCGCCGCTGGCAGAATGAGGGCATGCCGAAGGGTGTCGAGTGGGAAGACTATTTCGACGTTGACAAGATCGGCGTATTTCAGGTAGATATCACACCGCGTTACGAGGAAAAGATCTTAGAGGAAAATGACCGCTGGTACATTTCCACTTCCAAGTGGGGCGTTACAGCCAAGCATTTCAAAGAGCTCGACTCCACACCGGAATATCTCGATTTCTCCGTTGTCGACGAAGAGGCATGGGCGGACGCCAAGGCAAGAATGACACTTGAGGACGACCGTATTCCGTGGGAAATGCTGAAGAAGAACTTCCCGAAGTGGCGTGACGAAGGCCGCTGGATCCGTGCGATCTTCTGGTTCGGCTTCGACGTTACACATTCTCACATGATGGGCACCGAAAACCTGCTCATCGCGATGATGGAAGAGCCGGAGCTCGTTGAGGACATGTTCGATACATATCTGAAGCGCAATATCGCTCTGTACGACCGTCTGTGGGATGCAGGCTATCACTTTGACGAAATGTTCTGGTATGACGACATGGGTTACAAGGGAACCACATTCTTCTCCCCGAACATGTACCGCAACATGCTGCAGCCGTACCATAAGAAGGCTGTTGACTGGGCACACGATCACGGCATCGTTGCACAGCTGCATTCCTGCGGTGATATCATGACACTCGTTCCGGACATCGTCGCAACAGGTGTTGACGCACTGAATCCGCTCGAGGTCAAGGCAGGCGTGGATTGCCTCAAGATCAAGAAGGAATACGGCGACAAGCTGGTTCTCCGCGGCGGCATCAATGCCGTTAACTGGAGCAATCCGGAAGCGATCATCGCTGAGATCAACGAGAAGGTGCCGGTCCTCAAGGAAAACGGCGGCTTCATCTTCTCTTCCGACCACTCCATCCCGAACAGCGTATCTCTCGACAACATGAAGCTTATCATGAACGAGATCAAGAAGGTCGGCAAGTATTGATCCGAAAATCAGTATACTATTTATGCCGTTCGTTTTCAAGGGCGGCAAGATAAACACGTTTTGAAAAATTCAGGAGGAATATTATCATGGAACTTAAGGAAATTTCCGCTCAGCTTCAGGCAGGCAAGGCTAAGATCGTCAAGACTCTCGTTCAGCAGGCTGTTGAAGAGGGCTTTGCACCGCAGCAGATCCTCGAGGAAGGTCTCCTCGACGGCATGGCTGTTATCGGCGAAAAGTTTAAGAACAACGAAGTTTTCGTACCGGAGGTCCTCATTGCCGCACGTGCAATGAACCAGGGCATTGCGATTCTGAAGCCGCTTCTCGCTGCTGAAGGCGTTAAGGCTACAGGCAAGGTCTGCATCGGTACCGTTCAGGGTGACCTGCATGATATCGGCAAGAACCTCGTTAAGATGATGATGGAAGGCAAGGGCCTCGAAGTCATCGACCTCGGCACAGACGTTTCCGCTGAGACCTTCGTTAAGACAGCGATCGAGCAGAACTGCCAGATCATCTCCTGCTCCGCTCTGCTCACCACAACCATGAGCGTTATGGCTGACGTCGTCAAGGCTGCTGAAGAAGCAGGCATCCGCGACAAGGTCAAGATCATGGTCGGCGGCGCTCCGGTCAACCAGGCATTCTGCGACGAGATCGGTGCTGACTGCTACACAGTTGACGCAGCAAGCGCAGCTGACAAGGCTGTTGAGTTCTGCAGCTGATTATCGGAGGACTATCCCCTATGACAAATATCCGTGAAATTCTCTGGGAAACCGCCCGTTCGGAGTCCCGGCGTGCGCTGCCGATCCTTTCTTTCCCGGCGGCACAGAAAATGAATGTCACAGTTGAACAGCTCGTTAAGGATCCCGAGCTTATGGCGCAGGCTATGGAAATCGTCTCCAAGGAGACGGATACCCTGGCTGCAGTCAGTCTGATGGATCTTTCCGTTGAGGCCGAAGCATTCGGTGCAGCGGTCCGTTTCACCGAGGACGAGGTCCCGGCGGTCATCGGTCAGCTCGTTTCCGACGAGGACGAGGCGAACGATCTTGAAGTGCCGGCACTTTCCGCAGGCCGCGCAATGCTTTGTGTTGAAGCCGTGCGCCTTGCAAAGGAGCGCATTACGGACAAGCCCGTTCTGGCCGGTATGATCGGCCCATACTCGCTTGCAGGCCGTCTGATGGATGTTACGGAGATCATGTATATCTGCTACGATGAGCCGGAGACCGTGCACGTCGTTCTGGATAAGGCAACGGAATATCTCATCCGTTACGGTCAGGCCATGAAGGATGCCGGTGCAAACGGCATTATGATGGCGGAACCGCTTGCCGGTATTCTCAGCCCGGATATGGCAGCGGAATTCTCCGTTCCGTACGTAAAGCGCATTGTTGAGGCACTGCAGGACGATGATTTTGCCGTTCTGTACCACAACTGCGGCAACTCCGTGCTCAGCATGCTCGAGCCCATCTTCTCGCAGGGTGCGGCGGCTTACCATTTCGGCAATGCGGTCGATATGAAGCTCGTTATGGAGCAGGCACCGGCGGATGTACTCTGCATGGGTAACGTTGACCCGGCGGCGGAGTTCGCACACGGCACACCGGAGTCGATGACGGCGGCGACCAAGGCACTTCTTGAGAAGTGCGGCAGCTACAGGAACTTTGTTCCTTCTTCCGGCTGCGATATTCCCGCACATGCAAAGTGGGAAAATATTCATGCGTTCTTTGTGGCGCTGAAGAATTAACAGATCATGCAGTGCCCGAGGTTTTTCGGGCACTGTTTTGTTTTTAGGGAGTGAGTTTTATGCTTGATCAGGAAAAGCTGGTGCAGACGGTGCTCAGCTGCGGCGCTGCAAAGGCCGAAGTGATCACCCGGGAGCAGATCGTGACAAACAGAGCGTTTTGGGATATCTGCGAGGGAAACGGCTGCGGCCGGTTCGGCAAATACTGGAACTGCCCGCCGGCGATCGGTGAGCCCGAAGCGCTGATGGCGGAGATCGATACATTCAGCCGTGCCGTGCTCTATCAGACCATCGGTGAGATCGAAGACAGCTTCGATATCGAGGGCATGGGTGAGGTCGGCGTAAGCCACAAGAGAACGAGCCGAAGAATCCACAATACGCTGCCGGAGATCATGGACGGTACGCGTTTTCTGCATCTGTCGAGCGGCGGCTGTGACCTCTGTGCACGCTGTGCAAAGGAAGAAAATAAGCCCTGCCGGTTTCCGGACAAGATCCTGAAGCCGATGGAGGGATACTGCATCAACGTATACCGAACCACAAAGGGGACCGGGCTCAAATACATCAACGGCGCGAATACCGTGACCTATTTCGGCATCATACTGTTTGAGGAGACGGAGAATGGCTGAGCTGACTATAATCAGAAACGGAAACCGGATCACCGTACCGTTTGAAGGTGCGGTGCTGCTTGATACATTACTGGAGAAAGCGGGGATCCGCACACCGCATCCGTGCGGCGGACGCGGCAGCTGCGGCAAATGTAGCGTGGTGCTTTCGGGCGATGTGTCCGAACCGAATGCTGCCGAAAAGCGCGCGGGCGTTCGGCTTTCGTGCCAGGCGATGATCCTCGGCGACGCGACCGTGGTCTTACCCGACGAAAATACGGATCAGCAGATCGAGACCGGAACCGCGGAGCAGCCCAAGGTGCTCCGTCCGATGGCGGGAACACTCGGCGCGGCGGTGGACATCGGCACAACGACCGTTGCCGTAAAGCTCTTTTCGCTCGAGAACGGTGAATGTGTCGGCACGGCAGCCGGTCTCAACCCGCAGGGAACGGTAGCGGCGGACGTTATGGGACGCATTGAAGCCGCTATGAAGGGCGAGCTGCCCTTGCTGCAGAAGCAGATCACGGACGCCGTAAAGGCGCTTCTGGAGGAAGCCGGACGTGAAGTCGGCATGCCGGATGTGCTCGTGATCACGGGCAACACAACGATGCTGTATCTTTTGACGGGACGTGACCCCGCATGCCTGTCCCGTGCGCCGTTTATCGCCGACACGCTGTTTGACACGGACACGGAGCTCTACGGGCAGCGCGTTTATCTGCCGCCCTGTATGAATGCCTTTGTCGGCGCGGACATCACGACGGCGGTGCTCTCGAGCGGCATGTGTGAAAAGGATGAGGTCTCGCTCCTGTGCGACATCGGCACAAACGGAGAAATGGCTCTGTGGAAGGACGGCGTGCTGTACGTGACCTCCACGGCGGCGGGCCCTGCCTTCGAGGGCGCGGGCATTTCCTGCGGATGCGGCAGTGTGCGCGGTGCGATCGACCGTGTGTGGCTCGAGGACGGAGAAATTTGTGTACATACCCTCGGTGACGCGGAAGCGGTCGGCATCTGCGGCTCGGGTCTGATCGACGCGATCGCAGCCGGGCTCGAAAGCGAGCAGATCGACGAAACGGGCGCGATGGACGACGATGAGCTGCCGCTCAGCGGTGACGTTGCCCTGCAGCCGCAGGACATCCGTGCGGTGCAGCTCGCGAAGGCGGCGATCGCCGCCGGTATGGAGATGCTTGCGGAGACGGCGGGCGTTTCCATGGACGAGATAAAAACGCTGTACATTGCGGGCGGCTTCGGCAGCCACCTGAATGTGGAAAGTGCCGTGAAGATCGGTCTGCTGCCGGAAACCCTTTCCGACAGGGCGAAGATCCTCGGCAATGCAGCGCTGTCCGGTGCCGTGCAGGTACTGCTCGACCGCGATGCCCGCGGTGTGCTCAGTACCATTGCCGCAAAGTCGCAGCATGTGAATCTCGGCGGCAATCCGAAATTCAACGAAAAATATATTGACAGAATGTTCTTCGGAGACGATTTCTAAGTAAAAAAGCCTCCCGGCCTTAATCGGTTTGCATCTGTAAAATAAAAGTAGACACCATTAAAAACGAAAGTTTTGGTGGTGTCTATTTTTTTGTATAATAAAAACAGGAAAGGAGTTGAGAGCATGGGTGCACCAAAAGGAAAGCCTCACCGCAAATTCACACAGGAGGA
>JAGAOD010000079.1 GCA_017623855.1 Clostridia bacterium
GCACACCGCAGCTGAGCTCTCCATCGACGACATCGTCAAGATGTGCGACGAGCTCATCGAAGCACACGGCGAATACATGGCAATGTACAAGTAATTTTTTCCTCATAAAAAACGAGTGCACACCAAAATCGGTGTGCACTCGTTTTTTACATCCTGCTTTGAAGCCAATTCTTCGCCGCATTCCAATTCGTATGCGGGCACAAAAGCCTGCCGCTTTCTTCCATATACAGCATATAGGTATAACACGCCTTTTCGAGTGATACGTCAAGCGCTGCATAAACCGCATCATAGAACGGCGGTGTCCCCTCCTGATCCCACGCGAGCTTATCGGCAATAAAGAGGACCATATCGTAAGGAGAAGCCCCATGCTTTAGCGTGGTATGACACTCGATCGCAGACAGCACATCGCAGTCACCGATCGAAAAGTACGCTCCTGCAATATCTTTTGAAAGTCTTTGATGCAGAAGAAACGGAAACCTTTCCTCCGCTTCGCAAACCGGCAAGTTCTGCTCCTTCACATATTGCAGCATATCCGAAGGACGCACAACGGCACTGACATCATGCAGAACAGCCGCAAGATGACACTTTTCTTCATTGAGCTTAAAGCGTTCTGCAAGCGAAACACTCACTACGGCTACCGAAAGCATATGATCGAAGGTCTTCTGCTTTCCGTTTTCATGCATCAGCCGTTGGGCATCGTTTTGGATATCCCCCGTAAACGGCGGCAAAGTAATATATTCATAGCTCTTCAAATTCATTATACACACCACACGATCCAAAAAACGGGACCTGCACGCATGCCGGTCCCGTCCTGTTTATTCGTTTCCTTCTGCTTCGGGCATCGGCGTGGGTGCAGTGCTGACGTAGTACTGTACGACGGACCCGTGCGCTACTTCATCTCCCGGCTGGCCTTCAACGTAACCCGACACACAGCCGACGGCATATTCCTCGCTGACGGCCGCTACGGCAACGGGCACATATCCTTCAAGACGAAGCTTCTCCGCGGCGGTCTCTTCCGGCATGCCGAGAATATCCGGCAGCACACGAACCGCTTCACCGCGGCTGACAGCGACCTTGACGGTATCACCCGCCTTGATCAGCGAACCCGCAAACGGAAGCTGCGACATGATCTGTCCTGCAGGGATCTCATCGTCGAAGCTTTCTTCATAGATCCTGATCTTAAACGCATATTCGCTGCTCGATTCCGTGAGGGCACGGATCGTCTCGTATTCCTCACCGACAAGGTTCGGAAGCTTGATCGTCTGCGAAGATACCTGCACCTGCGGCTCCTCAAAGGCAGACAGCAAATTCTGCGGCGAAAACGGGCTGTCTTTGAACCATACAGCGCCGATCAGTATGATCACAAGAAGGGACACGACGAAAGAGATCATCAGCCAGACAAACGGCGGCAGATTTTTTGCTTTGGGATTTCTCCGGTCACTTGTCGGCAGAGAACGCAGCGTCTGCGCCTCAACAACGCGCTCCATGACGAGGGGCTCTGCAGTAAATTCAGCAGCCAGACGCGAAAAGCTCGAGGTTCTGTCGTTGGGATTGACCTGCAGACCGTTCGCGATCGCAGACGGAACCTGCTGAGGAAGTGCTTTCAAAACGGTACGCGAGATCATCAGCTTCGGGTCGGCACTGCGCTTAACGGCATCCGCAGGAACGGAGCCGGAAAGTGCATAGAGCAGCGAAGCACAGAGACCGTATACATCCGTGACCTCGTCACAGATGCGGGACTTGGAATACTGCTCCAATGCCCAGCAGCCGGGATAAACGTCTTCCGTAAGGTCCGTTCCGGAACGGCGCACCGACTGGATCTCGAAATCCGTCAGGATCATCACGTTATCTTCCGTGATGCGGAGCGTCTCGGGTGAAATGCCGAGGTGATTCACATTCTGACCGTGCAATGTGTTCAGCGTCTGAATGACCGGCAGAAACTGCGTTTCACAATCCACCCAGGTAAACAGACCGTTCTTTTCCACATAGCTTTCAAGAGACTCGGATTTCACATAGCTGAACACGATATACAGCGTATTGTGCTGTGTGAACGTGTCGAGCACGGACTGGATGCGTTTCATGCCGGACACGCGGGTAAGATCCTGCGAAAGGCGCTCAAATTCACTGAGATAATCGCTGTATTTCAGCTCGGCGCCGGCAACGGGACGCACATTGTATCCGTTTATATCGCGGCGAGCGAGCGTATTCGGGAAGAACTCGCGGATCTCGACCTTACGGTTCGATTTTTTCTCGAGCGCCGCATACGTAAAGCCCGAGCCATTCTGACGAACCGCCTGACCGATAAGATATTTTTCATTTAAGAGCGTGCCGTAAGGCAGCGCATTTTTCATTTGCCCTTCATCGGACCAGCCGCAATGAAAGCATTTTGCATCCGCAGCATCCATTTCCGAAAAGCAATTCAAGCAATAGGCCTTTGTTTCCATGTTATTTCTTCAAGCCTTTCCGGTCCGAGCGGTGCACCCGGCTCTCCTTAACCGCGCGCCAAAACGCAGGACCAAACTGTTTCTTTTAGTATAACACAATACGGAATGACATGCAAGTAAAGCAAGCTTTTGTATAAAAAGAACGCGCCGAAAAAACGGCGCGTTCGAAGGTTTATTGCTTTTTAAGAAGCTGTGACAATCAAGCCTTGTTGATGGAGCCGAACAGTTCCATCTTCTCCTTAACGGTAGCCTTGATAGCCTCAAAGCCCGGAGCGAGAAGCTTTCTCGGGTCGAAGCCCTTGCCCTGCTGATCCTTGCCTGCCTCAACATACTCTCTTGTTGCTGCTGCGAAAGCGAGCTGGCACTCGGTGTTTACGTTGATCTTGGATACGCCGAGAGAGATCGCCTTCTTGATCATGTCGGCAGGGATACCCGTGCCGCCGTGAAGAACGAGAGGCATGGGATCGGTGGTCTTGCCGATCTGCTCGAGGACCTCGAAGTTCAGACCTGC
>JAGAOD010000080.1 GCA_017623855.1 Clostridia bacterium
AGGTGGCGAGCGGACCTGTGATCGCGGAGGCCAAAGTCGGCGCGATCCAGATGAGCGGGTTGCGGATGATGTTCGGGACCTGCAGCATGGAGGTTCCGATGCCCTGTGCGAAGAAGCCGCCACAGCGGTTTTCGCGGAAGCTGATGACGGCAAAGCCGATCATCTGTGCACAGCAGCCTGCAACGGCTGCGCCGCCTGCAAGTCCCGTGAGGCCGAGTGCTGCGCAGATCGCTGCACTGCTGATCGGCAGTGTCAGGATCATACCGACGATCACGGATACCACGATGCCCATGAGCAGCGGCTGCTGTTCGGTTGCCCACATGATGAGCTGGCCGACGCTGGAAGCGGCAGAGCCGATGTACGGAGCAAGCAGATATGCGAGTAAGCATCCGGAGAGGATGGTTACAAGCGGTGTGACGATGATGTCGATCTTTGTCTTTTTGCTTACGAGCTTGCCAAGCTCCGCGGCGACGATCGCGAGGAAAAATACGGCCAACGGTCCGCCGGCGCCGCCGAGCGTGTTGGATGCACTGCCGACAGCGACAAGTGAAAAGAGAACGAGCGGAGGAGCCTGCAGTGCATAGCCGATCGCAACGGCCATGGCCGGTCCGGCTGCAGCCTTTGCGTAACCGCCGATTTCGGTCAGCAGCGAAATGTTAAACTGCGTGCCGAGTGTGGAAATGATCGTGCCGATGAGAAGCGAGGCGAACAGTCCCTGCGCCATGGCGCTCATGGCGTCGATAAAATAACGGTGCAGGTAGTGTTTGACTTTTTTTGCTGTTATGGACAAGTAATTTCAATCCTTTCTGTTTTGGGAGCGATGCTCCTAAAGTTGCGCTGAGCGCAGTGTGCGGTATATGTTTTCCGCACAAGAAAGAATCTATATTGACTATATTGCAGCTGACTTCTGTCCTCTTTCCTTGACTTGAAAGCCCCCGGGTTTTTCCCGGGTGGTTGCGGTCATTCAAGCCGCGTACTCGCGGTACGTCGGTCGGCTGCCGTTTTGATTATGTTACTAAGAATACCATAAAATGACAGGATTTTCAACAGAAAATGAAGCGGAAAACAAACAACAAAACCCATATAAATAAACATCATTTGAGAAATTCCCGCCCTGTACAAAAAGAAGAAAACTGTGTATAATCAAATCATTAGAAGAAAAAGGGGGAGGACATATGGAAAAGCTCAGCAGTAAAACACTGCAGGCACTCGGACTTGTATGTGCACAGCCGATTGAGAAAGGCTGGTCGAGCGACAGAAAGTACCGCGTTAAAACGGCAGAGGGTGAGGATTTTCTGCTCAGGATCACGCCGAAGGAGAAGGAGGACAGCTGCACGGAGCTGAATCGGCTTATGCAGCAGGTTGCCGGGCTGGATGTTTCCGTGAGCCGACCCGCAGCTTTCGGAACGTGCGACGAGGGGATATATTCCCTGCAGACCTGGGTGAACGGTGAGGACGCCGGGGATGTGCTCCCGATGCTGCCCGATGTCGAGCAATATATGCACGGTCTCGCGGCAGGACGTATTTTGAGAAAGCTGCATACACTTCCGGCGCCGGAGGATGTTCCGGATTGGGCGACGCGGTTCAATCAGAAGATCGACCGTAAGATCGCAATGTGCCGCGCGTGCCCGATTAAGTTCGAGGGCGCGGAGAAGATGATCACCTATGTGAATGAAAACAGGCATCTTTTGGACAACAGACCGCAGAGCTTCCAGCACGGAGATTACCACATCGGCAATATGATGCTCGAGGACGGCAGGCTCGTTGTCATTGATTTTGACCGATTTGATTACGGCGACCCGTGGGAGGAATTTAACCGCATTACATGGTGTGCGCAGAAAAGCCCCTTCATGGCGACGGGTCTGATCAACGGCTATTTCGAAAACGAGGAGATCCCCGAAGCATTCTGGCGGCTTTTAGCGCTCTACATCTATAATAACCTGCTTTCGTCCGTCGCGTGGGCAATTCCCTACGGACAGACGGAGATCGATACGATGCTGCAGCAGATCAAGGAAGTCAGAGAATGGTATGATGATACCGAACGTATCATCCCGACGTGGTATGCGGGACAGGTCTACGTACAGGAAACGGACGGTGTGCCGTACCGGCTCAAAAAACCGTTTGATTTCGGTTTTCTCAAAAAATACGGTACGGTGTTTAAGGTCTATGATGATCAGGACTCCGGCAACATTTGCTTCGGTGTGAGGGACGGCGAGAAGAAATATTTCGTGAAATTTGCCGGTGCACCGACATACAGAAGCGAGATCACGGCAAAGGATGCCGTAGAAAATCTGAAACGCCCTATGCATCTGTATACGGAGCTCGCGCACGAAAATCTGATCCGATTGATCGAAGCCGGGGAGATGGGCGGCGGATATGCGGCTGTCTTCGAGTGGACGGACGCGATCAGCATGGG
>JAGAOD010000081.1 GCA_017623855.1 Clostridia bacterium
CTCCTACCGTGCGTTGTAGTTTGCCTTCCTCACAAACAGTATACCATAAAATTATTACAAAACTTAAAATCTAAAAATCGCCGCTGTCAGCACCCTTTCATTCCTATTTGTGCTGACGCTTCAGCGGCAGAATGGAGATTAGTATGAACAATATCAGCATTGACGGCTTCGGTAATTTTTCCGGCGGCGAATACAGCGCAGTATGCGTGGACGGCGTCGCTTCCTGCCCGGACGATATCACCTGTGAAACCGTTTCCGTGGACGGCACGTTCCATTGCCACGGCAATCTCTCGGCAAAAAAGGTATCGAGCGACGGCGCGATGAACGTGGGCGGCAGCCTGACGACCGAGCTCATCAGCGTGGACGGTGCGGCATCCGTCGGCGGTGATCTCACCGCACAGAAGCTCTCCGTGGACGGCAGCCTTTCCGTCAGCTGCACACTGCACGCCGAGCGCGTCAGCGTGGACGGCTCCCTGTCCGTTCAGGGTGAAATGCATGCCCCGGTACTCGCCGTAGACGGTTCTCTTTCCGCGCACACACTGCACAGTGAGCAGACCAATGTGGACGGCAGCCTGCGCTGCGTCTCGTTCTACGGTGGAAGGTTCGCCTGCGACGGCAGCACCTATATCGAGGATGAGCTGTCCGCTAAGGAAGTTGTTGTGGACGGCAGTTTGAAGGTCACTAACAAGCTCGAGGCGGAAACGATCCGTGCGGACGGCTCACTCTCCACCGACGGACAGATCAGCGCGGACCGCATCGAGATCGACGGCGAGGTGTGTGCCGATGAGATCGTCGGCGACTATATCCGTATCGCGTACGATCCCGTTGCACATACGATCCATCAGATCAAGGACGTTGTTCTTCATGCACTGTTTAAGCGCGGTACATCGGAACAGAAGTCCTGTGCCAACCTCATCGAGGCGACGACCGTTGAGATCGACAATGTCACCGCCGGTACGGTCAGCGGCGAGCATGTCACGATCGGCGAAAACTGCCGCATCGAGCGCCTCGAGTGCACCGGAACATACACCATTGACAGCTCCTCTTATGTCGGCTGCATAAACGGCGAGCCGCACAACGCATGATCTATAAACAAAAAACGCGCTTTCGCCGCAGCCGCAGCGAAAGCGCATTTTTATTTATTTTCCTTTAATCCGCTCCAGATCACGGTAGCTGATCAGCTCCACACCGTGTGCTTTCAGATATTCGTGCGTGTACGGATCCTTCATCAGCCGATACTCCCACACGCGGTCGCGCCACGGACCGACG
Organism: Clostridia bacterium; assembly: GCA_017623855.1. GTDB lineage: Bacteria > Bacillota > Clostridia > Oscillospirales > Acutalibacteraceae > Hominenteromicrobium. The sequence goes on from JAGAOD010000081.1 coordinate 1,270, forward strand.
ATGGATTTCAGCTCATCGGTCTCAAGCGCCGGATGTACAAAGGTCTCCGTGATGCCCTCGGGGATATCCGTCCAGATTCTGAGGATCGTCTGCCTGTAATGCTCGTAGCTTTGACGCAGGTCGTCCGTCCAGTCCGGAAAAAGGAGATAATCCGGCATCAGCACCTTATACCGCCTGCCCCAGATACGCGTGAGCAGCGTGATGCCCTGATAGAGCCAACGCGGGATATTATCGGGAGCGATGCGCTTATCGTACTTTGTGAAAAAGCGGTAGCTGTAGCCGTACTCGCCGCACAGCCGGATGGCAAGCTTGCCGAGCCCGAGCCTTCCGGTATAGTGTCCGTAGAGCGTGCCCATGTGATTATCGACATGGGACGGCTTCATGCCGAGGCTGTGCGCAAGCTCGATCTGCGCGCGAACCTCCGCTTCAATGTCCGCATACGACGCGTTTTTCTCCACCTCGACGCTTTTACGCCACATATAGCCCTCTTGATTTACAAGCGTTTTGCCGTTTGTCAGCGGCTTCCAGCGGTGAGAAGACCACTCATTCGTCAGCGTCGTGTGCACACCGAAGGCAAATTCGGGATGTGCCGCCGCGTACTGTGCCGCTTCCTTTGCCGCGGGACAGGGCATCATGATCGTGGAGGACTTCAAAAATCCGCCTTCAAAAAGCTCAAAGACCGCCCTGTTCGCAGACCGGCACATGCCGCAGTCATCCGCGTTTACGATCAGATATTTTGCCATAGCCGCCTCCGTTACATCGTGATCGTCACATTCACGTTCGGGTTCTTTTCGTTCGCGATGACGATCATTTCGATGAGCTTATTGACGTGATCCATCAGCGGGCCGGAGATCTTTCCGTAGCCGGAAAGCTCTATGTCCGCCTCGCATTTCGGGTCTTCGAGCGCCGCCTTCAGCGCGTCGAGCGTCGGCATAACACGGCGCAGACGCAGCTCGGCGTTGATATATTCATGCAGGTCGCGCACATCCCTGACGGTCGTCAGGTCGATCACAGCATACATTCCGGTCCCTCCGTAATATAAATATCCTTCATAAACACCGTGTCACGCGCTGCGGTGATCTGCACGCGCACGCCGGTGATCTTCTCGTCCATGAGCCAGTCGGTCAGCGGGTTCTGAATGGAGAACGGATCTTCGAGCGGGCAGATCTGCTTATTGCCGATGCAGGTACCCTCATAGAGCGCATAGTCGATGCGTCCGCCGCTCGGCAGCAGGATACGGAAGCTCTCGACGCGCTGACCCTTTGTGAGATCCTCCTCAAGAATGACCGCACCGATCTTCACGGGCTCTGAGCACTTCAGCTCATACATGGGCTGGGTATCGGTGCCGCCGATACGCTCCAGCGTGCACGGGATGCGGCGCTCTGTCTTTTCGATCATATCGCCGAATTCCTTAAGGCGCTTCACGTCGCGCTCGTCGATGAGACCGTCACGGTTCGGCGGGACGTTCAGGTTCAGACAGGTATTCGCGCCGCAGGAACGCAGATACGTCTTATACAGACGCTCGAGCGAATGCGGATCCTCGTTTTCGTGCCAGAACCAGCCCGGACGGATCGACATGTCGATCTCCGCGGGCGTAAAGGTGAGGCCCTTCGTGTAGAGGATCTGCGGCATCGTGCCGATCTCCTTATTCGAATTATACATGTACTCGAGCGAACCGGCGTCCGCGAGCGGTCCCGGGCCGGTCTGCACCTCGCTGTAATGGCACAGCTCGCTCGGCACGACCGACCACTCGGCGTGGCGTGCCACACCGGCTTCGTTGCCGCACCAGCGGGTATCCGGGCCGTAATCGTTGAAAATGACGGCGCCGGGCTGATATTTGCGGATCATTTCGATATAGCGCGGGAAATCATAGACCTGCTTCTTGCCGTTTTCACCCTCGCCGCAGGCATTGTCGAACCACACGCAGAAGATATCGCCGTAGCCGGTCAGGAGCTCTTCAAGCTGCGCGCAGAAATAATCGTTATATTCCGGTGTGCCGTAGAGCTTCGAATTTCTGTCCCACGGGGAAAGATAGAAACCGAACTTGATCCCGCCGCGGCGGCAGGCTTCGGCCGCTTCCTTGACGACGTCCTTTTTGCACGGGCTGTTCTTGACGCTGTGCTCCGTGTATTTGCTCGGCCACAGGCAGAAGCCGTCGTGATGCTTCGCCGTGAGGATCAGGCCGCGCAGACCGGCGGACTTGATCGCCTCGACCCACTGGTCACAGTCGAGCTTTTCGGGGTTGAAGATCTCCTCCGACTCGGTGCCGTCTCCCCATTCCCTGTCCGTATACGTATTGACGCCGAAATGCACAAAGGCATAGCGTTCGGTTTCAAACCAGTTCAGCTGCCGTTCACTCGGAACGACCGCAGCCGCTTCTTTCAAAAAGTTCAGCATAACTCCACACCCTTTTTGAGTTTTCTATTTCTTTCAGTATAGCAAAGCCGGACGCAGAAGTCCACAAAAAAGTATCGAAGAATATCCCGCATCGCCTTGTTGAAATTTCCGTGAATATCCTGTAAAATGATTATAATCATATCTTTCGGAGGTACCGGATGCGCTCAGAAAAAGAAATGTACGACCTGATCCTCGGCTACGCCAAAAACGAGGACGATATCCGCGCGGTGATCCTGAACGGCTCGCGCGCAAACCCCGACCGCAAGCCCGATCCGTTTAACGACTTTGACATCGTTTATCTTGTAAGAAATGTGGAAGCCTATAAACAGAAGGCATGGAATACCGAATACGGCGAGAAGCTGTTCGGCGAGATGCTCGTCTATGAACGCACGGACGAAAACGAGATCTTCGACGAGCATTTTCCGGAGTTCATCTGCTACCTGATGCAGTTTGCGGACGGCAACCGCATCGACCTCTCAATCGCCGACATCAAGAACTATGAGGGCTACTGCTTCGGCGACGGCTACGCGACCGTCCTTCTGGACAAGGACAACGTATTACCCGAGGTGCCCGTATACGACGGCAGCGGATATTTCATCCAAAAGCCGACCGAGCAGATCTTCTTCGAGTGCCGCACCGAATTCTGGTGGGTCGCGCCGTACGTCGCAAAGGGACTTTGGCGAAATCAGCTTTTATATGCCCATGCACATGTCGGTATCATCCGCGATATGCTCATAAAGATGCTCGGATGGTACGTCGGCACGGAACACGGCTTTGACCTCTCACTCGGCAAAAAGGACGACCGCTTACAGGAGCTTTTGCCGGCAGAGCTGTGGGAAGGGCTCCTTTCCACCTATCCGCACTGCAATGAAGAGGACATTTGGCGCGCACTGTTTGACGCCTGTGCGCTGTTCACAAAAGTATCGAAGCTCGTCGCCGAACGCTTCGGTTTTCCGATCCGCGACGAATATGACCGCCGCGTGACGGCATTTTTGAAATACACAAAAGAGCTGCCGAGAGACGCGGAAACGATCGACTTCTCGGTCAACTGAGGAAAAGGAGAATTTTATGCTGATTCTTTGCATTGGAGATGTCGTCGGCGGAAACGGATGTGAATTTCTGCGCCGTCATTTGCCCGCACTGAAAAGAACGAAGGGCATCGACGTCGTCATCGCGAACGGGGAAAACTCCTCGGACGGCAACGGCATCACGCCGGCTTCCGCGAACCACCTGTTTGACAGCGGCGTTGACGTGATCACGACCGGAAACCACACCTATCGCCGCCGTGAGATCTACGACTATCTCGACGACACCGAGGCGATCCTCCGTCCGGCAAACTTTCCGCCGGATGCACCGGGTCACGGCATCACGGTGCTCGACATGGGCAGAACGCAGATCGCGGTGATCAACCTGATGGGTGCCGTGTATCTCGACGAGCATCTCGACTGCCCGTTCCGCACGCTCGACGCACTGCTCAAAAAACACGAGCTGCCGAAGATCTGCATCGTGGATTTCCACGCGGAAGCGACCGGCGAAAAGCGCGCGCTCGGCTATTACGCGGACGGACGCGTGTCCGCGGTTTTCGGCACGCACACGCATGTGCAGACCGCTGACGAGACCGTGCTGCCGCAGGGCACCGGATACATCACCGATGCCGGCATGACCGGCGTCATCGACTCCGTCCTCGGCGTGAAGAAGGAGCTCGTCATCAAGAAGCAATTAAGCCGCATGCCCGTCCGCTTTGACTACGCCGACGGCCCGTGCAAAATGGACTGCGTGCTTTTCGACATTGACGACAAAACGGGACTTTGCCGCAGTGCAGAACGCATTTCTATTCGATAACTGACAAAAAAGCGGCGGATTTGCGCCATAATTTTACAACCTGCCCATACGTCCTCCCTTGTATTTCGGAAAGGGATATGGTATAATCCATATTAAGAGTGTCCAATATTTGGTGCATTTCCGGCACCACCCTAATTTTAGAGATAGGATGTGTATTGCTGTGATCACTGGCAAGCAGCTTCGCGACGCTGTTATTTCGGGCGCGAACAGTATATTAAAAAACAGAAAATATGTAGACAGTCTGAACATTTTCCCCGTTCCGGACGGTGACACCGGAACCAACATGTCCATGACGATCAGCGCCGGCAGCGATGCCATGGCGAAACTCAGTGACGAGGTTTTGATCGCCGACGCAGCCAAGGCAGCGGCTTCCGCTATGCTGCGCGGTGCAAGAGGCAACTCCGGCGTTATCCTCTCCCTTCTGTTCCGTGGCTTCTCCAAGGGTCTTGAAGGTATGGAAAGCGCAGACGGTCTGCAGCTTGTTCAGGCTCTGCAGCTCGGCGTCGAAGCAGCATATAAGGCTGTTATGAAGCCGACCGAGGGCACCATGCTCACCGTTGCCCGTGTTGCTGCCGAGAAGGGTCTCGCCGCAGCAAGCGTGGATCCCGATCCCGTATACGTCTGGGATGCGGTCTGCGCAGGTGCAGCCGAAGCACTGGCTACCACACCGGAGCTTCTCCCGGTCCTCAAAAAGGCCGGTGTCGTTGACGCAGGCGGACAGGGTGTCTGCATGATCTTCGACGGCATGATGAGCGTCTTTAAGAACGGCGAGATCATTCAGACCGGTATGACCGAGGAAGAAAGAGCAGCCGACAACGAAGAGTTCTTCGCAAGCGTTGCTGCCGAGTTCGACAGTGTCATCACCTTCACCTACTGCACCGAGTTCATCGTCGGCCGTGATCCGGACGTAAAGACCGATCCGAACGAGCTGCGTATGTTCCTCGAGACCATCGGTGACAGTGTTGTTGTTGTCGACGACGATGAGATCATCAAGGTTCACGTGCACACGGAGCAGCCGGGCGACGCCCTCACAAAGGGCCTCACCTTCGGTTCCCTCCTCACCGTGAAGATCGAAAATATGAAGGAGCAGCACAGAAAGGCTGCCGAGCAGAACGAAGCCGAAAAGGCAGCACACGAGGCACAGGCTAAGGCCGAGGAAAAGACACTCGAGCCGGTCGAGCCGACCGAGGAATTCGGTTTTGTCGCCGTTGCTGCAGGTGAAGGTCTCCATACGCTGTTCACCGACCTCGGCTGTGCACAGGTCGTCAGCGGCGGTCAGACCATGAACCCGAGCACCGATGATATCCTTGCCGCCGTTCTGGCTACACCCGCAAAGCACGTTTTCGTGCTCCCGAACAACAAGAACATCATCATGGCCGCTGAGCAGGCAGTGCCGCTCGTCACCGACCGTGAGATCCACGTGATCCCGACCCGCACCGTTCCGCAGGGTCTCTCCGCAATGCTCGTGTTCGATCCCGACAGCGAGGCTGCAGCAAACGCTGAGGTCATGCTGAGCGCCGCACAGAACGTCAGCACCGGCAACGTCACCTTCGCTGCCCGCGACTCCGAGTTCGGCGGCTTCAAGATCAAGGAAGGCGACATCATGGGTCTTGTCAACGGCAAGCTCCAGTTTGTCGGCGACTCCCCGGTCCGCATCGCGTACAAGGTCGCAAAGGATATGCTCACAAAGCATACCTCCTTCATCACCGTTATTTACGGCGAAGGCGTTTGTGAGGAAGACGCAAACGAAGTCGTCCGTCTGATCAGCAACAAGGCAGGCAATGACGTTGAGGTCAGCCTTGTAAACGGCGGTCAGCCGGTCTACCACTTCATTGTTTCCGTAGAATAATATCCGCTTCGGGCAGGGCGAAAGCCCTGCCTGTTTTGTTTATCAACTCAAAAGGAGGTGACGCCGTGCCGTCCTTATTTGAAAAAGACATTTCCACACTGAAGGGTGTCGGTCTGAAACGAGCCGCACTGTTTCAGAAATTAGGTGTGCCGACGGTCGGCGACCTTCTGCATCTGTACCCGCGTGCATACGAGGATTGGCGCGACACCGTGCCGATCCGCAGCACACTTCTGAACGAAGTGAATATCGTAAAGGGCACGGTCCTCCGCCGCCCGACGGAGCAGCGCATCCGCGGCGGTATGACACTTTACAAAACAACGATTACCGACGGCGAGGACGATCTCCACATCACCTTCTTCAACAACAAGTATGTCATGAACATGCTCGAAGAAGGCGCGGTGTATGCATTCCGCGGCAAGGTCACGGGCACGTTCACGCGCCGCGAGATGACCTCGCCGGAATTTGTGCCCGAAAGCCGCATGCAGGACATGGTCCCTGTTTATCCGCAGACGGAGGGTCTTACCTCCCGCATGATCGCAAACGCCGTGAAGGAAGCCATCAAGCTGCTTCCCGAGGTCGTCAACGATCCCATTCCCGACGAGCTGCGCATGGAATATGCCCTTTGCCGTCTGGAGTATGCACTGAAGACCATCCATTTTCCGGGCTCGCCGGAGGAGCTTTCCACCGCACGCCGCCGCCTTGTTTTCGAGGAGCTGCTCGTTCTGCAGCTCGGTATGATGGAGCTGCGCCGCGCCGGTGCACGGGAAAACCCGTATCCGATCAAATCGGATCGTACCGCTGATTTTTCGAAGCTTCTGCCGTTTACGATGACCGGGGCACAGCAGCGTGCGATCCGTGACGCGATGCGCGACATGCAGGGTGCACACCCGATGAACCGACTCATTCAGGGCGATGTCGGCAGCGGTAAGACCGCCGTCGCCGCAGCTCTATGCTATAACGTCATACAGAACGGCCTGCAGGCCGCGCTGATGGCGCCGACCGAGATCCTCGCGACACAGCACTTTGAATCCCTCTCCGCACTTTTGGAGCCAACCGGCATCCGTGTTGCGCTGATCACCGGCAGCACGAAAGCGAAGGAGCGGCGTGAGATCCTCTCGGGACTTCTTGACGGTTCCGTGCAGCTTGCGGTCGGCACCCATGCACTCATCAGCGAGGGCGTGGAATTTCAGTCCCTCGCACTCGTCATCACCGACGAGCAGCACCGTTTCGGTGTCGGGCAGCGCACGGCGCTCGCCAAAAAGGGTAATTTCCCGCACACGCTCGTTATGAGTGCGACGCCGATCCCGCGTACCTTGGCACTGATGATCTACGGAGACCTTGACGTTTCCGTTTTGGACGAGCTCCCGCCCGGACGTCAGCCGATCGAAAGCTTTTTGATCGACCCCGCAAAGCGCCGCCGTGCGTTCGGCTACATCCAAAAGCACCTTGACGAGGGGCGGCAGGCGTACGTTGTCTGTCCGCTGATCGAAGAAAACGACAGCGATATGGCAAGCGTCAAGGCCTATGAAGAAACGCTGCGCGGCTTCTTTAAGGACACGCCCATCGGTGTTCTCCACGGACGCATGAAGCCGAAGGAAAAGGATGCCGTCATGTCCGCCTTTTCCGCAGGGCAGACGAAGATTCTGCTTTCGACCACCGTCGTTGAGGTCGGCGTCGACGTCCCGAACGCCGTCCTCATGATGATCGAAAACGCCGAACGGTACGGTCTTTCCCAGCTGCATCAGCTGCGCGGCCGTGTC
>JAGAOD010000082.1 GCA_017623855.1 Clostridia bacterium
GGAGATTTCTGATGCGGACGCCGAGCGCTTCGGCACGGACAGCATCGTGGACTATTTCCGTGAGATGACCGAATACAGCCACCAAAAGGGCCTGATGAATGTCGTGTGCGTTATGCTCGGTACATACGGCATGAGCCTCGAGGTCGTGGATAAGATCTGCAGTCTGCCGTATATGGACAATATCGGCTCCGACCCGTACTGGGTGAGTGCAAAGGAAGCAGACCCCGATCTGAACGTCTACAAATTTGTACTGGATGGCTGCCGCGAAAACCTGCGCGTCGCCGAACAGTTTCATAAGGATCACAATGTATGGCTGCAGGCGTTTGGCAATCCGCGCGGACAGGAGGAGGATATCATGCTTGCCGCGGAGGCTGCCTACGATTCCGGCGCGCGCACGATCCTCTCCTGGGGCTACTACGGCAGCGAATCGAACGACTATGCCGCGAAAAATCCAGCCGTCACGTGGGCGAAGGTTTGTGAAGCCATGCAGCGCATACGCACAATGGAACGCGACCGCATCCTTGCCGAAAACCGAAAAAAATATCTGTAAAACCAAAACCTCGCAGTTTTTAGCTGCGAGGTCTTTTTTATGCGTCATCTTCAACTTTCTTCTCAAGCGGCTCCATGAGCAGGTTCGGATCCATAAGGAATTTTCTTACTATTTTCAGCGAGCGGGCAAAATACAGACCGTCGCAGAAGCGTTCGTCGCATACCAAACCGAAGCCCATGTGCTTACCGATGCCGACACTGCTGCCCTGTACCTCGGGCACACGGCGTTCCTTGCCGATCGCCGCGAAAATGCCTGTCGTACCGAACTCATAGACATGATGGAAAACATGGTTGATGCCGAGGGAGCGCAGGTTCGTGATAAACAGGGATGTGTGGAACGGGCTCGCCTCGATGACTGCCTTCGGCATGATGTTGTGGCGGTCCATCCACATGAGAATGCCGACGACCGCCTTGATGAGCGGACCGGGAATGCTCGTGATGAGCTTTGCGAGCTTATCCGTCGAATTCGATTCCTGATGATTTGTCGTCTCGCGGGCGATCGCTTCGTCGATCTTCGCACAGATCTCAGGCAGACCCTCCGTTCCCTCAAAGCACAGCTTGACCGTTGTGCCGTCGTCTTCGGAGCGCAGGTCATGATGAACGACAAAGCTGACCCAGATCTTCGGGCGCGCATAAATTCGTCCGTTCATGACGAACCGGTTCAGACGCGGACGCAGTGCCATTGTACGGACGATCGAGGCGATCGTCAGATGCAGATAATTCAGCCTCCAGCCTTCCGCGCGCTTTGCCTTGATAAACGCATCCATGCCGTCACACGGAAAGCTCTCCTCAAACATGTTCATGGAGTCCGTGCGTGTCTTCATCAGGTAGGGGGTAATGCATTGAATGGGGTCGATGCTCTTTACGCGCCGACCGTCATATCGCTTTCCAAACATAACTTTTCCTCCTCAAATATACCGTGCAAACTTTATAACCGCATAGACCGACAGTATATGCCTATATTCTACATGGTTTTGAGGAAAAGCACAAGGCTTTTCTGTGTTTTCTTTAACAATCGCCTTGCTTGACAGGACATATGCGCCAAATTATAATAAAACCATTACACAGACTTTTGGGAGGACAGTATGAACGACCGTAAAACATATATCCATGCCGTCGTATATACCGGAGACGGCTTTGCGGACAGCTTCACCGTGGAAAACGGAAAATTCCTCGCTGTCGGCAGTGAAAAGGAGCTGCCTGCTCAGCGCGGTGAGGTGATCGATCTCTCCGGCAAATTCGTTTGCGCCGGCTTTAACGACTCACACATGCACCTTGTGAACCTCGGTATGACGCTCGACATGGCAAACCTCGCGGCACACACCTCGTCCCTCGAGGATATGCTCGGCTGTCTGAAAGCATTCATCGAAGAAAATAAGCCCGCACCGGGCACCTGGGTGCGCGGACGCGGCTTTAATCAGGACTATTTTTCCGGCGAGCACCGTTTCCCGTCGCGGTATGATCTGGACACGGTCTCGACCGAGAACCCGATCTGCATCACGCGTGCCTGCGGACATATCTGCGTCGTAAACTCGAAAGCGCTTGAGGTGCTCGGCATTGACAAAAACACACCGCAGCCCGTCGGCGGACGCTTTAATGTGGATGAAAAGGGCGAGCCGACCGGTCAGTTCTTTGAGACCGCACTCGACATGGTCTATCAGGCCATGCCCGCACCGGACGGTGATGCGCTGCGCCGTGCGATCAAAAAGGGCTGTCAGCGTCTGAACAGCTACGGCATCACCTCCTGTCAGAGCGACGACTATGAGTCCGTCCCGGGTCTCCCCTACACGACGGTCATGGAAACGCTCGAGAGCATGGCAGCCTCCGGCGAGCTTACCGTTCGTGTGAACGAGCAGGTGCATTTCACGAATGTCCCCGCCCTTTCTGCCTTCATCGAGGCCGGTCACCACAGGCGCGGCACGAACCGTTTTAAGAACGGCCCGTTAAAGATGCTCGGTGACGGCTCCCTCGGCGCCCGCACCGCCTACCTCTCCCGCCCCTATGCGGACGACGAAAACACACGCGGCATCCCGATCTACACGCAGGCGCAGTTTAACGAAATGTGTGCGCTTGCAAACCGAAACGGCATGTCCATCGCCATACATTCCATCGGCGATGGCATTTTGGACCGTATTCTGGACGCTTATGAGAATGCCCTCGAAGAATGCCCGCGCGACGACCACCGCCACGGCATTGTGCACTGTCAGATCACCCGTCCCGATCAGCTCAAACGCATCAAGGACATGGGGCTGCACGTATACGCACAGTCCATTTTCATCGACTACGACTCCCGCATCGTCCATGCGCGTGTCGGCGACGAGCTCGCCGCAACGAGCTACTGCGCAAAGTCCTTCATCGAGAACGGCGTCACGCTCTCGAACGGCTCGGACGCACCGGTCGAAGACCCGGTCGCACTGCGCGGCATCCAGTGTGCCGTAACGCGCCGCAGCATCGAAAGCCGGGACACGCCCTACCGTCCCGAAGAAGCACTCTCCGTGTCTGAGGCCATCGACAGCTTTACAAAGGGTTCTGCGTACGCATCCTTCGAAGAAAACATCAAGGGCAAAATTCAGCCCGGCATGCTTGCAGACTTTGTCGTGCTCAGCGAAAACCCGTTCACCGTCGAGCCCGAAACGCTGCACAATATCCCGGTCATGGCAACGTATCTCGAGGGCAAAAAAGTTTTCTGATATAAAATGAACGGTCGAAGGATCCGAAAGCCGGATACCTCGACCGTTTTGTATTATGCGTTTTCGTTCAGTATTTTTGCGTAATAGAAGCCCGGTATCTGCTTGAGATCCGTTTCCTTCACAGGTTCACCCAGCATCGCCGCCGGACACATTGCGTATTTCAGCTTTCTCCACATATGCAGAGCTTCGGTTTTATCCGTACTGCTCCACGAGCGAATTTGGTAATAGCCATAGGATTCCGCATACGCTTCCATCATTTTGACAAGCGTACTGCCGATTCCTTTGCGTCGGTAATCACCGGCTACCTCAATTACTTCGATAAAAGCGTCCGTATACTGCTCAAGCGGAGCTATCCAATTTGCCGGATGCAGTGCCGCAAAACCGGCAACCGTTTCACCGTCCATTGCTGCTATACGATAGCAGCCCTCACCCTGCACAAGGCAGTTCCAGTCGAACACCCAGCTGCCATACTGTTCAGCTATACTTTTCTCGATTTCAGCATTGATTTCTTTATAGATTATATTCATTTTGACCTTCTTTCTATTCACGATATCTCCCGATATCATAATAGCAGGTTCGAAACAATAAATCAACTCACAGCTTAAATCAGTCTCAGCAGTTCTTTGACCGCATAAGCGATGCCGTCTTCATCGTTTGTTTTTGTCGTGAAGGCGGCGATTTCTTTGACGCGCGGGTTTGCGTTGCCCATGGCAATGCTGTGCGGGTAATTTGACAGCATTTCGATGTCGTTGACGTCGTCCCCGAACACCGCGACCTCGTCTTTTTCAAGACCGAGCTGTGTGCGGAGCTTCTCGATCGCGATGAACTTACTCATACCCTTCGGCGCAAGCTGGATCGTACGCCCGCCGTCGGAAAGATACACCGTACTGTTCGGGCAGTTCTCCTTGATCTGCTCGAACAATTCCGTCGGCAGCGGGTCGCCGTCAAATTCAACTAAACCGTTATAATAGACGAGGATCTTCATCGTGTGCGTGAAGCAGGACGGCTCGAGCGGCAGAAGATTCTTCTCCGTCACGCCCCACGGCCCCCAAACCTCGCGCGGCAGCTCGTGGTTGAACGCATGCAGCGTATCTTCCATGTGGAGCGACATATGTACGTCCCGAAATTTCGCCACGGTCTCCACGCACGCCGCAACGTCATCCGCATCCAAAAAGATGTATTCCGTTTTCCCGAACGCACGCACGCAGGCGCCGTTACAGAACACGCCGCCGTCAAACAGATCGTTCTCCCGCTCCGTCCAGCCGAGCGTCGTGTCCAAACGGTCGGAACGCGCCGTTGACGTGAAGATCTTTATGCCCTTTTCGCGGCATTTTCTGAGCGCCTCCACAGCGGAGTCCGGAACGCGTTTTTGAGCATTCAAAAGCGTGCCGTCGAGATCGAAAAATAAAGCCTTGATCATATTTTCCCTCCATATCATAAAGCAAAACGGCCGCAGGTCTCCCTGCGGCCGAATTTTATACGGACTTATACTGATCCAAAAGGCGCTGTGCGAGCTTCGAGTTGACCACGGCGAAATCATCCGGGTCTTTATAGTCGAGCGTGCGCAGGACCTCCTGGGACTGGCGGTACACCGCCATCTGTGTTTTCTGATAGATCGGCTCCTGACGGCCTTTGATGAAGATCGCAAATTTCAGCTCATCCTCTTCCGCCTTGCAGAAATATGCGTGCACATTGCCGTCGAAGGATTTGCGGATCACCGTCACGATCGCGTTCTTCACGAGCTCGATCGCCGCATCGTCGAGACCGGCTTCAAAGATCAGGATCTTTTCCTTAAGCTCCTGCGGATTCTTGACGCTGCGCTTGATGAGCTCCTTAACAGCCGGGATGGTCTCCGGCTTCGACACCGCGCCGGACGGGCGCAGGCACACCATAAAGCCGAGCTCCGGATCGTGGTAGATCGTCGGATAGGCCATCTGCGCTGTATAGCCGCAATGACGGCACTCCCAATCGAAAACGGATTCGCGCAGAATGTCGCGGCGAAGCTCCGGATTCTCCTTCGCGTTGATGCTGGTATACAGCTCTAATTTCTGTGTCTGTCCGCATTCGGGGCAGACGATATCTTTTGTGATCGCAGTAGACATGGTAAAATTCCCTTTCTTCACTTGCCCTTACCGGCAGATGATACCGGAACCGAAAACATAGTCGCCCTGATACATGGCCGCGACCTGTCCCGGCGTGACCGCACGCTGCGGTACATCAAATTCGAGTATTGCGGTGTCCTCCCCCGTCGGGACGAGCCTTGCGCGTTCCGGTCTTGCCGCATAGCGCACCTTCGCTTCGACAAAAACCGGTTCATCCAAACGGTCGCGGAGGATCAGATTCAGTTTACAAAGCTTTACGGTCTGCGTCATGCAGTCCGCATTTCTGCCGAGCGTCACGGTGCTTTTTTCGGGATCGATCGCGGTCACGAACCGCGGCTCACCGAACGTGATGCCGAGCCCCTTGCGCTGTCCGACCGTGTAGCGGTGAATGCCGCTGTGCCGTCCGAGCACCTCGCCCTCGGGAGAAACGAAATCGCCCGCGTCCGGCAGTTCGCCGCCGAACCGTTCCAAAAAGCGGATATAATCATTGCCCGGAATGAAGCAGATTTCCTGGCTGTCGGGCTTGTGCGCCACAGGCAGACCGTTGTCCTCCGCCAGTTTCCGCGCCTCGTCCTTGCCGATATGCGTCAGCGGGATCAAAACGTGTTTCAGCTGCTCCGGCGTCAGACCGCTCAGAAAATAGCTTTGATCCTTCTTGTCCGGCGAACGCATCAAAAGCGCCCTGCCGTTTTCCGTAACGACACGCGCATAATGCCCGGTCGCGACCTTATCAAACCCGTTTTCGAGCGCCCAATCGAGCATGATGCCGAACTTGATCGTCTGATTGCAGAGAAAGCACGGGTTCGGCGTCTCGCCGTTTTTGTACGACGCAATGAACGGACGGATCACTTTTTCCTCAAATGCAGCGGAAAAATCCGGCGCGATATGCGCGATGCCGAGCTTTTCGCAGACCGCCGCGGCATCCGCCACCTCTTTGTCCATGGCACGAGCCTGTTCTTCGGTCAGCATATAGCGCGGTTTCAGGCGCATGGTCATGCCGGTCACGTCATAACCGGCTTCCTTTAACAGCAGTGCCGCGGCAGAGCTGTCCACACCGCCGCTCATGCCGACAAGAATACGCTCCATTTTATGCGTAGGGGAGATCTTCACTGGCATCCTTCTCCGCCGGCTCTGCCGCTTCAACGACCTCGTCCACGAAGCCTTCCGGCACGGATTCCTCAGCGGGCGCCGTCGGCAGCTCCTGCACGTCGTCGAGTGTGATCTCCTCGATCATCGGCTCTTCCTCGCCCTCGCGGAGCAGGGCTTCCAGCTTCAGCATCGCTTCCTCGATGCGCTTTTCAGCCGCTTCGATGTCGATGCAGTGTGTCTCCGTTTCCGCGTTTGCGGTGTTGCGGAGATTATGATAATAGTAACGGCCGAGTGCAAGATATGCACGCTCTGCCGCCTTTTCCTCACAGCGGATCACCGTACGGAGACGGTTTGCAAGTGCTGTTTTGCGGTTCTTCTCCGCCACAACGCCCACAGCGTTCTGCATTGCGCCGCCGGCAGAAAGAAAACCGGATTTGATCTTATCAAAAAATGCCATAACGATAGCCCCTTTCGGCATTCAGATTTCTTTATTTATTATAGAACACAGTGCCGTAAATTAACAACCCCCAAATATCGGAAATCCTTAAAATTTCAGCACGATACCCACGAGCGCCGCCACAAGAATGAACACGATCGGGTGTACCTTCTTGAGCTTCAGAATGCCGGTCAGAATGACGGCAAACAGAAGGATCGCCGGGAGATTAAAGATCTGTAAAAGATCGGCAGCGCCGGAAAAGCTCTTAAGCGCATCCGTGAAGAACAGCGAACCGTTCATCGTCGTGAAGCAGGCGCAGGCAATGAGGCCCGTGACCGCCGGACGCAGGGTGTAGAACACATCCTTTACGATCTTGCTGTCCCTAAAGCGCTTCAAAAACTGCGCGACGATCAGAATAACAATGACACTCGGAGTGATGAGGCCGATCGTCGCCGTGGCCGCGCCCAGAATGCCGCCCAAAACGCCGGCGATCTCAAAGCCCGCATTATAGCCCGCATACGTCGACATGTTAACGCCGATCGGGCCCGGTGTGGACTCGGAGATCGCGATCATGTCGGGAATGATCTCCGCTCTGAACCACGGGTATTTATCGGCGATCTCATACAAAAACGGGAGCGTTGCCAATCCGCCGCCGATCGCAAACAGACCGGTCTTAAAGAATTCAAAGAACAAAAGAAGGAAGGTCATTTCTTCTCCCCCTTTCCGGCTGCGCGGCCGTAAACGATGCCGAACAGCATGGCGACCACCACGATGATGATCGGAGAAACATTTAAGAGCAGGGACAAAAGCACGACCGCCGCAAAAATGATGATGCCCAAAAGATCCTTAATGCCCTTTTTCCAGAGCTTGATGATCGCGGAAACGATGAGTGCCGCGACCGCAACGCGGATGCCTGCGAGCGCATGCGCGACAATAGTGATCTCGCTGAAACGGTTGATGACGGATGCAATGGCGAGAATAATGACGAAGGACGGTGCAACGACGCCCAGGGTCGCGATGATGCCGCCGATCACACCGCGTGTCTTCTGACCGATGAATGTTGCGACGTTTACGGCGATGATGCCGGGTGTGCACTGACCGACGGCGTAGTAATCGAGAAGCTCCTCCTCCGTGGTCCATTTCTTTTCCTCAACAACTTCCTTCTGCAGCATGGGCAGCATGGCGTAGCCGCCGCCGAATGTAAAGCCGCCGATGCGCGCGAAAGTCAGGAAAAGATCCAAAAGCGATGCTTTTTTATCCATAAACAAGCTGTCTTCCTTTCCGTGTGTATTCAGAGACAGTATACCATACTTTTCCTGTGAATTAAAGCCCTTTTCGCATTCTGTTCAATATTCTGAACCGCACCTTTGGCTTTCATCTTGAAAACGCGGACACAATATGATACTATTTTTTCAGTAAACAAAAAGCAAGGAGGCTTCCCATGCACCTGATCCATATTGACGAAAACGGTCTGCATCTGGTCTTTGAAAAGCGCGAGGACGGCGCCTGCAAGCTGCTGCATTTCTCCGCGCTCCCCTTTGACGAAAGCACTGTACTGCGCGTGCACGACGAAAACGGCGTGGCACAGATCAATACCGACCGGTATAATCTCCTCGAGATCATGATCTCCGGACAGGACCGCGCCGGTGAGCGTCACGGCAACAAGTATATTTCGACCTGCCCCGGCGACCGCATGAAGCTCGTCGATTTCATCGACACGAGAAACAGCTTCGGCAGAAAGCTCGAGGTCAAAATGCACGATGAGATCTGCGGCATCGACACCGTGACCCATTACCAGTTTTACGACGGCATTCAGACCGTACGCTGCCACACGGACGTCACAAATGTCGGCACTGAGCCGCAGGGCCTTGAATATATTTCCTCCTTTGCCCTCACCGGCATCGAAAAGGAAGGTCTGCTCTCCACGGACGACAAGATGCGCGTTTGGTACCCGCACAACGGCTGGCAGCGCGAAATGCAGTGGGAGAGCTACTCCTTCCCCGAGCTCGGCATGGCAAGATGCCAGCCCGAGGAGGTGCAGCGCTCCTCGAAGGTGATCGGCGCCACGAACATCGGCAACTGGTCCACGAAGGAATATCTGCCGATGGGCATGCTCGAAAACCTCGAGACCGGCAGCAACCTTTTCTGGCAGATCGAGCATAACGGCTCCTGGCACTGGGAGATCAGCGATCAGATGGGCAATTTCTACATTCAGCTCGCAGGCCCCTCCGAGACGGAATCGCACTGGTGGAAGAATCTGCTGCCCGGCGAGACCTTCACGACTGTCCCGGTCTGTGTCGGCTCCACGGTCGGCAAGTTCGACGACGCGATGGGCGAGCTGACAAAGTACCGCCGTGTAATTCGCCGCAAGAACGAGGACAACGAAAAGCTCTGCATTATTTTTAACGACTACATGAACTGCCTGTGGGCGAACCCCACAACGGCGAAGGAGCTCCCCCTGATCGACGCCGCACACAAGGCAGGCTGCGAATATTTCTGCGTGGATGCCGGTTGGTATGCCGCAGGCTACTGGTGGGACAACGTCGGCGAGTGGCTCCCGAGCTACGAGCGTTTCCCGAACGGTCTTGAGGAAGTCATGGACTATATCCGCTCTAAGGGCATGATCCCCGGCGTGTGGCTTGAGATTGAGGTCATGGGCATCTGCTGCCCGAAGGCCGCCCGCGTACACCCCGACTGGTTCTTCACGCGTCACGGCAAAAAGGTGCACGACCGCAGCCGCTGGCAGCTCGACTTCCGCAACCCCGAGGTCATCGAGCACGCGAACGAGGTCATCGACCGCCTCGTCCGCGACTACCACGTCGGCTACATCAAGATGGACTATAACATCGAGCCGGGCATCGGCACGGAGCTCTATGCGGACAGCGTCGGCGACGGCATGCTCGGACACGAGCGTGCATACCTCGCATGGCTCGACTCCGTTTTCGAGCGCTACCCTGACCTCATCATTGAAAACTGCTCCTCCGGCGGCCAGCGCATCGACTACGCGATGCTCTCCCGTCACAGCATCCAGTCGACGAGCGACCAGGACGATTACCTGCGCTACGCTTCCATTTCCGCAAACGCCCCCTCCGGTCTGACACCGGAGCAGAGCGCCATCTGGAGCTACCCGATGAAGGGCGGCGGACGCGAGGAAGCCGTCTTCAACATGTGCAACGCGCTTCTGCAGCGCATTCACCAGTCCGGCCACCTTGCCGAAATTCCGGAAGACGACTTTATCACCGTCAAGGAAGCCCTCGACTACTATAAGACCATCCGCGGGGACATCAAGGTCTCGCTGCCGTTCTGGCCGCTCGGCACGTCCCGCTTCACGGACACATGGGTCTCCCTCGGTCTTAAAACGGAGCACAAGGCGTATATCGTCGTATGGCGCAGAAATGCACCGGACGGACGCTGCGTCCTGCCGGTCGATTTCCTCAAGGGAAACCGCGACGTAAAGGTCAAGTGCGCATACCCCGCAAACCACAACACCAAATGCGCGTGGAACGCAGAAAACGGCACACTCACCGTAGACCTGCCCGCTCCGATCTGCGCAAGAATTTTTGAATTGGAATATTGATATGAATACAAATGAAATTCGCGAAAAACTGAAAAACGTGCGCTGCTTCATGCTCGACATGGACGGCACGATCTACCTCGGCGACAGCCTGTTCCCGTTCACAAAGGACTTTCTGAACGCCGTCACGGCAAGCGGACGCGAGTTCTGCTTCTTTACGAATAACAGCTCGAAGGACACTGACACGTACCTTCAGAAGCTCCACCGCATGGGCATCGACATCCCGCACGAAAAGATGCTGATCTCGAACGGCGTCGCCGCCGACTATGTGCTCGAAAATCACCCGGGCGCGAAGGTCTTCGTGCTCGGCACGCCGCTCCTGCGCCGCGAGCTCACGAGCTTCGGCGTGAACATCGTTGAGGACGACCCCGACGTCGTGCTCGTCGGTTTTGACACGACGCTCGAGTACAACCGTCTCGCAAAGGCATGTGACTTCATCCGTGCCGGACTGCCGACGTACGGGCTGAACCCCGATTACAACTGCCCGACCGAGACCGGCTTCATTCCGGACTGCGGCTCCATCGCGATGCTGATCGAGGGCTCCACCGGCAGGACCTTCCCGTTCTTCGGAAAGCCCAGCCCGCTGACGAGAGCGTACATCGCCAAAATGACCGGCTATGAGGAAGGCGAGCTCGCAATCATCGGCGACCGCCTGTACACCGACATCGCCCTCGCCGACAACAGCCCGATGTGCTCCATTCTGGTGCTGAGCGGCGAATCCAAGGTCGAAGACATCGGCACCATGCCCGGCGACCCCGACCTCATCTTCAAGAATCTCTCCGAGATCATCGAATATCTGTAAATATACAAATGACAAAACCCACCGCGGAAGCCAAAGGCTTTGCGGTGGGTTTTTGCATTGATTTAGTTTATGCGAAGAGCTCTGCGGCTTCCTGCATGCGGTCAACGACCTTGACGTTAAACGGGCAGCGCTCCTCACAGCCTGCACAGCCGATGCAGTCCGCGGCGGTTGCGGAGAGTGCGTGGTAGTGCTCGCGGAGGGAGGCGGGCGTCTCGTCCTGCATCTTTGCGAGGTCGAGAAGCTTATTGACCATGGCGATGTCGATCTCCACCGGGCACGGTGCACAGTGGCCGCAGTATGTACACTGACCGGTGAAGGCGTGCTGCGGTGCGTTCGCCAAAACGCTTGCGTAGTCCTTTTCCGCGTCCGCCGCGGTCTCATAGGCGACAGCCGCGTCCACGTGCTCGGGGTTGTCGAAGCCGACCATGACACTCGCGACCGCCGGGCGGGTCAGCGCGTAGTGCAGGCACTGCACCGGTGTCATCGCGACGCCGAACGGAGAGGTCTCCGCCTTGAACAGACGGCCGCCGGCATAGCCCTTCATGACCGTGATGCCCACGCCGTTCTGCTCGCAGATCTTATACAGCTCTACTCTTTCGGGGTCGATGCCGCCGAGCTTTTCGTCATATTTTTCCGCAAAGAGCGTTTCGATGTTCTCGGACGCCGGGAGCATATCGAACGCCGGGTTTACGGAGAAGAGGATCATTTCGATCTCCCCGCTCTCCGCCGCAAGCTTTGCGATCGCCGGGTTATGCGTGCCGAGACCGATGTGACGGATCTTCCCCGCCGCCTTCAGTTCGCGGACGTATTCGATGAACTCGCCGCCCATGATCTTTTCATAGTCCGCCTTTTCATCGACAAAATGGATCATGCCGAGGTCGATGTAATCCGTCTTAAAGCGCGTGAGCATATCCTCGAAGGCTTCCTTGACCTTGTCGAGCTCACGGGAGCGGACGTACTGTCCGTCCTGCCAGGTCGAGCCGATGTGCCCCTGAATGATCCACTTCTCACGGCTGCCCTCGATGGCAAGGCCGATGTTCGAGCGGACATTCGGCTCACTCATCCAGCAGTCTAAAATATTGATGCCGAGCTCCGCACAGCGGTCCACGACCTTTTTGACTTCCTCCGTGTTGTGACGCTCCAGCCACTCGCCGCCGAGACCGATCTCGCTGACGAGAAGTCCTGTTTTTCCGAGTTCTCTGTATTTCATAGTACGACCTCCAAAAGCTTTTCTGTTTTCAGTTTACACCTTAAACCAAGGTCCAAGTCAAGTACTTTATCCTCTGTCCACCGTGATGACCGCACGGAACTGCGGGTCGATCGCCTTAACGGCGTCCGCCATGCGCTCGCGCACCTCGCTGTCCGTGTCCTGCACGGAGAACGGCACCGCGATGTCAAACACCAAATTGGAATGTGTCACGCCCCACACGACGCGAAAATCGTGCACGGACGCGTGCGGGTACATTGCTCTGCACAGCGCTTCGACGCGCTCCTTGACCTGAGTCGTGCGCGGATCGCTCGTGACGACCGGATCCAAATGGATGACGAGCGTGATGTTGTCCTGTGTTTTGAAGTCTCTCTCGATATTGTCGATGAGGTCGTGGCTTTCGAGGATATCCTCCTCCGCCGAGACCTCACAGTGGACGGATGCAAAGCAGCGGCCGACGCCGTAATTGTGCACGGCAAGGTCGTGCATGCCGATGATGCCGTCGTAGGAGAGGATCTTTTCGCGGATCTTCTCTACAAGCTCCTCGTCGGGCGCCTGACCCAAAAGGGGGTCCGCCGTGTCGAGGATCAGCTGCACACCGGAAATGATGATAAAGAGCGCCACAGCTGCGCCGAGCCAGCCGTCGAGGTTCACATTCGTAAAGAGAGAGATCACCGCACCGACCAAAACGACCGCCGTAGAGACCGCATCGTTCCGGCTGTCCTTCGCCGTCGCCGCGACCGCGTCGGAGTGAATGAGCTTTCCGACCCGACGGTAGAAAAGGCACTGCCAAATTTTCATCAGAATGGAAAGCAGCAGGACGATGAGCGCCGCAGGTGTGAGAATATTCTGCTCCGGATGCAGGATCTTGTCAATCGAAGACATGCCGAGCTCGAGCCCTAAGAACAGGACGATGAACGAGACGATGACGCCGGAAAGGTATTCGATGCGGGCATGACCGAACGGGTGCTTTTCGTCCGCCGGCTTGCTCGCAAGCTTAAACCCGACCATCGTGACGATCGCCGAGCCGGAATCCGTCAAGTTATTGACCGCGTCCGCCGTGATGGACACGCTGCGAAACAGCGTACCGATGAGGATCTTCGCCGCAAAGAGCATAAGATTCGTCACAATGCCGACGAGCCCCGCCACTCTGCCGCATTTCTCACGCACGGCAGGGTCTTCTGTGTTTTTATAGTCCCGGACAAATGTCCTCAGGATCAGATCTGTCATTCCTAAAGCCTCACTTTTTAAGAGAAGAAATTGCAGAGCCGGGTGTGCCCGCGCTCTGCAATCCGATGTATATGTAGTTTCAATGTAAAAATTACTTCACGCAGAAGAATTCTACGATCTCGCCGCCTGCGCCGTCCACGAAAGCGATGCGCGCCGGCAGCTCGCCGAGCGCGACGTCCTTCGGCTCGATGGTAACGGTATAGCCGGCTTCGGAAACGCGCTTGATGCACTCGTCAACGTGATCGGTGAACAGAGCGATGTGTGCGACCTTGCCCTCGTGCGGCAGCTCGTTCGTTTCATCCTGCGGCA
Source organism: Clostridia bacterium (assembly GCA_017623855.1). GTDB lineage: Bacteria > Bacillota > Clostridia > Oscillospirales > Acutalibacteraceae > Hominenteromicrobium. Next base: position 13,989 of record JAGAOD010000082.1, read on the forward strand.
GGATCTCGAGACGGCTGTTGTCGCCCGTGGAGACCATCAGGCACGGATACTCCGGGTCACCCCAGGAGCACTCGACCTCGAGCTCCAAAAGCTCGGTGTAGAACTTAACGGTAGCTTCGTACTGGGACTTGCGCGGCTTTACTGCAACGTGATGGATGCCTTTGATCAGACTCATAATACAAACTTCCTTCCGAAATTGAATATTAAGACAGGGTATCGAAAAACCGATACCCTGCATAAAGCGAAATTACTTTCTGTTGAAGATGGACATGATATCGGAGAAGGTATCATCGTCGTCCACGATATTCGGGTTAACGCTTGCTCTTGCGTTCGGGTCTGCAGCTGTCGGGCTGCCGAACAGATCTGCGTCGCTGATGACCGGAGCCTTCGGAGCGTTCTCGCCGTTCATGCCGTCAAAGCCTGTAGCGATAACGGTGACCATCATCTCATCATCCATGGACTCGTCGAATGCAGCACCCCAAATGATGTTTGCATCCTCGCTTGCGCGCTCGGTGATGAGCTGAGAAGCGGTATCGATCTCGTCGAGGGAGATGTCCGGAGAGGACTTGATGTTGATGATGACGCCCTTAGCGCCTGCAATAGCGGTCTCGAGAAGCGGGCTGGAAATCGCAGCAATAGCTGCCTGCTCTGCCTTATCCTTGCCTGCTGCACGGCCAACGCCCATGTGTGCATAGCCTGCATCCTGCATGATGGACTTAACGTCCTCGAAGTCGAGGTTAACGATGCCCGGGATCTGGATGAGGTCGGAAATGCTCTGTACGCCCTGGCGGAGAACATCGTCAGCTACGCTGAATGCGTTAGCCAGTGTGATGCGCTGCTCGCTGACGAGCTTCAGTCTTTCGTTCGGGATAAC
>JAGAOD010000083.1 GCA_017623855.1 Clostridia bacterium
CTGGATCAGTATGTCCAATACTTTAACTCTGAACGTTTTGCTGCCGCCTTGGATTACAAAACCCCAATCCAGTACAGGACTGAATTGGGGTTCTGAAGCTATGCTTTTTTATTCGTGTCTACTTTTACTTGACAGATGCAAACGGAAATTCCGTCGGCGGTCTGAATTTTATTCAACTGATTTGAGATCAGGCGTTGAAAACATACTTGTCGAGGCGCTCGAATGCTTCCTTAACGCGGGACAGCGGCAGAGCGAGATTCATGCGGATATGTGTCTTGCCGTGGAATGCGCGGCCATCCTGCCAGATGACGCCGTGCTCCCAGCCTTTATGAATAAGGTAATCCATATCCTTGCCGTTAGCTTCGCACCATTCACCGCAGTCGATGAACAGCATATATGTACCCTGCGGACGGCAGACCTTTACGCCCTTGAAGTTCTTTTCAATGTAATCGCAGGCATAGTTTGCATTCTCACCGATGACTTCGCGGAGCTCGTCGACCCACTCGTAGCCCTCGTCCTTATATGCACCGATCAGAGCGTACATGGACATGACGTTGAGAGAATTGTAGTGGGAGAGAGAAGCTTCCTTGTCCATGCGATCCTTGAGCAGCTTGTTGTAAATAATGTGGTAGCTGCCGATGAGACCTGCGAGATTGAAGGTCTTGGACGGTGCATAGAAAGCGATGGTGCGCTTCTTTGCGTCTTCGCTGACGGACTGTGTCGGAATGTGCTTTACGCCCGGAAGAGTGAGGTCGCTCCAGATCTCGTCGGAGATGACCATCACATCGTGCTTCTTGTAAAGCTCCATAGCCTTTTCAATTTCCCACTTTTCCCATACGCGGCCGGTCGGGTTATGCGGGGAGCAGAAAATTGCTGTGTGGATCTTGTTGTCAACGATCTTCTTTTCCATGTCTTCGAAGTCCATGCGCCATACGCCTTCTTCGTCCTGAACGAGCGGAGAGTGAACGATGTCATAGCCGTTGTTCTTCAGAACACCGGTGAAGCCGACATATGTCGGGCTGTGCAGCAGAACCTTGTCGCCCTGGGAGCAGAGCACGCGCATAGCGGTAGCAACGCCGCCGAGAACACCGTTTTCGTAGCCGATGTTTTCCTTGGTGAGACCGACAGCGCCGTTTCTGGTTTCGTGCCATCGGATGATGGAGTCATAATATTCGGCTCTCGGGCTGAAATAACCGAAGGTCGGATGCTGAATGCGCTTGATCATTTCCTCCTGGATGGTGGGCAGTGCCGGGAAGTTCATGTCGGCGACCCACATGGGGATGATGTCAAAGCCTTCCTTCTGCTCGCCGTAACCGCCGGAGCAGGGAATATCGACAGCGATGGCGTCCTTGCCGCGGCGATCGAGGATCGTGGTAAAATCAAATTTCATGACAAATCGTTCCTTTCCGTTAGAGATGCTTTGTGATGAAAACAGACATAAAATGTCCGTAAATGTTCATATTAAGTGTACTGCAAAGTTAGAAAAAATACAAGTGTTAAAAGGAAGTTTTGTCGGCTGACCGCTTTTAGGCTAAGAATACGCGCAGCGTAAGGCAGATGTCTGAATGAAAAAAATACGAAAGAAAAGAAATTTTTTACTTTGGTGCACTTAATTTTCTATTGTAATTTGGCGAGAAGTGTGATATATTTTAGTGTGTCTTATTGGGGGATCTTTTCGAAGAGTCTGTTTTCTTCCGGATCCGCTGAAATCCATAATAAAGGACTTGACAAAGATGGCAAACAATGAAAGAAGAGTCGGTACGATTTCCCGCGGCATTCGCTGCCCGATCATCCGCGAAGGTGATGACCTTGCGGCAATCGTTGCGGACAGCATACTGATGGCCGCTGAGAGTGACGGTTTTGAGATCCGTGACCGTGATGTTATTTCGATTACAGAGTCTATTGTAGCCCGTGCACAGGGCAACTACGCTTCGGTAGATGATATAGCTGCAGACGTTCGCGCAAAGCTTGGCGGCGAAACAGTCGGCGTTATTTTCCCGATCCTCTCCCGTAACCGCTTTGCGATCTGCCTGCGCGGCATTGCAAAGGGTGCGAAGAAGATCGTTCTGATGCTCAGCTATCCGTCCGACGAGGTCGGCAACGAGCTTGTCAGCCTCGACAAGCTGGATGAGGCCGGCGTTAATCCGTACTCCGACGTTCTGACGCTCGAGCGTTACCGTGAGCTGTTCGGTTACGGCGTACATGAGTTTACTGGTGTTGACTATGTTCAGTACTACGGCGACCTGATCCGCGAGTGCGGTGCAGAGGTCGAGATCATTTTTGCAAACCATCCGAAGGCAATTCTTGACTATACGGATTGCGTTTTGACCTGCGATATTCACACACGCGCACGTACCAAGCGCATTCTGAAGGCTGCCGGCGCTAAGGCTGTCTGCGGTCTTGATGATATCCTCAATGCACCGATCACCGGCGGCTACAACGAAAATTACGGTCTCCTCGGCTCCAACAAGTCCACGGAGGACACCGTCAAGCTGTTCCCGCGTGACTGCCGTCCGCTCGTTCTCGATGTGCAGGAGCGCATCCTGAAGGCTACCGGCAAGCACGTTGAGGTCATGGTTTACGGCGACGGCGCGTTCAAGGATCCGAAGGGTAAGATCTGGGAGCTCGCAGACCCGGTCGTTTCTCCGGCATTCACAGATGGTCTTGTCGGCACACCGAATGAGCTGAAGCTCAAGTATCTGGCGGATAACGATTTTAAGGACCTGTCCGGTGAAGATCTGAAGAAGGCAATTTCCGAGAGCATCCGCGCGAAGAAGGATAATCTTGTCGGCAACATGGCTTCCCAGGGCACAACACCGCGTCAGCTCACAGACCTCATCGGTTCTCTGAGTGACTTGACAAGCGGCTCCGGCGATAAGGGTACGCCGATCGTCTTCATTCAGGGTTACTTCGATAACTATACATCCTGATATCAATTGGAATTATGAAAGCCTTCAGCGGTTTGCTGAAGGCTTTTGTTATGTCTTTTTCTTTTGTATGATGCGCTCGGCTCGGTTTAAGAGTACTGCTCTGTCATTTGGCGCTTGTCCGATGATGACCTCATCTAAGAGTGAATGCAGTATTTCGCCGATCATACGTCCATTGACGCCGAGCGCGGTGAGGTCGTGTCCCGTGACCGCAAGCTGCTTCAGCGTCAGACAGTAGTTTTCGCTCTGCAGACGGAGTGCTTCCCGTCGTGCCTCTTCCAAAGCCGAGCAGCGTTCTTCAATACACCACGGCGCATGCGCCTTGCTGTCGGCATGGGATACATCCAAAAGCTTAAAAAACAGGGGATAGCCGAGTCGGGCGAGCAGGCGGCGGAATTTCGCCGGGCGCATCGGGAAGTGTGTGTCGTGCAGTTCGACGAGCATGACAACATCGTGCAGGGTCTTATTGTCGCATCGCAGAGCGCGTAGTGCATTGCGGGTAAGCTCCGCACTGTGTACCGGATGGCCGTAGAAATGATCGAAACCGTCCTTTCCGACCGTGCGGCATACGCCTTTTCCGACGTCGTGAAACAGCACGGCGAGACGCGAAACCGTGTCCTGCGGTGTATGCTCGAGCGCATGGAGTGTATGCTCCCATACGTCATATATGTGGTATCGGCTGTTCTGAGGCGTGGAGCGTATGACAGAAAGCTCAGAAACAGCGGCGAAAAACGGATCGGGCGCAAGACGCAAAGCATCCGATGCAGAGGGCGCCGTGACCGTCTTTTTCAGTTCGGAAAAGATGCGTTCCTTTGCGACAAGCGTGATCGACGGGCTGAGCTTTTTCAGGGTGCTGAGGGTGTTCTGCTCAATAGAAAAACCGAGCTGTGCCGAAAAGCGGACGGCGCGCAGCAGCCGCAGAGCGTCCTCGTGAAAACGGCGCTCCGGCTCTCCGACACAGCGGATGATCTTCTTTTCAAGATCCTTGCTGCCGCCGAAGGGATCTATGAGACCGTCCTCGTCGTTATAGGCCATTGCGTTCACGGTAAAGTCGCGGCGGGCAAGATCATCCCCGATGGAGGTTGTAAAGGATACCCGGTCCGGATGACGTCCGTCGGAGTAGTCCCCGTCTATGCGGAAGGTCGTGACCTCATAGGGTTCATTGTCAAGCATCAGCGTAACGGTCCCGTGCTGTATACCTGTTAACAGTACCGGAATGTCGGGGAAGAGCTCGACCACGCGCTCGGGCAGCGCATCGGTCGTAATGTCCCAATCGTTCGGTGTGCGGTTTAATAGGCTGTCGCGAATACAGCCGCCGACGGCATACCCTTTATATCCGTTTTGCCGCAGACGCCCGATGATAAATCGGCAGCCGTCCGGCAGCCGGATCTTACTCTTGCTGTTCATTGTTCGTCTGAATGAAAATTGCGGTGTTTCTTGCCCAGGAGCCGACCGCCAGAGCGATACGGATGCGAACGGGCATGTCTTTGAAATTATCAAAGCGTGTTGCGGCAATGAACTGTTCAAAGGTGTAGTCCTTCATGCCGCTGTTCGGATTATAAACGGTGATCAGGTCGTCTTCCGCGTACATGTGCGAAACGACCGCATACTGCATTTCGTATTTGTTCCCGTCTTTTTCGGAAAGCAGGACGATGACCGGCATGTTGTGCTCGAGGCTCTGATAGATCTGCACAAAAAGATCGAGGTTTGACATATTGGTCTTAAGGACCGGTTCGGTTTCGGTCAGCGCGCTTTTCATAGCGGTATGCACCTTTCCGGGATAGAGCGGTCTGCTGCCGTGTTCCGGTACGGCGTTGTCGGTGATCGGTGCATTTAACTGCGTGCATACTGCCTGTGCGGCGGCAAGACCGTCGGGCAGTGTGCTTGAGGTGAAATCAAATTCCATGTCGCCGACCGGCGCGGAGTAGGAGGTGCCCCTTGCAAGAGCGCTGTAGTCCGTATCGGTCATGCGGTCAAGGATCAAACCCTTAACGGAAATGAGAAGGGCGACAGCAAAACAGAACAGCGTAAGGATCAAAAGCTGACCCGCGGTGCGGCGCAGTGCGTCGGCGGGCAGCTCACCGCTGCAAAGACGTGTGTCCCAGATCTTGTTCGGACGAAAACGGTTTCTGTCTGCGGCGGGCCGCTTCGGGGTCGGGGAGGGACGACGGACCGGAACGGGTCTCGCATTCTTCATAGCGGCATATGCCTCGTCGAAGACTGTCCTGCGGTGCAGATCGGTCGGGAGGACCTTTGTTCGGTCGTCCGTGTTCTCGGCCGTGAACTTCGTGTCAAGATCTACAAAGACCTGCTTTTTATTCAGTTCATTCATGGTGTTCTTTTTGGGAGCCTTGTTTTCCATTCGTGTTCCCCTTTCTCTTAAAGTGCCAAATTGCGCACAAACTCTCCTTTGAGTCCCCGGGTGGGACATTCTTACATACAGAATAGCATCTTTTAAGTGAATTTTCAATCTGAAATCAAGAATTCACTTGAAATGTACGGAATATTCCTGTATAATCGGTCTTGAATTCTTAGAACGAAATGAAAAGGATTGAAGAACAATGGCACTTTTTAAGGATTGGCAGGACTATGCAGAGATGAAGTCCTCCGCACCCGATGCACAGCAGTACTGGAACGATTATTTCCTGCGTGAAAGAGATTTCTACGCTGAGCTTCTGGACAGTGAACCGATCACCGGTACGGTTAAGGCACTCGCGGAGCGTTTTAACGTTGACGTAGTCGAAATGACGGGCTTCCTTGACGGCATCAATGACAGCCTGAAGGCAGCAAATGACCTCGAGAACCTGACCGAGGAAAGCGAAGTTTCCCTCGATTACGACAAGGAAAAGCTGTATTACAACATGGTCGCAGCGAAAGCAGAATGGCTGTACACCCTCCCGCAGTGGGATAAGCACCTCACAGAGGAAAGACGCAAGGAGCTCTATAAGGAGCAGAAGTCTTCCATGACCGTTGTTAAGGGCCCGAAGATCGGCCGTAACGATCCGTGTCCGTGCGGCAGCGGCAAGAAGTACAAGAAGTGCTGCGGCAGATAAATCGGAAATCAGAATGCGCAGGGGATCCCTGCGCATTTTTTCGTAGAGAGGTACAAAGTGAGCTGTAAGAAATTATATCTTGAAAATATGGACTGTATGCAGGTGACGGCTTGTGTTATCGGCTGCACTGCGCGTTCTGACGGAAGCTATGACATAGAAACGGACGTGACCCCGCTGTTTCCGGAGGGCGGCGGTCAGCGCAGTGATATCGGTATGATGAACGACGCCGATATCCTGCACTGCAGAGAAGAGAACGGGACGGTGATCCATCAGGTCACATCCGCCTTTGCGGTCGACGAGACCGTTGAGATCCGCGTAAATGCGCCGCTTCGCCGTCTGCACACACAGCAGCACACCGGCGAGCATATCCTGTCCTTTGCGTATCAGAAGCTGTTCGGCGCCGTGAATGTCGGTTTTCATATGAGCGAGGACGTTGTGACGATCGACCTTGACCGGATGCTGACGCCGGAGCAGGTCGCAGAAGGTGAGCTGTATGCAAACGAGCTGCTGTGGAATAACGGCGAAGTGAAGATCTACACGGTCACGGCGGAAGAAATGCAAACGCTCCCGCTTCGAAAAAAGAATGAAAAGCTCACGGGCGGCGATATCCGCATCGTCGAGATCGAGGGCGGAGAGATGTGCACCTGCTGCGGCACACACTGTAATATGACCGGTCAGGTCGGTATGATCAAGGTCTTGGAGCATATTAAGTACAAGCAGGGCTGCCGCATTACGTTTGCCTGCGGTGAGCTTGCTCTTCGCTGGTTTGCGATGGAGAACGACATGCTCAGAAAGACAGCCGCTAAGCTTTCCGTGAAGCCAGACGGCGTGCCCGAGGCGCTTCAAAGAAAAGAGGAACAGATCTCCGCTGTGCATGCGGTGCTGCGGCAAAAAAATATGCAGCTGGCGGCTATTTATACGGAAAAGCTTATGAAGGCTTCGGCAGAGACCGAAAACGGCCCTGTATACGGCGGTTATGTACCGGTCGATACGGATGCGGCTAAGCGTATTGCGGAACAGCTATGCGAAGCGGAACCGACGGCACTTGCGGCGCTGTTCTGTGATGACGGCGGCAGATACCGCTATTTCTGCATGGCGGGAGAGAAGTGCGAAAAGAACTGTCGGGATGCGGCAAAGGTTATCAATGCGGCGCTGTCCGCGAAGGGCGGCGGTAATCCGAAAACGGCACAGGGAAGCTTTGAGGCGCTGCCTGCGGACGGATTTGAAGCTTTGCTGAAAACACTGTGATGAGGATAGAAGGATGACGGATTTTTCAAAAGTGATCAACTATATCGAAGAAACGCTCTGCGGCAGTTTCGGTGTTCCCGGCTGTGATATTCAGATCATGCGGGCGCATGAGGTTTTGTTCAGAAAGACATTTGGCACGAGGGATTATGCGGGTGAAACGCCGGTTTCGGGCAATGAGCTTTATTTTCTGTATTCCTGTACGAAGGTCATGACCTGTACGGCTGCCCTGCAGCTTGTGGAGCGCGGCGTGCTCGGTCTCGATGACCCTGTGAGCCGCTGGATCCCCGCATACGAAAATGTGTTTCTGCTCTGTGATGATGAGCGAAAAGCGCCGGAAAATACAATGACCGTCCGTCACCTGTTCACGATGACAGCCGGTCTCGATTACGATATGCAGAAAGAGCCGATCCTATGTGCGGCGGGAGAGAACCCCGAAGCCGGCACGGTGGAAATGGTCGCGTCGTTTGCAAAGTCCCCGCTTTGCTTCGAGCCGGGCGAGCGTTTTCAGTACAGCCTTTGTCACGATGTGCTGGCAGCCGTAGTCGAAGCGGCGTCCGGCGTGAAGTTCTCCGAGTATCTCAAACAGAATATCCTGGAGCCGCTCGGCATCACACGCACGGGCTTTGAGCTGACAGACCCCGATGCGCTCATGGCACAGTTTGAATGCTATGAGCCGGGCAGGATCAGAGAATTCGGCGTGAAAAACGAGTTCAAGCTCTCTGAAAATTATGAAAGCGGCGGCGCAGGGCTGATCTCCTGTGTGGAGGATTACAGCCTGTTCGCGGACGCTCTTGCAAACGGCGGTGTCGGTGCGACCGGAAAGCGTATTCTGCGTCCGGAGACGATCGACCTCATGCGCAGTGAGCAGCTTTCCGCCTTTACGAAGGATCCTGCCTTCAGCTGTGCGGCGGGCCCGGGTTACGGCTACGGACTTGGTGTTCGTACGATGATCGACCGATCGCAGGGACAGCGCAGTCCGATCGGTGAATTCGGCTGGGACGGCGCCGCAGGGGCGTATATCATGATCGATCCCGAAAATCAGCTTTCCATCTTCTTCGCCATGCACGTGCGCGGCTGGCCGTCACTCATCGGCTGCGGTCATGCGCCGATCCGCGATCTGACGTACGAAGCTCTGGGTCTGTAAAAATTTATAAAACGCTTTTGATCTTCTTCATTGCGCCTTTTTCAAGACGGGAGACCTGCGCCTGCGAGATACCGATCTCCGAAGCGACCTCGGTTTGGGTCTTCCCGTCGATAAAGCGCATGGAGAGGATCTTTTTTTCTCGCGGATTTAAGTCGCGGATCGCCTGTTTTATGGATAATTCTTCAAGCCAGTCACCGTCCGTCGTGCCGCCCTTTACCTGATCCATAATATAGATCGTGTCGCCGCCGTCGGAAAATACCGGCTCATACAGGGAGATCGGCTCGACGATCGCTTCAAGTGCGATGACGACATCCTCGGGCGGCAGCTCGAGTGCTTCGGCGATCTCCGTGATCTTCGGTTCTCTGCCTTTTTCGTTTGTGATGCGCTCCTTGACCTGCATCGCGCGGTATGCGGTATCCCGCATCGAGCGGCTGACGCGTACCGGGTTGCTGTCGCGGAGAAAACGCTTCACTTCGCCCGAGATCATCGGTACACCGTAGGTTGAGAACATGACTTCATGGCTCGGGTCGAAGTGGTCGATGGCTTTGATGAGTCCGATGCAGCCGACCTGAAAGAGATCGTCGGGATTTTCTCCGCGGCTCGTAAAGCGCTGGATAACGCTTAAGACCAACCGGAGATTACCCTGTATCAGCTTCTCGCGTGCGGCCTTGTCTCCGTTTCTGCATTGTCTTAAAAGCTCCTGCATTTCGTCGTTCTTCAACGTCTGTAATTTTGCGGTATTTACCCCGCAGATCTCGACCTTACTCTGAGAATAAGCATACATACCGTCCACCGTCCTGTGTGAGTTTAGGTGTAGGTAGTATGGGCTGAAAAAAGGAAAAATATCCGTATAGAGCTAAAGCTTGCAATCCTCAGCCATAAATGGTACTATTTTCTTAATCTAAGAAAGATTGTGCAGCACATATGTACAGTAGGAGAGGAGTATAAAAATGATTCCGAGAGATATAGCGAGAGAGATCGTCGAGGGGTCGGCGGTCCTTCTTAAGAACGATGCACATTTGCTGCCGCTGAACCCCAAAAAGCCTGTGGCTTTTTTTGGCCGCGCCGCGTATGATATGATCATTTCCGGCAGCGGTTCCGGAGCGGCAAGAGGCACAGAAAAGGATGATCTGATCGCGTGCTGCAAGGACGAGGGAATCTGCACCGAGGCGTCTGTAGAGCAGTTTTACAAAGATGCCTTTGCTGCATTGCCGCCGCCCGAACCGTTTGATTTTTCAAAGCTCGGTGAGATGGTGACGAGCGGTCTGATGTATGAGATCTTCGGTACATATCAAGCGCCGACGGAGGAGTTTGCCGTTCCGTCCGATGTGATCGAAAAGAGCCGCGAAAATACGGACACGGCTGTGCTCGTGATCGGACGCAGCTCCGGCGGTGAAGAATGCGACCGTCATCTGGACGGTGACTATTACTGCACGGACTCCGAAAAGGCGTTGATCGATCAGGTTTGCAGTGCTTATGAAAATGTCGCTGTTGTACTGAACGTAAACGGGCTGATCGACTTGAGCTGGACAAAGGCTTATCCGTCCGTAAAGGCCGTTCTGTTTTTGGGTATTCCCGGTGAAACGGGCGGTTCTGCGTTGGCACGGATCTTGAGCGGCAAGGTTAATCCGTCGGGTAAAATGACGGTGACGGTAGCGGAGAACTATGATGATTATCCGGCTGCACGCGATTTTTCGTGGGATAAGCCAAATCCCGAGAAGTTGCTGACGTATGCGGATTACGGTCTGGATGCCGCAGAAAACGGCAGCATCGGCTTCGAGAAAAGTCTTGTCACGGTGTATAAGGAAGATATCTATCTCGGCTACCGATATTTTGACTCCTTTAATGTGAAGCCGCTGTATCCGTTCGGTTTCGGTTTGTCCTATACGACCTTTAATGTTCGTTTTGTCGGCGCCGAAAAAAAGGAGAACGGCGTTCTTGTTTCCGCAGAGGTGAAAAATACAGGCGACACAGCCGGTAAAGAGGTCGTGCAGATCTATGTGTCTGCCGGTAATACGAAGTCCGGTCGTGCGCATCGGGAGCTTGCGGGCTTTGAGAAAACTGAGCTTTTAGAGCCCGGCGAAGCACAGCGCGTGGAGATATTGATCCCGTGGCGTCAGCTTGGCTGCTATGTGGAAGCTAAGGCCGCCTATGTGATCGAAAGCGGCGCATACAATCTGAAGCTCGGCACATCCTCCGAGGATGTGAAAGCTGTCGCAACCGTCAGTGTTCCGGAAGATATTCTCCTTGAACAGTGTGAAAACCGTTTGCAGATCAAGGAATGCAACGCAGGGAAGATCGATTTCCTGCACGCGGAAAATGCTGCAATGGTCGAGACTGAGACGACGATCACGCTGCTGTCCGGTGACGTGAAGCCGGTCGTAAAGGCGGAATATAAGGTGGATATTGAGCCGGCACTCAAAGACTTCACTACGGAAGAGCTTGCTGCACTTTGTGTCGGTTATGGCCCCGGTATCCCGTTTGCCGCGCTGATGAATGTGGAGCTGCCGAATACGGCTTCCGACGAGAACGGAAAGCCGCTTACAACGAACAGCCATCCGACGGGCGTCAACGGTTATGTATCTCCGGCGATCACCGAAAAGGGGATCGAGTCCGTCTATTATAAGGACGGCCCCGCCGGTGTCGGTCTCGTTGCATGGCCGACCGAAATGCTGATCGGATGCTGCTTTGACCGCAAGTTAGCGCGCAAATTCGGTGATGCGGTGGCTTCGGAATGCGAGCCGGGTCAGATCGATCTCTGGCTTGCACCCGCTGTCAATCTGCACAGACATCCGCTTGGCGGACGCAATTTCGAGTATTATTCCGAAGATCCGTTCCTGAGCGGTGCGTATGCGGTGGAGGTTGCAAAGGGCGCGCAGGAAAATCATCCCGTGCTCGTCTGTGCGAAGCATTTTGCCGTCAATGAGCAGGAAACATACCGCAGAGGCAGCCTCAAAAAGAAATTCGATGCGGTCGATTCCGTTGCGTCGGAGCGTGCGATCCGTGAGCTGTATCTCCGTCCGTTCGAGATGCTGGTCAAAGAGGGAGATATGCACTGCATTATGTCCTCGTTCAATAAGATCAACGGCACCTTTGCAGGCGGCAATAAGGATCTGTGCACGCATATCCTCCGTGAGGAGTGGGGCTTCGACGGTGCGGTCGTGACTGACTGGGGTGACATGGACTACGTTGTCGACGGCGCGGATGCCGTTGCGGCCGGCAATGACATCGTGATGCCCGGCGGACCTCCGGTCATCGAGCAGATCCTGAAAGGCTTTGCCGAGGGACGCGTGACAAGAGAGGAACTCGAAACCGCCGTCTCAAATCTGCTCAGCATGCTTAAGCGCTTTAACAGATATAATAGAATTTGATAAGATACAAGAACAGAGCCACTCGTAGGAGCGGCTCTGCTTTTGTATGTTCGGGTTATTTACTTTTTCGCCAGAATATCGGCAAATTCGCTCATGATGGACGGGATGTCGATGCTCTGCGGGCAGATGCTGCTGCAGGCACCGCAGCCGATGCATCTTGCGGGATTTTCCTCGTCCTTGTTTACATCCATGTTGAAGCTGAGCATATCACCGTCGTTCTTGACTTCGTTGTAGATGGCGATCAGCTTCGGGATATCAAGACCCATCGGACATTCTTCCGTGCAGTAGCGGCAGCCGGTGCAGGGAACGAGCTTCAGCATGTCGTTGACGATCTCATCAAGTGTTTTCAGCTCTATGTCGCTGAGCGGATTTTCCTTAGAGAAAATGTCGACATTTTCAACGATCTGCTCCATCGTTGTCATGCCGGAAAGCACGACCTGAACACCGGGCAGATTCTGGAAATAGCGGAAAGCCCAGGATGCTGCGGTGGCATCGGGAGCAACGGCTTTCAGCTGTTCTGCGGACTTCTGCGGCAGATTGATGAGACGGCCGCCGCGCACGGGCTCCATGACGATGACCGGAATGCCGTGCTTTTCCCAGATGACCTTATATTTGCTCATGGCGTCCTGCAGCTTGGCGTCGAGGTAATTTAACTGGATCTGCACGAATTCGAAGACGCCCTCATACTTTGTGAGGAACTTATCGATGGTGTCCGCTCTGCCGTGAGAGGAGAAGCCGAGATGCGTGATCTTGCCCTCGTCGCGCATTTTCTTGAAGTATTCCACAACGCCCAATTCCTCGTTTGTGTAGAAATCGTATGCGGACTCGCAGAGGTTATGGAGCAGGTAGAAGTCAAAATGATCGACCTTGCACTTCTCAAGCTGCTCGTTGAAAACATCCGCGGGTGTGTCGCAGTGGAAGTTCGAAAGATAGCCCTTAAAGCCCAGCTTGTGGCCTTCAAACTTCATCATGTGACCCGGGAACTTGGATGCGATATACCATGTGTCGCGGGGATATTTGCTCAGCGCATCACCGACGAAAAGCTCGGACTCGCCGCCGTGGTATCTGAATGCGGTGTCGAAGTAGTTGATGCCGTTATTGTAGGCGTAATCGATGATCTCCCGGCCTTTTTCCCAGTCGATCACTTTAGCGCCGTCGACCTCCTTTGTGGGAAGTCTCATGTTGCCCATACCCAAAAGAGAAAGCTTCTTGTCCTTAAACTGCTTATAGATCATAGTATCCGTCCTTTCAAATTTACTCCGAAAAAACTATAGCACTTGAAGTGCACTTTAAGTCAAGAGCTTTGTGATATTTATGTAGTGATTAAGCAGCTGCCGGACGGGATGCCGGTGATACGGTCATTCAGAACACGGCATGTGCCGTTGATGTACAGCCGCTCGATGCCCTCGCCGAGGTGATTTGGCGAAGTGAAGGAAGCGGCGGAATGTATCTTTTTCGGATCGAAGATCAAAACGTCGGCATAGCTTCCGGCAAAGAGCGTGCCGCGGTCTTTAAGCTGCATTCTCCGTGCCGGCATGGATGTCATTTTTTGAATGGCAGCTTCGAGCGGCAGCACATTGCGCTTTACGACATAGTCCTCGATGAAGTGCGGGAACGCACCGAACATTCTCGGGTGCGGTGTGTCGGTGTCCGCATAAATGGCGTCGGAGATCAGGACCGAGTACGGCAGCCTTGCGATCGTGTCCACGTCGTTTTGATCCATGGACAGATTGATGATCGCCGTGCGTCCGTTTTCCGTGTGCATGAGGTACGCGGCAAGTGCCTCCGCATCCTCAAAGCCGTATTTTTCGGCAGCTTCCGGGACGGACATGCCGATGAATTTTCGGTTCTCGCCCTCAGCGGAGGAGATGAGGATCCGATCCCATCCGAGTGTAAGCGCGTAATTGTCCCAGTCGCTGTAGTCGATCCGGGACGCTGCACGGAAAGCGTCAACACCTTCTTTCGTGCCGAGCTTTTGCAGGGCTTTTTGCATATCTCCGTCCACAAAGGCAGGCGGCAGCATGGTCGTGAGACCGGTCGAGCCGCCGATGTACGGGTAGAAGTCCACAGAGATATCCATACCGCGCGCTCTTTCCGTTTCGATCAGCTCGATTGCGCGGAAGATGTCCTGATTCCAGTTTTTCATGCCGCAGGACTTGAAATGACTGATCTCGAGCGGACATTCGGCGCGTTTTGCGATCTCGATCACCTCGCGGACACTTTCGACCATCGAGTCGCCCTCACCGCGGATATGTGTGACAAACGGCTTCCTGCCGCCTTTGAGAGGCTCGAGGAGGGAAAGATATTCATCCTGCGTGGTGTAGAATTCCGGCAGATACATAATGCCTGCGGACACACCGCAAGCGCCCGCGTTGAGCGCATCACGGATCATACTGCACCCTGCATCGAGTTGTTTATCTGTCAGCGAGCGGTTCGAAAAGCCGTTCAGCGTAATGCGCACGGCGCCAAGTCCGATCATCGCCGCAATGTTCAGTGATTGCGGTGTGTTTTGGAGAAGGTCAAGATATTGCGGGAACGAGAGCTCCCGTTTCGGATAGCTTCCGAGGATCGGAATATCGTTTTGATGCTTTATCCCGGCGAATTCTCCGCCGAGCGGTGCCATGGAAAAGCCGCAGTTTCCGACGACAGTCGTTGCGATGCCCTGACGCAGCTCAATCTCCTTCGAACGGTCGGACAGTGCCTTTGCGTCAAAATGCCGGTGCATATCCACAAATGCGGGCGAAACGACCTTGCCGGCCGCGTCGATGATCTCATCGGCATCCACCGTGATGCTTTTTTCAACAGCGACGATCCTGTCGTTTTCAATCAGCAGATCCCCGATATTCGGCGTATTTCCACTGCCGTCGATCAAAAGACCGTTTCGGATCAGCCGTTTCACAGCAGCTCCTCCAATGAAGTCTGACCGATACGCTCACGCGCCGCGACCTTCCAGATGTCTATCAACTTACCGCCGGAACAGACATAAGCGGCATCGTACATGGCGGTCGTGGGACAGACATGCGTCGGGATGGCGTAGAGAATATCGCCGATGGCGGGACGCTCATCAATGAATTCGGGACGCATGCGGAATACCCAGTGCTCCTCACTGCTGAGCACCGGATCGCATTTCTCCTCAAAGCCGAAAAGAATGCCTCTCGGGTTTGCATCGGCCGAAATCGCCTTTGTTCCGGTGTCCAGAGTGAAGAGATCCGTTCCGGGGTGGGAAATGACACGGGTCAGAACCGCCGCGGCGGGTGTAACGTCGATGTCGGGAAAGCTTTTGCGGTATCCGCTGTCGGAGACAAAGATCGTGCCCGGGGAAAGGAACACGTCCTTGGTCTTAGCGTGACAGGGGAAGGTCGGCGTGCCGCCCATGATCATGACGGAGAGATCATATCCCTTTGCGATGAGTTCTTCACGAAGTGCATAGACCTTTTCGGCGGGTGTATCAGCGTGTACAAAGCGGCTGTCATAATCCGTGTCGTGGATATGTCCGTCATAGCAGTGCAGGCCGCAGAGGCGGATGATGCCATACTTTGCAGCGGCTTC
>JAGAOD010000084.1 GCA_017623855.1 Clostridia bacterium
AATCCGTTACGCAGCCGCACTTTTTGATCGAAAACTCCATAAAGTCCTCGTTCGTCGGGGACGAGGTGATCGAAAACATGGCTTCGCCGACGCCGGGGACGGAGAGCATCGCGCACTGTCCCGGACGGTGGGAAAACGCCTTTTTCCCGTCCGGCGTCACGACGCGGAACGTCTTGATGTCCGGTGTGTCGCGGCGGACGTCGGTGATGACGCCGATCTTCGGGATCAGCGTATCGGTTTTATGCATTGTGCTTCCCTCCGATCTTTCGCATCACTTTAACAATATTCATCGAAACGGGGCAGCTTCTGAGGCATCGGCCGCAGCCGACACAGGAAAAGAGCCCGTCATGATTTTCCGGAAAATACACGAGCTTGTGCATAAAGCGCTGGCGGAAGCGTTCCTTCTGCGTCACGCGGTTGTTGCCGTGCGCCATTTTCGTAAATTCCGAGTACATGCAGGAGTCCCAGCAGCGGTAACGGATGACGGCGTTCCCGGCCGAAAAATCCTTGATGTCGTAGCACTGACAGGTCGGACAGACAAAGGTGCACGTGCCGCAGCCGAGACAGCTTTCGGAAAGCGTGTCCCATTCGGGTCTGTCGAAAAGCGCCTGCGTCTTCCCGCCGCCGAAGGCGTTTACAGGTACATCGCGAAGCGGCAGCTTTTGAAGAATTTTCTCTGTCTTTGCTTTTACAGCTTCGACCTCTTCTCCGGCGGTATCTTCCGTCAGTTCTTCTATGATTTTAAGAAACGCCCCACCCTTTTCGGTGTTCGCCTTAAAAAAGAGCGCGGTCTCCGTTTTCCACACGGCAACGTCGCCCGCGGACGTTAGGGGATCTATGCCGAATGCGGTGCAGAAGCAGGTCTCCGCCGGCTTTTCGCACGAAAGCGACACGACGACGCCCTTTTCCCTTTTTTCCGCATAATAGCTGTCGCGCGGCTCGGTTAGGAACACGCGGTCAAGTATATCTAAGCTCCTGACGTCGCAGGCGCGCACGCCGAACACGGCGAAGGGCTCCACGTCCTCGCGGATATCGTCGATCGCGATCTTCTTCCCCTCGACCTTAAACCGCATGAGATCCTCGGTCTGCGGGAAAAAGAGATCCTTCGGGCTTTTGACCGTCGTGAGCGCGTCGCTCAAAGCCTTGCCCGGCACCCACTGTTGGTATTCCGCTCTGCCGTCTTCGCGGTCGACGGGCAGAAAGAGCGTCATTTCGGACGCGATCTTCTCGAAAACGTCCGGTAATTTTGAAAGGGCACATTTACGCATCGTGATCCCTCCCGTCAAAGACCGCACCGGGCTCGATGTCGGATACCGTATAGTCCAGAAGCGGGGACTTTGCGCCGACCTCCGCGCCCGCCTGAAACACCCCGTAGAACGCGTTCATATCTTTAATGATCTTGCGATTGATGAGGTGCAGCGGGATATGCTCGGGGCAGACCCTCGCGCACTCGCCACAGTCCGTACAGCGTCCCGCGACGTGAAACGCGCGGATGATGTGGAACATCTGCTCCTCAAAGCTGTTTACGGGCGCTTTGTTTTCCGCACCCGACGACGGATTATTGAACACACAGGTCTCGCAGGTGCACGCGGGACAGACGTCGCGGCAGGCGTTGCAGCGAATGCAGCGCGAAAGCTCGTTCTGCCAGAACTCAAAGCGCTCGTCCGGTGTCATGCTTTCGAGCTTTTCGACGTCCTGAAAGCGGTCGGACGAACTGTCCTCCCCCGCATCGCTCAAAAGCTCGTCGAAAGCGGCGTGCTTCTTGCTTTTACAGTTTACACAGCGCTCCAAAAGGACTTCTCTGCGGTCGATGATGACCGGCTCGTCCGAATAGAGCGTTTCGACCTTTATCTCTTCGCCGATGCTATCCACCGAGACGATGCCCTCGCCCGCTTTCCGGCGGAGCAGATTTATGTCCGCCATGCCGTCGCAGGGCACGCCGACCGCATGGACCTGCTCTCTTTCAAAGCGATGCTCCGTGAGCAGCTGATTCATGCTGTATGTATCACAGGGCTTCAGAAAAACCAAAACCCTATGCTTTTTCGTTTCCTTGATGAGATATTTTGAAAGGTTCGCGCCGCAGAAATCGCCCCAGACGAAGTCTTCGAGTGCGTCAACACTGTCGAAAACGGCGGGCGTGACATCGTAGTCAAATTCGCCCTTCTTCCAGCCGAGGACCGCGGACACCTTGCCGCTTGAAAGCAGCTCCCGCGCCTTTTCCAAAAGCGCTTCTCTTGTCATTTTTTGCATCGCAGATCCTCCAATCTCCTGTTCTCGCCGAGCGCCGCGACGGTCTTTGTGAATTCATTCATCGTCGCCGCAAATTTTGCACCCTCGGCGGCAGAGATCCACTCGACGCGCGTGCGTTCGCGCTCGATGCCGAAAAAGTCAAGGAGCGAAAACAGCACGGCCATTCTTCGGCGCGTGAAGTAATTGCCGGACGTATAATGGCAGTCGCCCGGGTGACAGCCGCAGAGAATCACGCCGTCCGCACCGCGCTGAAATGCCTTTAAGATGAACATCGGGTTCACACGGCAGGAGCACGGGACGCGGATGATCTTCACATCACACGGGTAATTCGCCCGGTTGTTGCCCGCAAGGTCGGCGCCCGCGTAGGAGCACCAGTTGCAGCAGAACGCGACGATGAGCGGTTTATATTCGTTTATCGGCATATCGCATCCACCTCCGCCATGATCTGTCTGTTCGTAAAGCCGAGAAGGTCCGCGGCGCCCGAGGGACACGCGACCGTACAGCAGCCGCAGCCCTGACAGACGGCGGGGTTGACGGACGCTGCGCGCCGCATTTTAACGCCGTCGGGCATGCGGAATTCCTTTTCCTCATATGTGATCGCGCCGTACGGGCAGACATTTTGGCACGCGGAGCAGCCGCTGCACAAAAGCGCATCCACACTCGCGACACAGGGGTTTCCGGTGAGCTTATTTTTGACGAGTAAGCCTATGACCTTCGCCGCGGCGGCACTTGCCTCGGAGACGGTCTCGGGGATATCCTTCGGCCCTTTGCACGCGCCCGCCAGAAAGACGCCGGCGGTCGGGCTCTCGACGGGACGCAGCTTCGGGTGCGCCTCGGTGAAAAAGTCGTTCGTGTCCATGCTCGCCGTGAGCTGTGTGGCAAGCGGTCTCGCGGACTTGTCCGGCTCGATCGCCGCCGCCAGAACGACTAAGTCCGCGTCGATCAGAAGCTGCTTGTTGTCTATCAGGTCGGACGCCTGCACGAGGAGCTTGCCGTTCTCCGGTGTGACCTTTCCGACCGCACCTTTGATGTAATGCACGCCGTATTCCTCGACGGCGCGGCGGTAAAATTCGTCAAAATTCTTGCCCGGGGTGCGCACGTCGATGTAAAAGACATAGACCTCGGTGTCGGGGTATTTGTCGCGCGTCAGCATCGCGTGCTTTGCGGTGTACATGCAGCAGATCTTCGAGCAGTACGGCTTGCCCTTTTCGCTGCAGCCGTCACAGCGCGAGCCGACACACTGCACGAAAACGATCTTTTCGGGGTGCTTGCCGTCGGACGGGCGCAGGAGCTTGCCCGCGGTCGGGCCTGCGGCGTTCGTCAGACGCTCGAACTCGAGCGACGTGATGACGTCCTTCGAGCTATTATAAGCATACTCGTCGAATTTCTGAAGGCTGATCGGCTCGAAGCCGGTCGCGACTACAACGGCGCCGTACTTTTCGTCGATGTATTCATCCCGCTGCTTATAGTCGATCGCACCCGCGGTGCAGACTTTCGCGCAGAGGCCGCATTTGCCGTTTTTCAGCATGTTGCAGGCGTCGGGGTCGATGACGGCGACCTTCGGAACGGCCTGCGCGAACGGAATATAGACCGCGCTTCTATTGTCCATGCCGAGATTAAACTCGTTCGGCACCTTCTTCATCGGGCATTTTTCCACGCATGCGCCGCAGCCCGTACAGAGGTCCTCGTTTACAAAGCGTGCTTTTCTTTTGATCTGCACGCTGAAATTGCCGACAAAGCCGCTGATGCCCGCGATCTCGCTGTAGGAGAAAATGCGGATATTCTCGTTCTGCGCGGCGTCGACCATCTTCGGGGTCAGAATGCACGCGGCGCAGTCGAGCGTCGGGAATGTCTTGTCGAGCTGTGCCATCTTGCCGCCGATCGTCGGCTTCTTCTCGACGATGTCGACGGGAAATCCGGCTTCGGCGATATCGAGTGCCGCCTGTATGCCGGCAATACCGCCGCCGATGACGAGCGCGCGCTTCGTGACGGGTGTCTCGCCCGGGGTGAGCGGCGCGTTCAGATGCACCTTCGCGATGGCGGCTCTCGCTAAGACGATCGCCTTCTGCGTGCCCGTTTTTATGTCCTTATGTACCCACGAGCACTGCTCGCGGATGTTTGCGACCTCCAGCATGTACGGGTTCAGCCCCGCCGCGGCGACCGTCTTTCGGAATGTCGCTTCGTGCATGCGCGGCGAGCAGGAGCAGATGACGACGCCGGTGAGGTCATGCGCCTTGATCGCATCCTGAATGAGATCCTGTCCCGTTTTGGAACACATGTATTGATAATCGGTGGAAAAGACGACGCCGGGCTCGTTTTTCAGCGCGTCGGAAACCGCCTGTACGTCAACCGTACCTGCAATGTTGCTTCCGCACCAGCATACAAAAACACCAATTCTTTGCATTTGTCCCTTCCTCCTTATTTCGTGTATTTACGGAATGCACTGACGATTGCCTGCTGCGGCAGATCCTCGTCCAGCTGCTCCGGAACATTTTCGGGTTTGAAATGATTCTGGCCCTGCTTGCGAATGACTTCCAG